>NZ_CP029347.1:2571956-2893451 GCF_003143555.1 Saliniradius amylolyticus
CTTAAGGTACCGAATCAGGATGCGACTCACCACGCCATGCTGGCCTCCAACTGCTTTGGTCAAACTCAGGCCTTAATGCAGGGCAAGACGTATGAAGAAGCTTATGCCGAGCTAGAGGATAAAGGCTTGAGCGAAGAAAAGCGCGTCTCACTGGCCACTCACAAGACAATGCCGGGCAACAAGCCCAGCAATACCCTGCTGTTTGAACAGCTCGATCCCAGAACGCTGGGCTCCCTGGTCGCCCTCTATGAACACAAGGTGTTTGTGCAAGGCGCCATCTGGAACATCAATTCCTTCGATCAATGGGGCGTGGAACTGGGCAAGGTACTGGGCAACCAGGTACTGGATAAAATCCAAAATGCCGACGCTGCATTGGATCTGGATGGCTCAACTAATGCCTTAATCGAGCGCTTTCGCAACGCTCAGTAGGCAATACCGGGGCTCTAACAGGAGGCCATGACCGGTCTCCTGTATTTCCTTACTTTCCTATTCTTTTGTCACCAAAGCTTCATTTTTTGTTAAACAAAAGTAAATAAAACTATTTTAGTTTTGATGGCGCTGTGATATACCAATGCCTGTGGTAGACATATAGGAGAGTTACCGTGGATCAATCAGATTTGATGTCGATGTTAGATATAGAGTCACGTCCTACCAAAACCACTAACAGTAAAAAAAGAAAGTGGCGGGAAATAGAAGCCATTCATGACCAATACAAGTTGCGCAAAGAGTTGTCCGAAATGGACATGCTACTGGATTACGAGCTCAACGAAGCCGGTCTGTAGCAAGAGAAAGCCCTGCCTACGCGGGGCTTTCTTGTTTCTATTGGCATATTAGAGCTGAGTGGGTAGGCGCCAGTCGATTGGCGGTGTGCCCTTCTCGGTTAAATAGTCGTTGGCTCGAGCAAAGTGCCCGCAGCCGAGAAAGCCGCGATGGGCCGACAGCGGTGAGGGATGTGGTGCCATCAGCACATGGTGCTTGTCACGGTCGATAGACTGCCCTTTTTTCTTGGCATGGCTGCCCCAGAGCAAAAAAACCAGGCCACTTCGGTGCTGATTCAACTGTTCAATCACCCTGTCAGTAAAGTGCTCCCAGCCGATCTTAGCGTGGGAATGGGCTTTTCCCTGCTCCACCGTCAGCACCGTGTTGAGTAGCAACACCCCTTGCTCGGCCCAGCTTTGCAAATATCCGTGCTGAGGAATCGAAAACCCCGGTACCGAGCTGGCGAGCTCCTTGTACATATTCTTAAGCGACGGTGGTGGCTGAACGCCGGGTTGCACTGAGAAACACAAACCATGAGCCTGATTGGGGCCGTGGTAGGGGTCCTGCCCCAGGATCACCACTTTTACCTGGTCAAACTCGGTAGCTTTAAAGGCATTAAATACCTGTTCCTGTGGCGGATAGATGACCTTACCGGCGGCTCGCTCCTGAGCCACCCTAGTCATAATATCCTGAAAATAGCCTTGTTGTTTTTCCTTACCAAGAACATCGCTCCAGGTGGTCACAAACACTCCTTACGCTTTGGCAACCTCAAACAAATGCGCCTTAAGGGCAGCAAAATCGGGGGCAAGAGATTCAGACAAGCTCTCTTTGCCGGCGCATTCTGCCAGTTCTTGCGGCAAACTGATAGGCTGGCCAAGCACGTTTTCCACGGTATCGCGGAACTTGGCAGGGTGCGCTGTGCCCAGGAAAATCCCCTGCTGGCCTGGTTCTAACTGGCGTTTTAATGCTTTATAGGCCACCGCAGCATGAGGCTCGCTCACATAGCCTTCACTAAGTAGCTCACGCATGGCCAACTGAGTGTATTGCTCGTCTACCGCAACACTGTTCAGTATCGACTTATCCAGATACCCATATTCAAACAGCGCCTCCACACGCGGCCAGTTATTGGGCTGGCTCACATCCATGGCATTGGACATGGTGGCCACCGTGGGATTCGGCGCCCAATCGCCGGTTTTCAGATAGCGTGGCACGGTATCGTTAACGTTTGTGGCCGCAATAAAGTGAGCAATAGGAAGACCCAAAACCTTGGCGATCATCCCTGCGGTCAGATTACCAAAGTTACCACTGGGCACCGATACGACGATATCTTCGCGCTTATCCAGCTGGGCGACGGCCTCAAAGTAGTAACATACCTGCGCCATTAAGCGGCTGATATTAATTGAGTTGGCCGAGTTCAGATGCACGCCTTCGCGGGTCTCATCGTCATCAAAGCTTTGCTTGACCAACGACTGGCACTGGTCAAAATCCCCTTCCACGGCAACCGTGTGGATATTACCACCCAAAGTAGTGAACAGCTTCTCCTGCAGGCTGCTGATCTTCCCCTTGGGATAGAGGATAACCACATTGATATTATCAATGCCGTAGAAGGCATGAGCTACGGCGGCGCCGGTATCGCCGGATGTCGCAGTTAAAATGGTGATCGGCTCGTCCTTGGCGAATTCTGCCAGACACTGAGCCATAAAGCGCGCCCCGAAGTCTTTAAAGGCCAGCGTTGGCCCGTGGAATAACTCCAGACAATGAATACTATCTTTAACTTCTGCCAGTGGCGCCGGGAAATTAAATGCCCGGGTCACCATTTTTTGCAGGCGTTCGGCAGGGATCTCGTCACCGATCAGACGCTGAAGGATCGTTGCTGAACGCACCGCCAGTGGCTGAGATAGTAGTGCGTCGATATCGTCAAAAGCTTTCAGCTGCTCGGGGAAAAACAAGCCCTGATTCTTACCCAACCCCTGCTTCACCGCTTGTTGAAAGCTGACTTGTTGTTCGGGCAATTTTAAATTAAAGAGTTTCAAGATGACACCTTCGTTGCTGTTGATCCCTGTAGATCCAATTGACAAATATGACTGAAACCCTGTTCATTTTGAATGTAGTTCTGGGTTAGCCATTGGTTAATTTTCTCGGCGCTGGCCTTAGAGTTGGTTACGGCAAATACCGTGGGGCCGGAACCGGAGATACCGAACGCCAACCCTGAGTTTTGCATCACAAAATCCCGGGCTTCATCAAAGCGAGGCAGAAGTTGCTTACGATATGGTTCGGCAATCACATCCTGCATCATGGCCGCCGCCAGTGTTTCATTGCCACTGTGCAGCGCATGAGTAAAAACAGCCAACTGGCGGCCATAGGCCAGTGTATCCGCCATGGGGATGTGCTTAGGCAGGATATCACGCGCCTCGGCAGTGGAGACCTTAATACCCGAGTAGCAGGTCACCCAGTACCAGTGTTCAAATACCGGCAGGTTTACCGCAACGGTATCAGCGTGTTCGGCCATCAATACCATACCGCCCAGATAGCAGGGCGCCACATTATCGTAATGGATGCTACCGCTGATACGGCCTTCCAGTTCCCCCATCATCAATAATAACTGGTTCTGAGTGAAAGGTTTGCCATAAAACGCATTTAAGCCATTAAAGGCCGCGACCACTGAACAGGCACTGGAGCCCAGGCCGCTGCCGATGGGCAAATTTTTATATAACGTCATCGCTGCGGCGGGCAGTGTCTGACTTTCCTCGCCTAATTGCTGGTGAAAATAGTCGTAACACTGACTGACGATATTATCCTTAGGATCACCCGGCAGTTTATCGGCAAAAGGCCCCTTGATGCTCAAGCTGAACTGCTTTGCCTGCCGGACCTCCACCTCATCGCCCAATGGCGTTCCATCGACAGGCTTTAGCGCTGCCCCAAGGAGATCAAAGCCCAGACTAACATTGCCAATGGATGCGGGGGCGTATGCCTTAACGGGATTAAAGTCCATCATCACTCCTGTTTCCAAGGCATGGTTCTGAGCACATCGGCAAACACCCCGGCAGCGGTCACCGCCGCACCCGCGCCATAACCGCGGATCACAAAGGGAATAGGCTGATAGTAATGGCTATGAATGGCCAGGGCATTTTCGCCGTCTTTAATCGCATAGAGCGGGTGGCTACTGTCCACTGCCTGAATGCCCACCTTACACTTACCGTTTTCGATGGTACCTACGTGCCTTAGAACTTTACCTTCACCGGCGGCCGACTTCTGGCGTTCTCCGAAGGCCTTATCAAGGCCAGGAAGCTTTTGCATAAAGGTGTCTACATCACCTTCAGCATCGAAATCTTCGGGAATCACAGACTCGATTTCTATGTCGTCGATTTCCAGCTCCAGGCCAGACTCTCGCGCCATAATCAGTAGCTTACGGGCCACATCCATGCCACTCAGGTCGTCTCTGGGATCGGGCTCGGTAAACCCTTTATCCCGCGCCACTTTGGTGGCCTCCGACAAACTCAGGCCCTCATCCAGCTTGCCAAAGATAAAGGATAAAGAACCGGACAGAATCCCCTCAAACTGGGTCAGTTCATCGCCGGCGTAAATCAACTTTTGCAGATTCTCGATCACTGGCAGACCTGCGCCCACGGTAGTCTCGTACAAGAACTGGCGATTGGTCTTTTGTGCGGTATCCCGCAGAGCATCATAGAAATCCATCGCCGCCGTATTGGCCTTCTTATTTGGCGTCACCACATGGAAGCCCGCTTCCATCATATCCACATATTGGTCGGCAATGTAGGTACTGGTGGTGCAATCCACAATCACCGGGTTGATCAGACTATTGTTCTGCACAAAGTCCTGAGCCAGCTCGATGGAAAACGGTGTTTCACTGGCGCTCAGCGCCGCTCGCCAGTCGGTGGTCAGGTCGATGCCTCCTTCTTGCAGCAATACTTGCTTGCTGTTGGCAATGCCATAGACCTTAAGGCTGATATTACGCTTCAACAACTGTGGCTGTTGACGGGCAATCTGTTCGAGAAATTCGCCGCCCACTGTGCCGCAACCAATAAGGAATAAATCAATGGTATGCAGGTTCGTAAAGAAGTTCTGATGCACCACTTTTACCGCTTCCTTCGCTTTTTTGGCTTCCACCACTGCCGAAATCGATCGCTCGGATGAGCCCTGGGCAATGGCCACTATATTCACTCTGGCCTGTGCCAGTGAACCAAAGAATTTCGCTGCCAGACCTTTGGCCTTTTTCATGCCATCGCCAACCAGCGACACAATGGCCAGCCCCTCTAGTACCTCAATGGGCTCCAGTAATTGGTTGGCCAGCTCCAGTTCAAACGCATCCTCCAGCAAAGCATGGGCGCGCCGGGCATCTTTCCCCTGCACACAGAAACTAATGCTGTACTCTGACGACGACTGAGTGATGAGGCTGATGGAAATATTACCGTTGGAGATCACCTCAAACACCCGGCTGGCCATACCTACCATGCCTTTCATGCCAGGGCCGGCAATATTAAACATGGCCATATCGGATAGGTGAGAAATGCCTTTCACACTGGTCCAGATATCACTGGCTTCATTGCTGATCAGGGTCCCTGGCGCCGCTGGGTTGAGAGTATTGCGAATCAAACAAGGAATGTGGTGCTGGGCGATGGGACCAATGGTTTTCGGATGCAGCACCTTGGCACCAAAATAAGACAGTTCCATGGCTTCCTGATAGGTCAGCTTATCCAGTAACACGGCCCCGTCCACCTGATTCGGGTCGGCATTGTAGACGCCGTCCACATCGGTCCAGATCTCACAGCACTGGGCATCGATGCAGGCAGCCAGAATCGCAGCTGAGTAATCAGAACCGTTACGGCCCAATGTGACCTTCTCACCCTGCTCATTAGAGGCAACAAAGCCTGGCATGATCAGTACTTCGTCTTTGCCCACAGGCACATCATGAAAACGCGCCTTGCTCTGCTCGACATCGGCGATGCTGTCCAGGTATTCGCCTTCAGCGACCACATAGTAGGCCGGATCGATAATCCGGTTGTTTTGCCCCAGAGCAGTAAGGATGGCACTGAAGATATTCACACTCACATATTCGCCGATTGAGAGTAGCTTGGCGGTCACAGAGTCGGGACAGGTGTGCAGTAACTTGACGCCTGCCAGTGCTTCGGTCAGTTCGTCCAGCCGCTGTTCGATAAACTCGTTTAAAAAGTCGGCCTTCACGTTATCCAGGCTGTTGGCCAAGTCACTGACAATGCCTTTTAAGGTCATATCCAGCTTGGCCAGCAGCTCCTGATAGTCCTGACCGCTGACGGCTTGTTCCACCAATAGCGACAGGGCATTGGTCACACCCTTTGGGGCGGACAGCACGATGGCAGCACCAGTTTCGGTATGGGTTTGCAGGGTAATATCCTTGACTTTCAAATAGCGGTCGGCGTCGGCCAGCGAGGACCCTCCAAATTTCATTACCTTCATTGTGCTGCTCCTGGTTTTGCATGCCGGCAGTTCTGTTCTACCGGCTTATGGGTGTTTACGTAAAAAAAAACCCGCTTCCTGTCAGGTCGCGGGTTTCGTTGAATTCTCTTTATGGCACTACCCGGCGACCATCCTGCGAGGGGTGGTAATAATAATGGTGGTGGTGCGCATCGAAATCATCATCATGGGGCCAATTTGCCGTATAGACGTCTATATGTCAAGACGTGTTTTGGTTATTAACTAGACGTTGAAATTATCAATCAGATTACCCGACTTAGACGGAAATATGCAACACCACCTCTGGCCCTACCAGGCCCTCTTCTGATAAAACAGACACAAAGCCCGCCACAGAGCCCATATGACCGCTTCCGACATTCATCAAATCGCCTATCTTATTCTAAAAGGCTTTGAAAAAAGCTACCGCTGGCACACTCGCATCACGACAGGCGCGCAGGAGCGATTCGAACATGCCGACTGGCAGGGTGTGCAGCAAGCAGTGCGCGAGCGGATCAGTATCTACGATCAGGCGGTCACCGCAGCAGTCAGTGAGATCTACCAGTTGGTGCATCCTCACCAGCAGGATAAGAGTTTCTGGCAGCGGCTCAAACAGCGCTATCTGACTATCTTAGACGCCCATCCTCAGTTTGAGCTGGCCGAAACCTTCTATAACTCCATTATCGGGCGTATTTTTAAACACCAGAAGATCAACAACGACATGATGTTTGTGCAGCCCAGCCGTTGTTATCTGGCCGGACAGGTACGCCACACCGTGGTGAATACCTATGATGCTACCGGTACGGTACAACAACTGCTGCACGCTATCTTAAAAGACTACCGTTTTAATCGTCCGTTCGAAGATAAAGAGCGGGATTTCAATTGGTGCGAGCAGTACCTGCGACAAACCTTCAGTCGCAAACAGTTGGCGTCGGTGACCAGCGTGGAAATTCTGCACCCCATATTCTTTCGCAATAAAGGTGCCTACCTGGTTGGGCGCATGTGCGCCGCCGAACAGTCTCATCCCTTTGTCTTGGCCCTGCTACTGAACGACAACGGGGAGCTGTATATTGATACTCTACTGACCGAGCGTCACGACTTAAGTGGGCTTTTTGGCTTTGCCCGTTCCTATTTTATGGCCGACACCCAGTACCCGGCCGAGGTAGTCGCCTTCTTGCAGGAGCTGCTGCCTAACAAAAAGCACTTCGAGCTCTATATCAGCCTGGGTTTTTATAAACATGGCAAGACCGTGTTTTACCGTAACTTCCTACAACACCTGTCAGATTCCCACGACCAATTTGAAGTAGCGCCAGGCATACGCGGATTGGTGATGGCGGTGTTCCATCTGCCTTCGTACGGTGTCGTATTTAAAATCATTAAGGATGAATTTGGCGAGAGCAAAAAGTTTGGCCGGGAGCACGTGGTCAACCGCTACAAGCTGGTCAAGATGCACGATCGCGTGGGTCGCATGGCCGACACACATGAGTATGTTAACTTCCGGCTGCCGTTAAACCGTGTCAGCGATGAACTGTTGCAAGAGTTGCGTGAGCAATGCGCCAACAGCATTGAAATTGGCGACGATAGCCTGATCATTAAACATGCCTATATCGAGAAGAAACTGACCCCTCTGAATCTTTACCTGGATCATGAAACCGACCCGGACAAGATCACTCACGCATTAAACGACCTGGGACGCTGTATTAAGCAAATTGCTGCCGCCAATATTTTCCCAGGCGACATGCTGCACAAGAACTTTGGCATTACCCGCCACGGCAAAGTGATCTTCTACGACTACGATGAAATCTGCTATATGAACGAGCGACGCTTTCAGCGCCTGCCTCAATCCGATGACCCCTATGCGCTGGATACCTTGTCGGTGGCACCCGATGATGTGTTTCCCGAGCAGTTTCGACACTTTATTGTCGGCAAGAAGCCGTTAAAAGACGAGCTCATGCGCCTGCACCCCGAGCTGACCGACCCTGACTGGTGGCAACAGGTACAAAAAGAAGTCAGCAACGGACTGATTAAGGATGTTAGCCCCTACCCCAAACATAAGCGTTTTGCTCTCAAGTTTGGCCATAAAGAGCAAACTCACCATGTCCGTTAAGCAACTTAAAGCAGAGCTGCGTTTACCCTCACCGATCAGCCCTGTTACGCCGTCCTGGCCTGGCTCTGAGGCTCTGAGTATAGCGGTTAAAAGGGATGACTTAATTCATCCCCGAATCTCCGGCAACAAGTGGCGCAAACTAAAATACGCACTCGAAGGCGCAGAGAGACAAGGCGTTAAGCAGATAGTCAGCTTTGGCGGCGGTCATTCTAACCATCTACACGCTTTAAGTTTTGCTTGCCATCAATTGGGCATTCGGCTCGAGGCTATCGTTCGTGGCCAATATCAGAATAACCTGACATCCACGTTATTGGATATGCGGGCCTGGGGCGCACAGCTGCATTTTGTGACCAAAGTCGAGTATCAGCGCCGAACCGATGCCGGCTACCTGAATCGATTAAAAGCCGAGTTCCCACAGGCAGCGATCATTCCTGAGGGCGGCAGTCAGCAACTGGCCTTAAAAGGCGTTGCCGAATTACTGGCCGAGCAACCACTGGATTTTGAACATATTGTATTGCCGGTAGGCAGTGGTGGCACTCTGGCCGGTCTGATGACGGGGCTGGTTCACCGGCCAGACATTCAGGTGCATGGCATCGGCGTACTCAAAGGGCAAGGCTATTTAGAAGACTCAGTAGAACAGCTAATCGGCGAGCACGCTCACTCCCCCAACTGGCGCATACATCACGGCTTTCATCATGGCGGTTATGCCAAACGCTCAAAGCAGCTAGAGCAGTTTTGCCGTGACTTTGCCCAACAAACCGGCATCGCTTTGGAGCCTGTTTACAGCGGTAAGTGCTTTTGGGCAGTGAAACAATTAATGGCAGAAAATGTCTTTGCCCACGGCAGCCGCATACTGATGCTACATACCGGGGGCTTGCCAGATACCCGTCGCAATCCGAATTAAGCATAAAAAAACGCCAGACGTCGACTAGGACGCCTGGCGTTTATCCGATTGGATTCTGACCGCTAGTTAGCAGCCACTCTGACAGTTAAAGTTGTCATAACCGCCGGTCGTGTACCAGTCGGTGCTATTACCACCGCTACCGCTCCAGCTATTCAGATCGAAGCTGCCATTACCGTTAGCGTCACCCTGGATTTTATACACGGTGGCCGCCTGGCCACTGTTATCCCAGATCAGGGTAGAACCAGCGGTAATACGTTCCGGATAACTATTCGGCTGCATAAAGTAGGCTGCACCTTCACCATACACAGTAGCTACGCTATTGCTATCCAGGGCTACAAAGGTGCCCTCTTCCACACCAATGGCACGAGCCGTCAGCGTACCTCTGTCCTGAACGCTGCGTGCCAGGAAGCCGAAGGTACGACCATGACGAGTTTCGGCCTTACGACCATTGCCAGTGACTCGGTCCAGGTGGGTGTCGGTAATCACCTCACTCAATTGAGGATGTTGCAGGAAGTCACCGTGATTAATATCCTGAGTATTACTGTGATAGGGGTCGTCCAGGATTTCCTTGGACAACACGCCCAGATTCGCTGGCGCATAATAGGATTGGCCCAAAATGGCCAGACCCGCACTGGTCCCGGCAATCGGCGCTTGTTTCACGTTCAGGTGATCGTTCAGGGCATCTTCCACCAGGGTGCCTTTCCAGAAATCTTCATATTCATTCTGATCACCACCGGCGATAAAGATGATTTCGGCATCCTGAATATAAGCCGCAACCGTTGAGTCATTCGCAGAAGCACGATCATCGATAGACAGCTCTGCCGCTGAGCCCAAATCGGCCCCAAAAGTAGAACACATCCAGTCAGCCTGACCACCGGTACCGCCTGTACGTAGTACCAGATAATCCCCCCCGGAAGCATGATCCACCAGCCATTGAGTGGCTGCAATTTCACCAGTAGCGCCCGCATCGGCGCCGCCGATCAGTAGCGAGGCTTGTGAAACCGAAACACTGTTATTAGGAGTACCACAGGCCTGATAGTACTCATAACCTGCGGAACCGCCACCTCCACCACCGCCCTTTGGTGGCGGTTTGGCGATGGCGCTGGAAACTGAAAGCGCAGCGATGGCTGCGGTAGTTAGTGTTGTTTTGGTAAATGTCATAAGGTTACCTGTTTTGTTGTGTTTTAGGTTAAGGTTCCCTGATATTTATGACTAATCGACCCGGGCGGGGTCCTTTCTCACCGTTTACTGCGTGGCACTTCTGATGGTGCCTCTTCGATTAGCTGCAAACAAACTAACACAGCAAAAACAGTTTATTTACCTTACATTTACACCCACCTGTATGAATAAGTTGTCATTAAAGTGCAATAAAAAACCAAGTTAAGGGGTTCTCAACCCCCGCCTCCACATAAATATCTACTTACCAGTAATCTTTATTCAAAAAACAACCGCTTATTCAAATTTAAACTACTATATTACTTTTTAACTTCAACCCTATCGCCCACTTTGATGCCTTGCTCAGAAAACCACCCCTGATTGGCTTCCCAGGCATAGGTAGCAGACTTTTCTGAGGTCACCGAACTTAAGTCATAGGGCTGCATCTGCTTGATGGCGATAATCTCACCATTTTCTTTGATAAAGGCCACATCCAGCGGGATAGCAGTATTTTTCATCCACATACTGATAACCCTGGGTCGGGAATAAACAAACAGCATGCCACAATCTTCACACAGCGACTCACGATACATTAATCCACGCGCTCTCTGCCCGGGCGACTCGGCCAACTCAAGCACATACGACTGCTCATTCACCGATACCTCTATCTCACTAAAAAACTGGCTTTGGTCAGGCACGGCCAACGTCATAAACGGCAAAGCCATTAAAACAATCCACAACAGCTTCTTCATATTTACCCTCTCATCAATTGCGTCAATGCCATCTCTTTCATCGGGTGGTAAAGGCGTCAGCTCAACATCCTCTCATAAGCCCGACCATAAAAAAGCCGGGCGAGAGCCCGGCTTGATAGCATTACAGTAATATTACCCTCAGGCAATATTCAGTGTTGGGATCACCCCTTCTTTGGCCGCGTCTTCGGCCTTCTTGAAGTCATCCATGCGATCGAAATTCAGGTAACGGTATACGTCACCCGACATGGAGTCGATCTTACTGGCGTACTCCATGTACTCCTCGGCCGTTGGGATGTGACCGACAATGGCACCCACTGCCGCCAGTTCCGCGGATGTCAGGTACACATTGGCACCATCACCCAAACGGTTGGGGAAGTTACGAGTCGAGGTAGACAACACTGTGGCTCCCGGCTCAACCCGTGCCTGGTTACCCATACACAGCGAGCAGCCTGGCATTTCAGTGCGTACACCGGCACGGCCATAGATGTTGTAGTAACCCTCTTCCATTAACTGGGCCTTATCCATCTTAGTCGGCGGCGACATCCACAGGCGTGTAGTCAGGCTGCCTTTATGGTTATCCAGCAACTTACCAGCGGCACGGAAGTGACCGATATTGGTCATACAGGAGCCGATAAAGACTTCGTCGACATTATCACCGGCCACATCGGACAAGGTCTTGGCATCGTCCGGATCGTTCGGGCAGCAGACGATGGGCTCTTTGATCTCGTCCAGGTCGATTTCGATCACTTCGGCGTACTCAGCATCGGCATCGGCTTGCAGCATTTCTGGGTTTTCCAGCCACTCTTCCATCTTGCGGGCGCGGCGTTCCAGGGTACGAGCATCGCCATAGCCTTCGTTGATCATCCAGCGCAGCATAGTGATGTTCGAGCGCAGATATTCGGCGATGGAGTCTTCCGACAGCTTGATAGTACAACCGGCCGCAGAGCGCTCGGCGGAGGCGTCGGACAACTCAAAGGCCTGTTCCACGGTCAGATCTTCCAGACCTTCGATTTCCAGTACCCGACCAGAGAAGGCGTTCTTCTTGCCTTTCTTCTCAACGGTCAACAGCCCCTGTTTGATGGCATACAGCGGAATGGCATGTACCAGGTCACGCAGAGTAATGCCGGGCTGACGCTCGCCTTTAAAGCGCACCAGTACTGACTCAGGCATATCCAGCGGCATCACGCCTGTTGCGGCAGCAAATGCCACCAGACCGGAACCGGCCGGGAAAGAAATGCCCAGCGGGAAGCGGGTGTGAGAGTCACCACCGGTGCCCACAGTATCGGGCAGCAACATACGGTTCAGCCAGCTGTGGATGATACCGTCACCGGGGCGCAGAGAAACACCGCCACGGTTCATAATAAAGTCAGGCAGGGTGTGCTGGGTGTCGATGTCCACCGGCTTAGGATAAGCGGCGGTATGACAGAACGACTGCATCACCAAGTCAGAGTTAAAGCCAAGGCAAGCCAGGTCTTTTAGCTCGTCACGAGTCATAGGGCCAGTGGTGTCCTGAGAGCCCACGGTGGTCATCTTGGGTTCACAGTAAGTCCCGGGGCGCACACCTTCCATACCACAAGCCTTACCAACCATTTTCTGGGCCAGTGTGAAGCCGGCGTTGGAATCTTTCGGTTGTTCTGGCTTGCGGAACAGTTCGGACGGTCCAAGACCCAGAGACTCACGGGCTTTCTCAGTCAGACCACGGCCGATGATCATATTGATACGACCGCCCACACGCACTTCGTCCAGGATTACCTTGGACTTATAGTCATACTCGGCCAGCACTGCGCCGGTTTCGTGGTTTTTGATAACACCTTCGAAGGGATAGATGTCGATCACATCGCCCATTTCCATATTATCCACATCGGCTTCAAAGACCAGTGCGCCCGCATCTTCCATGGTGTTGAAGAAAATAGGAGCCACCTTACCACCGATACAGATACCGCCACCCTTCTTGTTAGGCACTCCTGGCATCTCTTCGCCAAAGAACCACAGTACCGAGTTGGTGGCCGACTTACGAGAAGAGCCGGTACCCACAACATCACCCACAAAGGCAACAGGGTGTCCCTTGGCTTTGATTTCTTCGATTTGAGCCAGTGGACCTACCTCACCCGGCTGCTCGGGTGTCAGACCATCGCGTTCCATCTTATACATGGCGCGTGCGTGCAGCGGGATATCAGGACGAGACCAGGCATCCGGGGCAGGAGACAGATCATCGGTGTTGGTTTCACCAGTTACCTTAAATACAGAAACCGTAATTTTCTCTGGAATGTCCGCCTTTTGGGTGAACCACTCTCCATCAGCCCAGGACTGAATCACTTCTTTAGCAATGGTGTTACCGTTTTTCGCTTTCTCTTCCACATCATGGAAGGCATCGAACACCAGTAGGGTATGCTTTAACTCTTCCGCCGCCAGTTGAGCTAACTGACCATCGTCCAGCAACGCCACCAGAGTCTCAATGTTGTAGCCGCCGTGCATGTTACCCAGCAGTTTGACGGACTCTTCTCGGGAAATAATGGGGCATTTAATCTCACCCTTAGCAACGGCGGACAGGAAGCCGGCTTTAACATAAGCCGCCTCGTCGACGCCCGGAGGGACGCGTTCGGAAATCAATTCAAGCAGGAAATCTTCTTCGCCTGCGGGGGGATTTTTCAACAGTTCAACCAGACCGGCAACTTGCTCGGGGTTAAGTGGTTTGGGAGGCACCCCTTCGGCGGCACGCTCTTCTACGTGCTTGCGATACGCTTCTAACACTACTTCGTCCTCTTTTGTTGACTGCAATAACATGCAGGATCTCTGACGCTTGCTCTGGCCTTAGCCCAAGCCAAAAAGTCTTCGGCAAACAGACAAGCCTGTTTTAAACGCACGAATTATAAGGCTTTTAGCCGCAGAATGAAATTTCCCACGGCTTTAGTTCACTTATAGTTATTATAAATGCTATTTATGACGGTGGTTGAATCATAAGGAAGGTGAATAGAAACTCGATAACGAGTTACTCTTCAGTGGGCTGGAAGTTTTCGGGATTCATTATCGCCAGCAACTGACTGGCTTCCATCGTCACCAGTCGGGTGATATTGGTGATATCGTAGCTTTCCAATGCCAACGTATTCATCAGGTCTTCGTTCATGCCCATCTTTTGTGAAAAAGAGGGGTCTGCCATAGGCAGCGCAAGACGGGCGCTCAGATAAAGGATCGCAACCTCTTTATTGTCCAGGGCCTTAGCAAAGTTGTGGTTATTGGACAGCACATAGCAAAATTGCTCCGGAAGTTGCCAGTGACGCAGAATGGCCGCCGAGCATTCGGCGTAGGTTGCTCCCAACATTTCCTTCTGACGTTCCCAGGGTTTTTGTTCTTCTTCCAGGTTTTGGCATTGCTGGGCAACCTCTGGATCCATCTTAGCCACCACCACCTCGGCTAACTGATGCAGCAAGCCAATAGTAAACAAGTACTCACTACCACGAATCCGACAGTGCTTCCCGAGGTGCTTTGCGATAAGTGCACAGTAGACACTTTGTTTCCAGAAACGCACCAAATCAATACCGGGCGAGGCAAAGTGCTTAAACGCCGAGTTGGCCGTTTCTACCAGGGCAAGATTATACATGGCCTCACCGCCAATAATGTTAAGCGCCTTGGAAATAGAGCTCACCGCAGAAGGAAAGCGAAATAAGGAGCTGTTCGCCAACTTGAGCAGCTTGGAACTCAGAGCAGGATCCAGAGCGATCACACGGGCGATGTCGTCCATATCCGTGTTGTCATCATCCAGCATAGACCGTAACTTGTTACAGGTATCCGGCAAGGTAAAAGAATGGCTTGCGTACTCGGCAATTTGCTGTTCGGAAATCATTGGTCCGGTTCGTCTTCCCACAAAGTTTGTTGTTGTTCGCTGTTATCCACCTGCTGTTGGCGGCGACGGGCAGACTCTGCGCGCTGCTTACGCCGGGCACAGGCTGCCACTATCTTACGTTTTACGTCTGGCGATAACTTATGCCAGTATAGCCGTTCGTCTCTGGAGCGATAACATCCCAGACAATAGCCCCGTTTACCGGCCTGACAAACGCCGATGCAGGGACTGGGGATCTCAAAAAACTCTATCTGCTCCATAGGACCGGTGTCACAAAAAGCTGATGCTCTAAGGCCTGTTTATCGTTCACATTCGCCTCAGCCCGATGGGCTGAGACCATTTTTCCACCCAGCGGCCTTATCAGTCGCTTATTTAGACCCACTAAACTTCGCTCCTTCTGCCTTGCTGGATGAATAAGTGATCTCCAGCAGAGCCCGTCTATGAAAGATAAACAGGCCTAGCATTAATAATAACACCCCGAGCGCCAATACCTAATTCATTTCAATGAATGTCCCAGGCTACTGAACCCGATTATTCGGCTTTCCAGCGTCTAAGCAGCAACGCGTTTGATAGCACCATGATGCTACTCAGCGCCATAGCGGCTCCCGCGATAATGGGATTGAGATAACCCAAAGCGGCCAGTGGTATGCCGACCGTGTTAAAGACGAAGGCCCAGAACAGGTTTTGTTTAATCTTAACCCGTATACGACGACAGATGTCTAACGCAGCGGCCGCCAGCGAGGGGTTGGAACGCATCAGAGTTATCCCCGCAGCGTCCATGGCCACCTCTGTGCCAGAGGATACTGCCAGTCCCAGGTCCGCACTGGCCAGCGCCGGCGCATCATTAATCCCGTCGCCCATCATGGCCACCCCGGATTGCGATTGCCGTAGCTTTTTCACCTGCTCGGTTTTCTGCTCTGGAGACGCATCAGCCTTGATATATTCAATCCCCAGTTCGCGCGCCATACCCTCGGCGCTGCTCTGGTTGTCGCCCGTCAGCATCCACACATTAATACCCATACCCTTTAGCCTTTCGACGGCTTGTTTGGCATCTGCCCTTGGGCTGTCTTTAAATAACATGAGCCCCAGCAGTTGCAGTTTGTCCTGTTGCTTTAACACAATCCAAGACAAACTCGCTCCCTGGGTGTCTACTTCTCCCTTGAGTCGCTCCATCTGCCGCTGTGTAACGCCTAGCTCTGTCATCAACCGGGCGCTGCCAAAATAATAATCCTTACCATCCACTTGCCCGCTAATTCCCTTACCCGATAAGACCTTGGCCTTCTCGGCGTTCTGGATTTGGATCTGATGATGCTCGGCGTAATCGATCACTGCCTGTCCCAGCGGATGCTCACTGTGCCGGGACAAACTCGCTGCAATAGCCACCAGAGTCTCGGCGCTCTCTTCCGTTTCCACCTTCGTCAGCTCGGGCTTTCCCTGAGTCAAGGTGCCAGTCTTATCAAACACCAGAGTATGAATATGCCGGGCCTGCTCAATAGCTTCAGGATCTTTAATCAGAATGCCCGCCTGGGCTGCACGCCCCAGTCCGGCCATCATAGCTGCTGGCGTTGCCAGGCCCAACGCACAAGGGCAGGCAATAACCATCACGGATACAGCATTAATCAACGCCTGCTGCCAGTTTCCATTAATGCCCCACCAGCTCAGAAACGTGACCACCGCCACCAATACAACCACTGGAACAAAGATCGCACTGACCCGATCCACCAGAGCCTGGATGGGCGGCTTCTCCATTTGGGCCTGCTCTACCAGAGTCACAATGCGCGATAGCACGCTATCCTGACCCATAGCCGTTACCTCAATATCCAGGGTGCCATCCAGATTAAGGGCTCCTCCCACCACTTTATCTCCTTCGGCCTTGGTCACCGGCACGGACTCGCCGCTGATAACCGATTCGTCGATACTGCTTTGCCCTTCCAGAATCTTGCCATCCGCCGGAATACGATCGCCGGCCTTCACGCGCAGTACATGACCAGTTTCAACCTCCGTTAACGGCACCCGGTGAGTCTGTCCTTCTTCCACACGCACCACCGTTTCTGGGCGCAACTGCTTCAGCCCACGGATGGCCCTGGCTGTCTGACGTTTGGCACGCAACTCCAGACGTTTGCCGAGCAGGATGAAGGTAATAATGGCGGCGCTGGCCTCAAAATACAGCTGCGGTGTATGACCATTAACACTGGCCTGATACCAGTTAAACAAAGACAAGCCAAAGGCCGAGGAGGTCCCTATGGCTACCAGCAAATCCATATTACCGGTGCCCGCCTTTAATGCACTCCAGGCCGCGCGGTAAAAACGCGCTCCTAGTACAAACTGTACCGGTGTCGCCAGTAGCAGTTGCCACCAGGGCGGCAACATCCAGTGCTGTCCCCACAGCAGGGCCACCATAGGTAGTATCAGCGGCAGAGTTAATAAAGCCGACAGTACCACCGGCCACCAAGGATCCTGAGATTCCAATGGCTCATCCCCGTATTCACTGTCGTCTATTCGCCCTTGATACCCCGCTTCTTTAAGGGCTCTCATCGCTGCCTGCGGATCCCAGTCTCGAAAATGCGTGACGGAAGCTTCATCATTCGCCAGGCTCACACTCACAGTCAGAATATCTGGCCGTTCTCCCAATGCCTTCTCGATCCGGCTGACACAAGAAGAACAGCTCATGCCCTGGATGGGGATCAGCGTCGTTTGAGTGGCCACCTGATAGCCCGCGTCCTTTACCGCCCTGGCTAGGGCCACCGACGAGACCGTTTTACTTAGCCTTACCTGTGCCTGATCGGCATTGGCATTCACCTCGGCGGCGTCAACGCCATCGATGGCCTCCAACGCTTTTTGAACTCGGTTGGCACATGAGGCACAACTCATTCCCTCCACGCTGAAACGGCGTGTACTGTGTTCCATAACGGCCTAATCCAATTGCATAGTGATTACCTATAAACTTGTGCCAGAGAATGCTGGAATCAAGTCACCCATAACAAAAAAGCCCCGGACAAAGCCGGGGCTGATCGCATGCATTCTGTTAACTACCAGATCTGCACCCGCTCCTCTGGCGGCAGATACATGGCATCCCCTTCTTTCACATCGAACGCCTCATGGAAGCTGTCGATATTGATGACAGTGCCATTAACCCGGTATTCGCCCGGAGAATGAGGACCACGAATCAACTTAGCTCGCAGGGCGTCCTCTCGCATTTTATTGCGCCATACCTGTGCCCAGCCCATAAAGAAGCGTTGATCACCACTCAAGTCGTCGATCTCTGGTGATGGTTTACCGTCCAGCGAGAGATCGTAGGCCTTGTGAGCAATGGTCAGTCCAGCCAGGTCGCCGATATTTTCACCCAGCGTCAATTTACCATTGATGGTTTGTCCCTCGATGGGCTCGTATTGATCAAACTGCTCTGCCAGTTTCGCGCCCAATGCATCAAAGGCCTTGCGATCTTCCTCAGTCCACCAGCTACGCAAGTTACCGTCACCGTCGTATTTTGAGCCTTGATCATCAAAGCCATGGCCTATTTCGTGACCGATCACTGCGCCGATGGCACCGTAATTCACGGCATCCTCGGCTTCGAGGTCAAAAAACGGCGGTTGCAGAATAGCAGCAGGGAACACGATTTCATTGCGTGTCGGGCTGTAGTAGGCATTAATGGTCTGTGGTGTCATGCCCCAGTCAACCGGGTCCACTTCCTGGCCAATCTTGCCAACCTGATAGTCCTGTTCGAAACGATTGTAACGCTTGTAGTTACCCACCAGATCTTTGTCACTGATGGTTAATGCCGAGTAATCACGCCACTTGTCAGGATAGCCAATCTTAGGATTAAACTTGGACAGTTTCTCCAACGCCGCTTTTTTGGTTTCTTCGGTCATCCAGTCCAAATCCCTGATGCTCTGCTCATAGGCCAGAATCAGGTTGCCCACGAGCTCTTCCATCTTGGCCTTGGCTTCAGGCTTAAAATGACGGGCCACATATTGCTGTCCCAGTACTTCTCCGAGGACACCACTGGTGGCCGATACCGCGCGCTTCCAGCGTGGACGCTGTTCGGGAATGCCATTGAGAGTCTTGGAATGGAAATCAAAGTGGCGATCCACCAGTTCCTGATGCAAACGAGGCGCGTAGGTGTCCACCAGCTTATACGTCAAATAGTCCTTCCACACCGAGACATCCGTGGAGGAAAACAGCTCTCCCATAGCTTCAAAGTATGGCAGTTGACGCACAATCATGTGATCCACACCCACTAAGCCACTGGTGTTGGCATAAGCCTGCCAGTCAAAGCCATCCAGCAAAGCTTTAACCTCTGCCACCGAACGCTTATTGTAGTTCTTTTCGGCATCACGGCTTTCCACCCGAGACAGGTGCTGCTCAGCAATGCGTTTTTCTAACGCCACTACGGCTTCTGCTGCTTCCGATGCATTTTCATGCCCGGCTGCGCTAAGCAGGTCGGCGACATAATCCGTTAAGGCACTACGGAATTTTTCAAACTTTGCTTCGTCTTTAAAGTAGTAATCCCGGTCCGGCAGACTCAGGCCACTTTGGTATAGCCACATACCGTAGGTGCTGGGGTCCTTAGCATCAGGATAAACATAAAAGCCAAAGGGCTGCTGTACCCCCAGGGCGAAGAGTTCCCCCATCTTTGACGCCACATCGGAATGAGATTGCACCGCTGCAATGCCATTAATGTCTTCTTCGATGGGGCTGATCCCCAACTGATTGGCAGTCTCGACATCCATGTAGCTGTTGTACATATCACCCAGCTTTTGGTTGTTACTGCCTTTCTCGGCGTCCATCTCCGCCGCTTCCTGAATCAATATTTTCAGCTGATCTTGCGTATTATCATGCAGCATATTGAACACGCCGTAGCGCGACTTGTCCCCAGGGATTTCTGTGTTTTCTAACCAGTGGCCGCTAACATAACGATACAGGTCGTTTTGAGGACGCACCTGTGTATTCATGGCGCTGTGATCGATGCCCGAATGCAGTTGTTTTGCCTGAGAGGCTTCTTTGTGCTCAACAATCTGCTCTTGTGTGGCTTTTTCTGCCGGACTGCATGCACTTAGCCCCAGCCCAATAGCCACACTGGTGGCGATGAGTGTCAGTTTTTTCATTATTATGGTTCCTGTTGTAAAGGGTGATACCAATACGTTTTAACTTCAAAGTCAGTCTACCCCGCACTAACAGTGCCCTGCAAAAGCTACTAAACAGAAAAGTGTGTCAGAGTGTTAACAAAACTTGTAAAATAGGGGTTAATCTTTAGGGGCATTTGACGCTATACTAGTGCGCTAGCGTAAATCTGATAATCGAAAATCCGGCCAGTAGGAGGCGGTAATGAAAAGAAAACACGGTCACAGCTCAGAAGAAGCCAATGTTGATATGACGCCGATGCTCGACATCGTGTTTATCATGTTGATCTTCTTTATCGTAACCACCTCTTTCGTGAAAGAGAAAGGGTTGATTGTGAATCGTCCTGAGAATGCGCAGAAGAGCAACAAGCCTAGCAAGAATGTCTCAATTCGCATTGCCAACGATGGCACTATTACCATGAACGGTCGTCAGATTGACATCCGCCGGGTGGAAGCCAACATCCAAAATTTCCTGGCTGAAAACATCACCGACAACGCGGTGGTACAAGCAGGTCAGGAAACCGAACACGGTATCGTGGTCGAAGTATTAGACCAAGCTAAAAAGGCGGGTCTGCACAAACTGTCTGTGGTGGTGGAAGGCGACGCTTCCTAAACCAACCCGACAGTAATGTCTAAAAAAACCCGGCTCCTGCCGGGTTTTTTGTTATTCAAAGGGCAATATCATACACCTTGGGTAAGAACACCTCTTCGCCAGTCTCACGGCGTTTGGCCACAAAGTCGAAAAAGCCTTTTACCGATACACCATGCACTTTCTGGGTATCAAACTGAGGAGCGAGTTGGTCGACAAAGTCCTCGGTAATATTGTGAGCCAGCTTAATCAACTCCAAATCCGCCTCGTCACCACGCTCAAAGTATTGCTCGATAAACTCATGTAAACGGGCAATCTTAAGCACCGCCTTCATGGTATCCACATTCCAGACTTTGAAGTCCATCTGCGGGTGATAGGCCATGTCCTGATCGAATTCACGTTGTTCCACCCAGGGAATGCAATGTATTTCAAAACCATTACGAGTGAAGAGCTTATAGATGGAAATTCTGGGCTTGCGGGTAAACTGCATATCCCCGAGGGCATCTTCCTTCCCCCCCAACATGTCCGGATTCCAGTTACGCTGATTCAACAACGGCTTAAGCGACTCGCCAAAGCCATAGTTAAGCATCCCTTCGGCGGCCCCTAAGGAGGTCGACACCGCATGGTAAAACGGTGAAATATCACCAAACGTCAACTGCTTTTTATAGTTATTCACATCCCTTAGGGTTCGTATTTCTGGCATAAGCTCCTCAGTCGCAACTCACAGATGTTTTGTATTAATGATACTGGTGATTGTATGTTTCCAGTGTATCCCTATCGCCGGTTCGGTACCAGATACAAAAAAAGCCCGCTGACAGCGGGCTTTCAATATAGTGTAAGTCAGGCTTACTTATTCTTCTTCGCCTTAGGGTTGGGCATATCGGTAATGCTCCCCTCGAAGATTTCCGAAGCCAGGCCGATGGACTCATTCAGCGTGGGGTGCGCGTGAATAGTCAGTGCCACATCTTCAGCGTCCGCACCCATTTCGATAGCCAGGCCAATTTCACCCAGCATCTCACCGGCGTTGATGCCCACGATGGCTCCACCGATAACACGACCGCTGTCTTTATCGAAAATCAACTTGGTCATGCCCTCGGTACGGGCAGAGGCAATGGCTCGGCCAGACGCTGCCCATGGGAAGGTCGCCGCTTCGTAATTGACGCCTTGCTCTTTGGCTTCTTTTTCAGTCAGACCAACCCAGGCAATTTCCGGATCCGTATACGCCACAGAAGGAATGCAACGAGGATCGAAGTAATGCTTCTGTCCGGCGATGACCTCAGCCGCCACGTGTCCTTCGTGTACCGCTTTGTGCGCCAGCATAGGTTGACCGATGACATCACCGATGGCGTGGATGTGGTCAACATTGGTGCGCAATTGCTTGTCGGCTTCGATAAAGCCTTTGTCAGTCACCTTAACACCGGCCTTGTCGGCATCGATACGATTACCGTTCGGCGTACGGCCAACTGCAACCAGTACCTTGTCATAACGTACCGGTTCTTTGGGCGCGTTCTTGCCTTCGAAGCTGACATACAGACCATCGTCTTTGGCTTCAACATCCGTCACCTTGGTTTCCAGCATGACGTTAAACTTGTCTTTAACGAACTTCTGGTAAACTTTAATGACGTCTTTATCGGCAGCGGGGACCAGTTGGTCTAAGAACTCAACGACTTCAACCTCGGAGCCCAGGGCGCGATATACCGTTCCCATTTCCAGACCGATGATACCTCCGCCCAATACCAGCATCTTCTCTGGAATGTCTTTCATTTCCAGTGCGCCGGTAGAGTCAATGACACGCTCATCATCATGTGGGATAAAGGGCAGTTTTACCGGCTCAGAACCGGCAGCAATAATGGCATGGTCAAACTTGATGGTGGTCTTGTTACCATCATTGTCTTCAGCCACCAGTTCGTTAGCGCCGGTGAACTTGCCATAGCCCTGAACGTGCTTAACCTTTCGCATCTTGGACATACCGTCCAGGCCCTTGGTCAACTGGCCAACGACTTTATCTTTCCAGCTGCGGACCTTATCCAGGTCAATCTTGGGCTCACCGAATTCAACGCCGTGGGAGGCCATATCTTTGGCATCATCGATAACCTTAGCCACGTGCAACAGGGCTTTGGATGGGATACAACCCACGTTAAGACAGACACCGCCCAGGGTATCGCGGGCGTCGACGATCACGGTTTCGATTCCTAGGTCCGCCGCTCGAAACGCCGCGGAGTAACCACCTGGTCCGGCACCCAGTACCACCAGTTGTGTTTTAATCTCGCTCATTTAAGACCTCAATCATTCAGGGCTAAAAACAGAAAATGTTCTATCAGTTTGCTGCGGCCCGATTCTACCTAGGCCGCACGCCTTTCGCAAAAATTGACCACTATCCGATCACGACAATGGGGCCTGTTGGCCCCATTTGATTACAGCAACATCTGACGAATGTCGGTCATCACGTTGCTCAGGTGGACTGCAAAGCGGGCCGCCACGGCGCCGTCAATCACCCTGTGGTCGTAAGACAACGACAGCGGCAACATCAGGCGAGGCTCAAACTCGGAGCCGTTCCACTTGGGCTTCATCTCGCTTCGGGACACACCCAAAATGGCCACATCCGGGGCGTTGACGATCGGTGTAAAGGCCGTACCGCCGATGCCACCTAAGCTCGAGATAGTAAAGCAACTTCCCTGCATGTCAGCAGCTTTCAGCTTGCCGTCGCGGGCTTTTTTACTAAGCTCCATCAGTTCTTCCGACAACTCATGAATGCCTTTCTTGTCCACATCCCGCACCACGGGCACCACCAATCCATTGGGCGTGTCCACCGCAATACCAATATGGTAGTACTTTTTCTGGATCAGGCTCTCACCAGACTCAGACAGCGAAGTGTTAAATACCGGATAAGCTTTAAGAGCATCGGCGGCGGCCTTCATGATAAACACCAGCGGGGTGATCTTGATGCCCAGCTTTTTCTTCTCGGCCAGCTTGTTTTGCTCCTTACGGAAAGCTTCCACCTCGGTGATATCCGCTTCCTCAAACTGAGTCACGTGAGGAATGGTCACCCAGTTACGATGCAAGTTGGGGCCTGAGATCTTCTGAATTCGGGTCAGCGGTACTTCTTCCACCTCACCAAACTTGCTGTGATCCACCTTCGGTGGTGCAATCACCTGCAGACCACCCTCGCCCTGTCCCACTGAACCTGCGGTTGCTTTGGGGCGTGACAGTTCATATTTCACATAGGACTGCACGTCTTCTTTAAGGATACGTCCTTTACGGCCGGTGCCTTTTACCTGTGACAGATCCACACCAAACTCACGAGCCACACGGCGTACTGCCGGTGAGGCATGGATATTTCCACTTGCGGGTTTATCCCCCGCCGACGGGTGGTGTGGTACGGGTGGCTTGCGCTGTTCACTGCCCGAGCTCGGTGCCGGTGAGTCAGACTCAGCAGGCGCCGGCGCGGGGCTTGGTGATGGTGCAGACTCACCACCTGCGGCCTGAGTTTCGACCATGGCAATCAAATCACCCTGGCTGACCTTATCACCTACTTTGACTTTTAGCTCAGTGACCTTACCGGCGAATGGCGCGGGCACATCCATGGTGGCCTTGTCGGTCTCCAGTGTGAGCAGGCCGTCTTCCTCAGCCACTTCGTCACCTTCGGAAACAAGCACCTCGATGATTTCCACATCGGATTCATCACCAATGTCCGGCACGGTGACTTCTTTCGTCTCGGAGTCACCACTGGGAGCCGGGCTGGAGGAAGGTGCCGGTGAAGGCTCAGGTGCTGTGTCGCTAGCTGCTTGCTCACCAGAGCCTGAGGTTTCAAGCAGCAGGATCAGGGAACCTTCCGAGACCTTATCGCCGGTTTTTACCTTCACCTCTTTCACCTTACCGCCTTGTGGCGCGGGCACATCCATGGTGGCCTTATCGGTTTCCAGAGTGATCAGGCCGTCTTCCTCGGCGATGTCATCACCTTCAGATACCAGCACTTCGATGATTTCCACTTCCGACTCATCACCAATATCCGGCACTTTAACTTCTACCGTGTCTGAGCCGCCGCTGGCTTTCTTAGTGGATGCGGATTCTGCCTGCTGGCTATCCTCAGAAGCCTTGTCATCCTCGGCTTCTTTCTGATCGTTGTTGTCGGTTTCCTGGCTGTTATCGTCAGCTTCACCAGCGTCAGCATCCGCCGCTTCAAACTGCATGATCAGGTCATCCTGGCTGACCTTGTCACCCACACTAACCTTGATCTCAGCCACTTTACCGGCAAAAGGTGCCGGAATATCCATGCTGGCCTTATCGCTTTCGACGGTGATCAGGGACTGTTCAGCCTCGACAGACTCGCCCTTCTCAACACAGACTTCGATAATTTCAACTTCTTCCCCGCCGACATCGGGAACCAGTACATCTTTCAAATCGGACATTCTGTTTTCCTCCTTCCCGGCTTAGGCGTACAGCGGGTTGATTTTATCCACATTGATATCGAATTCTTTGATGGCTTCGGCCACCACTTTTTTATCGATATCGCCGTTTTTCGCCAGCTCATGCAAGCTCGCCACCACAATGTGATTGGCATCCACTTCGAAGTGACGACGCAGGTTCTCACGACTGTCGGAGCGACCAAAGCCATCGGTACCCAGCACCTTATAAGATCCAGGCACATAAGCACGGATCTGATCCGAGTAGGCTTTCACATAGTCAGTGGCAGAAATGGTGGGGCCGTCATTGCCCTCTGACAACACCTGGGTCACATAAGGCACACGCTCTTTTTCTGCTGGGTGCAGCATATTGTGACGCTCGACATCCAGGCCTTCACGAGCCAGCTCGTTGTAGGAAGTCACGCTATAGACCTCGGAACTGACATTAAATTTCTCTTTCAGAATGCGCGCCGCTTCGCGTACCTGCAACAGGATAGTACCAGAGCCCAGTAGCTTCACGCTGCCTTTGGCCTTGCTGGCCTTCACATCGTCAAGCTTGTAGATACCCTTGATGATACCCTCTTCCACGCCCTTAGGCATTTCCGGCTGCACATAGTTTTCGTTCATAACCGTCAGGTAATAGAACACATTTTCCTGCTCTTCGAACATGCGACGCATGCCGTCCTGCACGATCACCGCCACCTCGTAGCCGTAGGTGGGGTCGTAGCTGACGCAGTTAGGGATCAGGTTCGCCTGAACCAAACTGTGTCCATCCTGGTGCTGCAGGCCTTCACCGTTGAGCGTAGTACGACCGGCCGTACCACCGACTAAAAAGCCTCGCGCCTGACTGTCACCGGCAGCCCAGGCCAGATCACCTACCCGCTGGAATCCAAACATGGAGTAGTAGATGTATACCGGGATCATCGGCAGGTCATTTAAGGAATACGAGGTACCCGCGGCCAGCCAGGAGGCCATAGCGCCAAGTTCGTTAATGCCTTCCTGTAAGACCTGACCTTTCTTATCTTCCCGATAATAGGCCACCTGGTCCTTATCCTGAGGCACATACTTCTGACCATGGTTGGAGTAAATGCCCACCTGACGGAACAAGCCTTCCATACCGAAAGTTCGCGCCTCATCAGGGATAATAGGCACCACGCGCTGGCCGACCTGCTTGTCTTTGAGCATTGAGGTCAGCACCCGGACAAAGGC
This sequence comes from Saliniradius amylolyticus, assembly GCF_003143555.1. Lineage (NCBI taxonomy): Bacteria > Pseudomonadati > Pseudomonadota > Gammaproteobacteria > Alteromonadales > Alteromonadaceae > Saliniradius > Saliniradius amylolyticus. The sequence goes on from NZ_CP029347.1 coordinate 2,598,241, forward strand.
CATGGTGGTGGAAATTTCACGGTCACCCGAGCCCTTGGTCACCGCTTCGAAAGCCTTCATATCCGGCACCGGCAGGTTCTCATGACTCTGCGGCAGGCGTTTCGGCATGTAGCCTTTAAGCGCCTCACGACGCTCGCGCAGGTACTTCATCTCATCGCTGTCTTCATCGAAACGGAAGTACGGCAGATCTTCAAGCTTGTCGTCGGCAATCGGGATATTGAAACGATCGCGATAATGACGCACAGCGTCCAGATCCATTTTCTTCACCTGGTGGGCAATGTTCTTGCCTTCACCGGCCGCGCCCATGCCATACCCCTTAACCGTCTTAGCCAGGATCACCTGAGGGCGTCCCTTGGTCTCGGTGGCACGCTTATAGGCAGCGTACACTTTTACCGGATCGTGTCCGCCCCGGTTTAAGCGCCAGATGTCCTCATCGGACATATTGGCGACCATTTCTTTAAGTTCAGGGTATTTGCCAAAGAAGTTTTCGCGGGTGTAATTTCCGCCTTTGGCTTTGTAGTTCTGATACTCACCATCCACGGTTTCGTTCATCAGTTCGATCAGCTTGCCACCCGTATCACGAGCCAACAGGGGATCCCAGTAACGACCCCAGATGACCTTCATCACTTCCCAGCCTGCACCGCGGAAGGTACCTTCCAGCTCCTGAATGATCTTGCCGTTACCACGTACCGGACCATCCAAACGCTGCAGGTTACAGTTCACCACAAAGGTCAGGTTATCCAGTCCTTCGCGCGACGCAAGACCGATAGCTCCCAAGCTCTCTGGCTCGTCAATTTCACCGTCGCCCAGGAAGCACCACACGCGCTGGTTAGAACAATCTTTAATGCCGCGATTGGTCAGGTACTTCAGGAAACGCGCCAGGTAGATGGCCTGAATCGGTCCCAGACCCATTGATACGGTCGGGAACTGCCAGAAATCCGGCATCAGTTTAGGGTGCGGATAAGACGACAACCCATTGCCATCCACTTCCTGACGGAACATATCCAATTGGTCTTCGCTCAGACGACCTTCAATATAAGCGCGGGAGTAGATGCCCGGCGATACGTGACCCTGAATAAACAGGAAGTCGCCGCCGTCCTCGTCATTGGGCGCGCGGAAAAAGTGGTTAAAGCCTACATCGTACAACATGGCCGATGAGGCAAAGCTGGAGATGTGCCCCCCCAGCTCCAGATTCTTCTTGGAGGCACGCAACACCATCATCAGGGCATTCCAGCGAATGGCGCTGCGGATCCGGGCCTCTTTACTCTGGTCACCCGGCATCGTGGGCTCTTGCCCGGCTGGAATGGTATTGACGTAGGCAGTCGTGGCGTCATAAGGCAAATGGGCGCCATTACGGCGAGCCGTTTCAATCAGTTGCTCCATCAGGAAATGGGCGCGCTCGGTGCCCTCGTGCTCAAGCACTCCTTCCAGTGCTTCAAGCCATTCTTGTGTTTCCTGTGGATCCACGTCTGGCTGCTTATTCTCTGCCATATCGCTTTCCTTTTGTTGAAATTGCAATTGGGTCCGGAGGTCTACCTCCGCCCGTTCAGTGTTATTCCGGCGTTTCAATCCGTCGCAGCGTGCGCTGCATCCGGGAGTCCTGCCGGTTAATTTCTAATAAGGTTTCTTCAATGTACGCCAGATGCTCATTGCTGGCTCGGCGCGCCTGCTCAGGGTCGCCGGCCACAATAGCTTCCAGAATCTTGCCGCGCTGGGCGTTAATCTGTCGCCCAACTTTTGGTGATCCTTTGAGCATTTCCAGGTTGCGCTTGATATTGTCTTGTAACACCGGCTGCAGGCCACGAAAAATATGCAGCAACACCCGGTTCTGTGAAGCCTGAATCATCTGTAAGTAAAACGTGGCCAACGCCTCAGCTTCGGCCTCAACATCCTTTTGCTGCTGCACCGTTTGTACCCGCTCGAAGGCGTGCTGGATCGATGCCGTCAATGCTTTATTACCACGAAGCGCCGCATAATAGGCTGCCATTCCCTCCAGGGCATGACGAAACTCCAATAAGTCGAACTGAGATTCAGGATGCGCCGTTATTAAATCTAACAGAGGCGCATTTTCCATTATCGCCAACTTGTCTTTTACATAGGTGCCACCGCCCTGCCGACGATCGACCAGTCCCTTTGCATCCAGCTTTTGAATAGCTTCTCTCAGCGATGGCCTTGATACGTCAAAGCGCTCAGCCAACTCTCGTTCAGAAGGCAGTTTTTGCCCCGCCACGAAATCCCCGTTGAGAATCATAGACTCCAACTGTTCCAGGATCACCTCTGAGATTTTTTTGGCTTTAACTCGTTGCATTGGCTGTCCGCTTAATCCGCCATCCACTTAAATTGGTAAGACCATTTTACCTTTAACCGAATATCTAAACCCGCGTAAGGTAATGCAAACTCACCAGAATTACCAGTCAGTTTCAGTGAATCTCTATTCGGAATCAGCGCAAAGCATAATAGACAAAGGCGCCGACCACTGGTCAAACCAATTAAGGCAACAGGCCTGCCAATGACAGCAGTGACAGCATTACCAGCAGGAACAGTGTATTGCGTTTCGCCAAGGCCACCATGGCGCAAGGTTCGGTATTACAACTAAGTTCTTCGGGCTCAATGACCTCGGCAGCCTGAGCCACCTCTGTCAACAAAGAGCGAGCCGGTCTACCCGCATTTCCTGCACTAGTCACCCACACCGGCAAGGCTTTGGAAAAGTGACCCACAATCAACAGACCGAAGGCCGCCACACGTACCGGCACCCAGTCCAACCACTCCAATACCTGCTGTGCCTGGATGGACGCTGGATGCTGATCCTCCTCCAGCATCAGCACTAATGAACGGGTCAGCACATACAGCAAGGCACCCGCAGCACCGAAGACCGCAAACCAAATCATCACAGCGGCATAGTGACGGTAATTAATCCACATCAGATGTTGACCAAAGCTGTAATCGTCTCTCGGTACGTACCCCATCTGCTCAGCATAAATATTACTGCCTTCCACATCGCCCCTGGCAGAGGCCTGCAAGTAACCTTTATAACTGGCTCGGTAAAGCGGACAGCCGATGGCCACCAGCAGCAATAACACGGACACCGCCAGCTCGATAAGCGCCATATCCAACATTTGAAGCACCGCTAATAACAACAATGCTGGCAACAAGGCGACACCCAGAATGACCCAGGGTGTACTTTGGTCTTTGACAATGCCTTGTCTTAATAAGAAGTGATAATAGCGCCCGGTATAGGTCTCCACATGCCAGCTATGGCCATTAAAGCCTGTGCGCTCCAGAGCCAACACCAGAAGTAAGCTAATCAGTGTCATAACAATCCTTGCCGCATAAAACTGGGGTAAGTATATAGCATTCAGACTACTTGTCCCTATAGACTCCGGGCATTGTTTATGACCGTGACGCGATGGCTGCATCCGCTATCGAATCAGGGTATGATTCGGCCATTGAGAAAACCCGCGGCAGAGCCTGGGGCCTGTTTATGACACAATCAGACACCCGTTCCATGGGTCGCTGGATGGCCGTGTTGGCCTGGATTGCTTTACTGGGGCTGTTGACCCTCTGGTTTAATGAAGAATTGACCGAACAGTTCAACCCGAATCAGCAGCCACTGAGCCAGACTCAGAATGGTCGACAGGAAGTACGCCTCAAGCAAAATCGTCAGGGGCATTACGTTGCATCTGGCCTGATCAATGGCTCTCCGGTCACTTTCTTACTAGACACTGGTGCGACTCACGTCTCCATTCCGGCTCACCTTGGCGAACGCCTGAATCTTCAACCAGGGGCGCGCAGCCGAGTTATGACCGCCAACGGTAGCATCACCGTCGCCCAAACCCGCATTGATCGATTACAGCTGGGCGATATTAGCCTGTATGATGTGCGGGCAAACCTCAATCCGGGCATGGGCGGCGAAGCCATCCTGCTGGGTATGAGCGCCTTAAAACAAGTAGATTTTCGCCAAAGCGGCGAATGGCTTTATTTGACTTACTGAATAATGACTATGTTGGATTTAGAACAGGAAATCCGCCGCAATGTAAGCGCGGCACTTGACGAAGACCTCAACTATCAGGGCCCGAATGGGGATATTACCGCCTCCCTAATCCCGAGAGACAAGCTTGCCACTGCGCGAATTATTTGTCGGGAAGCCTGCGTCATGGCAGGTAAAGCCTGGGCCGGTGAGGTCTTTAAGCAACTGGGTTCAAAAGTCAGTCTCGACTGGCAAGTGACCGACGGCGATAGGCTGTCGGCCGATACCACTCTGGTCACCCTAAAAGGTCCGGCGCGGGACATCCTGACCGGCGAACGCACCGCTCTGAACTTCTTACAAAGCCTGATGGGCACGGCCACCACGGTAGCGCACTACGTCTCATTGCTAGACGGCAGTCACACGCAGATACTGGATACACGCAAAACAATGCCGGGTCTGAGAGCCGCACAAAAATACGCCGTAAAATGCGGTGGCGGTGTCAATCACCGGGTTGGATTGTTCGACGCCTTTCTAATCAAAGAGAATCATATTTTCGCCTGTGGCTCTATCCTCAATGCGGTAGAAACAGCGCGCGCTCAGCAGCCGGGCAAAATCGTAGAGGTTGAAGTGGAAAACCTCGATGAGCTTCAGCAAGCGCTCCGCGCCGGAGCGGATACGATTATGCTTGATAACTTCAGCATCGATGATATCAAGCAGGCGGTCGCGCTCAACCAAGGCCAGGCAAAGCTTGAAGTATCTGGTAATATTACCGACCAGGCACTGGGTCAGCTGAGTCAGACCGGCGTGGATTACATCTCCTCCGGCGCACTGACCAAGCATATAAAGGCCATTGATCTGTCTTTACGTATACTTTGAGCCGGTAACACAAGCCAAAAGACGAAAGACCGCCCTCATTTAAGCACTTATGTATTGATCTAAATACTTGTCTAAGCTCGCACCCGTTCTATACTGAACATGGATATTCAACATCCATCAGCAATAACAAGTTGCTGATTTACATTCTAATTCAGCAACTGATGTTGCACTTCCGGGATACGTGGAGACAAGACATGACAACGAAACAAGTAAACCAAAAGGGTTTCACCCTGATCGAATTAATGATTGTAGTGGCCATCATCGGCATTCTGGCGGCCATCGCCCTGCCTGCCTACAACCAATACACGCGTGGTGCGGCCTTTACCGAGGTAAAAACGGCAGCATCCACCTTTAAGCGTTCCATTGAAGTATGTGCGCAAACCAATAACGAAACGGCTGTACCAATGACTACTTGTACTGCCCTTGGCGCCAATGGCATCCCAGCAGCCAACTCTGCGACCAATGCCCCGGGTGTTGCCAGCGTTACATGGGACGCTACCGACTTAGTTGTTAGTGCTGCTGCAGTAGGCTCTCTTGACGGTACCGAGACCTATACATTGACAGCAGCAGTCAACAATGGTCAGGTTACCTGGACTGAGACCTGTAACCCTGCAGAGCTGTGCTAATCTAAGTTTTCATACAGCCTGACAAAGCCCGGCAACCGTCGGGCTTTTCTAACTCTAGGCGGACTCACTTCATGGCCAAGCAACCAGCCTTACAAATTTTTACCTGGCAGGGTAAAAACCGTCAGGGCCAGAATATCGATGGCGAACTCTCCGCCAAGAACATTATGGATGCCAGGACTCAGCTGCGTAAAAAAGGCGTTTCTGTCACCAAAATCAAAAAGTATTCCAAGCCACTATTCGGCAAAGGCGCGGCCAAAATAAAGGCGGCGGATATCTGCGTTGTCTCGCGCCAGATCGCCACCATGCTAAGCGCTGGCGTGACTCTGATCCAGACCATCGATATGATCGCCGACGGGGCTAACAATGCCGCTATGCGCAAGATGCTGATCGAAATTGGTAATGATGTGAAGGCTGGCACCCCCTTATCCGAATCCTTGCGTAAACATCCCGATCATTTCGATGAACTTTATTGCGACCTGGTAGAAACCGGTGAGCAATCAGGCTCACTGGAAACTATTTATGATCGTATTGCCACCTACAAAGAAAAGGCCGAGGCTTTAAAGTCCAAGATTAAAAAAGCCATGTTCTATCCCATTGCGGTGATCGTTGTGGCGACCATTGTTACCTTGATTCTGCTTATTTTTGTCGTCCCTCAGTTTCAGGAAATCTTTGCCAGTTTCGGAGCCGAGTTGCCCGCATTCACTCTTTTTGTTTTGGGTATCTCCCAGGCAATTCAGAATTATGGTTTGTATATGGCCGGTGCTCTGGTCGCTGCAGCGGCATTATTTAAACGGGCTCATAAAAAGTCTAAGAAGCTTAGGGACAAGGTGGATAAACAGATCCTGAAGATTCCTGTTATTGGTGAAATTCTAAAAAAAGCCTCCATCGCACGCTTTACCCGCACCCTGTCCACGACCTTTGCCGCCGGTGTCCCCTTAATCGGCGCTCTGGAATCGGCCGCTGGCGCAGCTGGTAACGCAGTGTTCCGGGATGCCATCTTAACCATTCGCAAGGAAGTCTCCGGTGGCATGCAGATGAATACTGCCATGCGCGATACCGGCGTGTTTCCGGATATGGTAGTGCAAATGGTCGCTATCGGCGAAGAGTCCGGATCGGTGGACGATATGCTGGACAAGGTGGCCACCATCTACGAACGGGAAGTGGACGATCTCGTCGATGGCCTGACAGCCTTGCTGGAGCCAATGATAATGGCCGTATTGGGTGTAGTGATCGGTGGTCTGATCATCGCTATGTACTTACCCATATTCCAGATGGGCAGTGTGGTTTAATCGGCGCTTTTCTGGCAGAGTCTGCTCTATTAGTTTTTGACTTTACCAACCCATGACCGAGATTTTAACTCTACTGGAAGTTTCTCCGGCGTTTCTGCTTAGCCTCATCGCCTTTATCAGCTTAATGGTAGGCAGTTTTCTCAATGTCGTCATCTACCGCTTGCCTGTGATGATGGAGCGAGAATGGCAAAGCGAATATCAAAGCTATTTCCATGACCAGGCAGCTGAAACTGACAACTCAACCAAACCCTTTAACCTGGTTAAACCGGACTCCACCTGTCCCCATTGTCACACCCCCATTAAGGCAATTCACAATGTTCCCGTATTGAGCTGGCTCTTTCTGAAAGGCCGCTGCGCTTATTGCCAGACGACCATTCCTGCCCGCTACCCTATGGTGGAAGCTCTCACCACGCTGTTGTCGGTCTGGGTTACCTGGCATTTAGGCTATGGGCCCATGCTCATTCCGGCATTGATGTTCACGTGGCTGCTCATCGCTATGACCTTTATCGATCTGGACAAAATGCTGCTACCGGATCAACTCACCCTGCCCTTACTCTGGCTTGGGCTTATTGGCAGTCTGTACTGGTCTCCGGTTTCTCCTGAAGATGCCATCTTAGGAGCTGCTGCTGGCTATTTAAGCCTGTGGAGCATCTATTGGGGATTTAAGCTGCTGACTGGCAAAGAGGGTATGGGCTATGGTGACTTTAAGCTGCTGGCTGCCTTAGGCGCCTGGCTAGGCTGGCAAGGCCTGCCAGTGGTGATTCTATTGTCGTCCCTGGTTGGGGCCATCGTCGGTCTGTCGCAGATCGCCTTTAAGGGACAAGACCACGCCAAGCCTATTCCCTTCGGGCCCTACTTAGCGGCTGCAGGCTGGCTGGCTTTCCTCTATGGTGACTGGCTGACAGAACAATACTGGCAGTGGGTTTTAGCATGAGTCGTTTTAAAGTCGGGCTGACCGGTGGCATAGCCAGCGGTAAGACCACCGTATCCAACCTGTTTGCAGAACTTGGCGTTAGCATTATTGATGCCGACATTATTGCTCGTCAGGTGGTAGAGCCGGGCAGCGGTGCGCTGGGGAAAATCGAGCAGCGATTCGGCGATAAGGTCTTAAGCACCAATGGTCACCTGGATCGCGCCAAATTAAGAGAAATTATCTTTAGTCAGCCAGAGCAGAAGGCCTGGCTGAATCAGTTGCTTCATCCCCTGATTCGTCAACAGATGATAAAGCAATCCGACGAAGCAAATTCCCCCTACTGCATTCTTGCCATTCCACTGTTGGTTGAAAATCAGTTACAGGCTCTGGTGGATCGCATTCTGGTTGTGGACGTGCCCGAGTCGGTTCAGATTGAGCGCGTGCAACAAAGAGACAAGGTCGATGCGCAGCATGCCCGGCAGATACAGGCTTCACAAGCCAGCAGAGAACAGAGACTGGCAATAGCCGATGATGTGCTATCCAACACCGATAATGTGGCCACCCTGCGCGAGCAGGTCAGAACTTTACATGAACGCTATCTGGCTCTGAGTCTATAACCCACAGAATCCAACGCTAGACTTGTTATAGCTTGCTTGTTAGTTTGTTTTCCTAATTAGTCATTTTTAGCCACACACAGGCCTACCGGAGAACACAGGCAGATGAACCAAGCGGTGTTTGAGTTTCCGCTCAATGAAAAAGTAAGGACTTACTTGCGTCTGGAGCAGCTTTTCAAGCAGTTAAATGCTGTAGAAAGGGCGGAGGAAGACTGGCAATACATTGGTTTTCTGGAGGTCTTGTTCACATTACTCGATTTGGTAGAGCGCGTTGATCTGCGCACCGACATGCTCAAGGATATGGACCGCCACGAGAAAAATCTGGTGCACTGGTCCAAGCATCCCAATATCGACAATGATGCTCTTCAATCTGCCCTAAAACGGGTTTTAGCCCTGCGTAGCGAGCTTGCCAACGCACGTAAAGTTGGCAGCAACCTGAAAGAAGATAAATTTTTAATGTCAATCCGCCAACGTTTCTCCATTCCTGGCGCGACCTGCAGTTTCGACCTGCCGAATCTGCTTTATTGGCTGCGCCAACCTCAGGAACAGAAGCAGCAAGAGGCCGCCAGTTGGATTGCGGAGTTCGGCCTTATGCAAACGGCGATGGACATGACTCTGACCTTCTTACGGGAGCGGGGCAAATTTACATCTCTGGAAGCGGAGAAAGGTTTCTATCAGGGCACGGCTGAAGATAAGGTGGAGTTAATACGACTGTACTGTGCCACCGATCAAGGCTACTATCCCACCCTTAGCGGCAATAAGTACCGCTACATTATTCGCTTTATCCGCTTTGAACCTGATGCAGACGGTAAGGTCTCAGTAGATAATACGGTCCGTTTCCAATTCGCCAGTTGTTAACCATATGAAAGTCACCTGTCCAACCTGCCAAAAACAAGTCGAGTGGGGCCCGCAGAGCCCGAACCGCCCTTTTTGCAGCAAACGCTGTCAACTGATTGATCTTGGCGAGTGGGCCAACGAGGAAAAGACCATCCCGGTGGAGCCCGGTCAGGATCAGGATATGAGCGAGATTGACATCGAGCAGATCGAAGAGGTGTTAAGCCAACACGAGCAGGACTTCTTTAAGAATTAGCCAAGCTCAAACTTTTTAACCGCTCCAGAATCGGGCTATTCGCTTCGGGGAAGGCATAATCTTCCAGAGAGGCAATTGACGCCCAGGTTCCGGGCTGGTCCTCCCGGCCATAGGGCTGGCCTTCAAACTCGGTGACATGAAAGATACGCAGCCGCACGGCTTTGTCTCCGTAATCATGTTCAATCACCATCAAAGGTTCAGGACGATGTGCGGTAATGCCCACTTCCTCGGCTAACTCTCTTACCAAGGCGCTGTCCGCCGTTTCCCCGGCCTCAACCTTGCCACCGGGGAACTCCCACTTATCACCTTGGTGTTGCTGAGCCGAACGGCGGGTAATAAATACGGCGTCACCCCGCTGGATAACGCCCACAGCCACTTCCACCAGCATTAGCTGAGTTTACCGTGGCACTGCTTATACTTTTTACCCGAACCACAAGGACAAGGCTCATTGCGACCTACTTTACGACCTTCACGGATTTCCGTTGCAGGCTGAGCGGCTTCTGACCCTGACTGTGTCTGAGTTTGTTTGGCACGTTCATCGGCTTGCCGGCGCTTCTCTTCCACCGCTTCAACGTCTGATTCGGCTTGTACACGTACCTTACTGAGCACGCTAATTACATCCACTTTCAGGTTTTCCAGCATGTCGGAAAACAGCTCGAAAGACTCGCGCTTATATTCCTGCTTGGGGTTCTTCTGAGCATAGCCGCGCAGATGAATACCCTGACGGAGATGATCCATGGCCGCCAAGTGCTCTTTCCAGTGCGTGTCCAGGCTCTGCAGCATGATGGCTTTCTCAAACTGGCGCAGTACGGGGGCGCCCACCATTTCTTCTTTTTCCTTATAAGCCTGAGTGACAGCCTCCTGAATACGCTCACGCAGTTTTTCTTCGTATAGCTTATCCTCGTCCTTAAGCCACTGCTGTATGGGCAGCTCCAACATAAAGTCAGACTTCAGACGCTCTTCCAGGCCTGGCACATCCCACATCTCTTCCAGCGACTGAGGCGGAATATATTGGCTGACCACCGAGTCCACGACATCGGAACGAATGGCTTCGATGGTCGAACTGATATCACCTTCATCCAACAGCTCATTACGTTGTTCGTAAATCACCTTACGCTGATCATTGGCAACGTCATCAAACTCCAGCAACTGCTTACGAATATCGAAGTTGCGGCCTTCTACCTTGCGCTGTGCATTTTCGATGGCCTTAGTCACCCACGGATGCTCTATTGCCTCACCACGTTCCATTCCAAGGCGCTTCATCATGTTAGCCATACGGTCAGAAGCAAAGATACGCATCAGCGAATCTTCCAGCGACAGGTAAAAACGCGATGACCCCGGATCCCCCTGACGGCCTGCACGTCCACGCAGCTGGTTATCAATACGGCGGGATTCGTGACGCTCGGTACCGATAATATGCAAACCACCGGCTTCGATGACTTTAGCATGACGCTCGCGCCACTCTTGCTTAATACGCTCGATGGTGCTGTCTTTGGGGTCCTTGATAGCCTCGATCTCTGCCTGCCAGTTACCACCCAGAACGATATCCGTGCCCCGGCCGGCCATGTTAGTTGCGATGGTTACCGCCGATGGCTGCCCAGCCTGAGCGATAATATCCGCTTCCTTAGCATGGAACTTAGCATTCAGGACCTGATGAGAAATCTTGGCTTTTTTCAGTACACTGGACAAGAGCTCTGAGGTCTCGATGGAAATGGTACCGACCAAAACGGGCCGTCCTTTCTCCACACACTCTTTAATATCCTCAATAATGGCTTCGTACTTTTCTTCCGCCGTCAGATAGATGAGGTCCGCCCGGTCATCGCGGATCATAGGCTTGTTAGTGGGAATGACGACAGTTTCCAGACCATAGATATGCTGAAATTCAAAGGCTTCAGTATCGGCGGTCCCCGTCATTCCGGCCAGCTTGTCGTATAGACGGAAGTAATTCTGGAAGGTAATAGAAGCCAGGGTTTGGTTTTCGTTCTGTATCTGCACGCCTTCTTTGGCTTCCACCGCCTGATGCAGCCCTTCAGACCAACGACGACCTTCCATTGTACGACCAGTATGTTCGTCGACGATGACGATCTCGCCATCCTTAACGATATAATCTACATCTTTGTGGAACAGCTTATGGGCTCGCAGAGCCGCGTTTACATGATGCATCAGAGAGATGTTAGCCGCAGCGAACAGGGATTCGCCTTCTCCCAATAAGCCGCTCTGCTGCAGAATTTCCTCGACTCTCAGCTGGCCTCGTTCGGTAAGATGAATTTGCTTGGCTTTTTCATCGATGGTGTAGTCGCCGGTACTTTCCTCACCCTCTTCATCTTCTTTGTCTTGTTTTTCTAGCTGAGGAATTACCTTATTGATGGCCACATAAAGCTCGGAGCTGTCCTCAGCCTGGCCGGAGATGATAAGCGGTGTTCGCGCTTCATCAATAAGTACCGAGTCCACCTCATCCACCAGAGCATAATGCAAGGGCCGCTGAACCCGGTCATCGGGCCGGAACGCCATGTTGTCTCGTAAATAATCGAAACCAAATTCGTTGTTGGTGCCATAAGTCACATCGGCATTGTAGGCCGCTTTCTTCTCCTCCTGACTCAGGCCAGGCACATTGGCACCCACCGTCATCCCCAGGAATTCAAACAAGGGGCGGTTACCATCAGCATCCCGTTGGGCCAGATAGTCATTCACTGTGATGATGTGTACGCCCTTGCCAGTCAGGCCATTCAGATAAGCGGGCAGCGTAGAGGTCAGGGTCTTACCCTCACCGGTGCGCATCTCGGCTATCTTGCCCTGGTGCAACACCATACCGCCGATCATCTGCACGTCGAAGTGGCGCATCTCGAACACCCGCTTACTGGCTTCGCGTACCACGGCGTATGCTTCGGGAAGAATATCCTGAGTTGTGGCGCCGTCGGTTAAGCGCTGCTTAAACTCGCTCGTTTTGGCTTTGAGTTCCTCATCGCTTAGCTTTTCATAATCCGTCTCTAAGCGATTGATCTCCGCAACCTGCTTGCTTAACTGCTTTAAAATCCGGTCGTTACGGCTGCCAAATACTTTTCTTATAATACTCGAGAACATCGATTTACCGCTTCCAATCTTCGTATGAGTTCAACGCGTCTTTCGTCAGAATAAAACGCACAAATAAAAACAATCGGCTCAAAGCCGATTGCCCAAAACACCGCCGCCTGCTATTCCTCTCGCAGACTCTTAATTTATGCAGAGGAGACGTTATTGAACCTGAGGCTCGCGGTAAACAAACGGCAAGGGGTCGATCTGCTCACCGTTTTTTAATACTTCGTAATGCACGTGGGCACCGGTAGAACGGCCCGTATTCCCCATTTCGGCGATGGCCTCACCCTGAGTCACCACATCACCGACCTTGACCTTGATATCCTTGTTATGGCCATAGCGAGTCACCAGTCCGTCACCATGTTCAATCTCGACCAGATTACCATAACCATAACGCTCACCAGCCCAGGTCACTACGCCTGCCCCAGTAGCCACGACATCAATGCCTTCTTCACCGGCAAAGTCCAGTCCCTTATGCATGGCCGGCATCCCGGTAAAGGGGTCTTTTCGCACCCCGTAGTAGGAGGACAGCCAACCACTGCCGATAGGTCGTCCCGCCAAGTAGACCTGAGCATCGATATGGTGCTTCATTAACACAGATTCAAGGGCCTTGAGCTGGCGAGTCTTAATATCCAATGACTGCATTAACCGATCCATGCGCTGCAGCACATCCTCAGAACTATCCAGGCTTGGCATTGCGGCCAACTCTGTATTGGGGCCGCCTACAGCAGGTAACTCGGAAAAATTAAATTCCTTGGCACTGATGTCAGCCTGAGCAACCAGACGCTCACCCAATGCATTAAGGCGATGAAGCTGACTTTGCATCTCACCTAATTTAAGTAACATGCCGTTGAGTTGTTGTTCAGTTTTTTGCTTCAGGTCCGTCACCTGTTGCTTTTGACGTTCCAGGCCGGTTTGGGTGTAAGCAACCCGTGACAGGTGCTCGTCCGGGCTTTGTACTGCTCGTCCGGCAATAAAAGTCAGGCCTAGAGTCACCGCCAGAGCAGCGATCATCTGTCCCTTACTCAGGGTATAGCGCAGACGCCACTTTCGGCTTTTAATCAGCAGAGTAAGACTCATGCAATTCCTGTATTTAACAACAACATCAAAAGAGATTCTAAACTGACTACCGGATAAAAAAAAGCACGATCCGAAGCCCTAAAACATCAATGCCGCTAGTCAGCGGCATTGTAACGATAACTTTTTACTTAGCGGGCCAGTACTGGCGCTCCAAAACTGACCGGCAAACTCTCTTGTGAGTCATAAGTCACAAACTCCCAACAATCCGTCTGTGCTAAGAGCTGATTCAGCAACTTATTGTTCAGTCCATGACCCGTCTTATAGGCCTTGAGCTCACCAATCAGAGCATGACCGCCGAGGTAAAGATCGCCGATCGCGTCCAGAATCTTATGTTTAAGAAACTCGTCATCGTAACGAAGGCCTTCCTGATTAAGCACCCGGTACTCATCCAGCGCGACGGCATTATCCATGCTACCACCCAGAGCCAAATCGTGGGCGTGCATATACTCGAGGTCTTTCATGAAGCCAAAGGTCCGGGCACGGCTGACTTCTTCGATGTAGGAACTGGTATCGAAGTCCATCACCATGTGCTGGCGCGTTGTCGCAATGGCTGGGTGTTCAAAGTCGATCCGGAAATCAACCCGGAAGCCATCATAAGGGTGTAATTCTGCCCATTTATCGCCGTCTTCGACACGTACTGGCTTGGTAATCTTAATAAATTGCTTGGCGGCGTTCAGCTCTTCCACTCCCGCCGATTGCAACAGGAAAATAAAGGGACTGGCACTGCCATCCATGATCGGCAGTTCGTTGGAATCCACCTCGATAATAATATTATCGATGCCCATGCCCGCAAGAGCTGAGGCCAGGTGTTCTACCGTAGAGATAGAAACACCCTGTTCATTGGTCAAACAAGTACACAGCATGGTATCGCCCACAGCGTCTGCCCGGGATGGAATGTCCACATGGGGCTCAAGATCGGCGCGGCGAAACACAATTCCGGTGTTCGCCGGCGCTGGCCGGAGAGTCATAGTGACCTTATCACCCTTATGCAGGCCAATACCTGTCACCTGAACAGACTCTTTAATGGTACGTTGCTTAATCATGCTGTCTTTGCTCAATTTTCAACCAAACACGAAGCGGGCGCGCATTCTAGTGGTTTGACCTGCTTTTGTCAAAAAATCTTAACGAAAAACAAGCCTTTCCAACCCGTCCTGAGTGCCCTTAGTCCGCCTGTTTACGCAAGAATGCCGGAATATCCAGATATTCCAGATCATTGCTGTCTGACTTATCCTCTGCGGGCTTTTTAGCCGATTCATTGCTAATGGTCGCCACATTTTCCGAACTTGGCTGTTGCAAGCTGAAGTCTGTGGTTTCCTGAACCGACTGACGCTGTGTCTGCGACTGATTTTGACGGTTACTGACCAAAGAGATCTCTGGCTTACGCTCGGCACCAATACCGGTCGCCACCACCGTCACCCTAATCTCATCGGACATTTCCATATCGATAACAGTTCCCACGACGACCGTAGCATTTTCCGAAGCAAAGGCCTTAACCGCATTACCCACAGTCTCAAACTCATCGATGGCGAAATCAGGTCCGGCGGTGATATTCACCAGGATACCACGAGCACCAGACAGGTCGATGTCTTCCAGCAGCGGACAGGCAATAGCAGCTTCGGCAGCTTCCTCGGCGCGGTCCTCACCCGAGGCAGATCCACTGCCCATCATAGCCATCCCCATTTCCGACATCACAGTGCGCACATCGGCAAAGTCCACGTTGATAAGGCCGGGACGGGTAATCAACTCGGCGATGCCCTGCACGGCACCGCGCAGCACATCGTTTGCGGCACTAAAGGCCTTCAACAGAGGCGTACCCTTGCCCATCACCTTAAGCAACTTTTCGTTGGGGATGGTGATCAAAGAGTCAACACTCTTGGATAGCTCCTCCATTCCTTCTTCGGCATGAGCACTACGCTTTTTACCCTCGAACGGGAAAGGCTTGGTGACCACAGCCACCGTCAGAATTCCCATTTGGCGGGCAATGCGCGCCACCTCAGGTGCAGCTCCCGTGCCAGTACCACCACCCATGCCGGCGGTGATAAATACCATATCGGTACCTTCCAGGCTCTGACGGATGGTTTCATGATCCTCTTCTGCAGCCTGGCGGCCAATTTCCGGATTCGCCCCGGCACCCAGCCCTTTTGTGACATTAGCACCGATTTGCAGAGTCACATGTGCTTTTGAGCTTCGTAACACCTGCGCGTCGGTATTGATGGAAATAAACTCCACCCCTTCGATATTGTGTTCAATCATGTGATCGACGGCGTTACCGCCGCCGCCGCCCACACCAACGACTTTTATTACAGCTTCTTCGCTGTGATTATCCATTAGTTCGTTCATCATCTTTCTCTCCGGTTTTGTTTTTCAAACTTCCAGCAGTCCGTTTGAAGTATGAATCTGTTTAAAACTCGCCTTTAAACCAGCTCTGTATCCTGTGCCAAAGTCCATCCCCCGACTGTTGTTTGGCAGACTGGCGTGACTGAATATGTTCTTTACCGTACTGCAACAACCCCACAACGGTGGCGAAGCCGGGGTCGTCCACATACTCGGACAACCCTTTCACGCCCTGGGGTTTCCCCACTCTGACCGGAACATGGAATAGCTCCTCGGCAAATTCCACGGCCCCTTCCATCTTGGCGGAACCACCGGTGATAACGATACCGGCGGCAATCTGTTCTTCTAACCCACTGGCGCGAATCTGTTCGTGCACCAGTTCAAATAACTCCTGATAACGAGGTTCGATTACCTCCGCCAGCGTATGACGAGACATGGTGCGCGATGGTCGGCCACCCACGCTGGGCACCTCGATATTTTCCTCCATACTCACCATGTCTTTTAAGGCGCAGGCGTAATTGACCTTAATTTCTTCAGCGTGACTGATGGGTGTACGGAAGATCTTGGCGATGTCACTGGTTATTTGGTTACCAGCCACAGGGATTACCGCCGTATGCCGAATGGCACCATCGGTGTAGATTACAATATCAATAGTCCCCCCACCCACATCAACCACGCAGGCGCCGAGTTCTTTTTCATCATCGGTCAGCACCGCATAGCTTGACGCCAGCGCCGAGAAAATCAGTTGGTCTTCCTGCAGGCCACAGCGCTCAACACACTTTACCAGGTTCTTGGCCATATCATCGGCGCAGGTGATGATGTGCGCTTCGGCTTCCATCCGTACACCGGCCATCCCCACCGGGTTCTTAATGCCTTCCTGAACGTCGATGGTGAACTCCTGCGGTAACACATGCAGCAGGCGACGCTCCGAGGCGATGGGCACCGAACGGGCCGCGTGGATCACATTATCCACATCTTCCTGAGTCACATCTTTATTATTGATTGGTACCATGCCTTGCTCATTCTGACACTTCACATGGCGACCAGAAATGGACATAAAGACCGACGACACTCGGCAGTCGGCCATGAGTTCCATCTCGTTGATGGCACTTTGTACCGACTGCACCACCAGGTTCAGATCATTGACCCCTCCTTTATCCATACCCCGGGCTGCATGGGTGCCAACACCCACAATGCTGACTCCGCCATCGTCGAGGATTTCCCCGACCACGGCTTTAACATTGGTGGTACCAATGTCCAGACCAACAATTAAATTTCTGTCCGTTACTTTAGACACCTTGTTGCTCCACAGTTAATTCTTTCATGGTTGTCACTGCTCTTGTTGTTGATCACTGGCCTTATCCTTCCAGCCCACAGCCAGCCCGGTATCGTACCGGATATCCACATAGTCGGCCTGTCGCTTATCTTTTTCTAGTAAAGGGTACAGGTCTACCAGTCGTTGTAAGCGGTCAATAAACTCGCTTCTTCCCAATTTTATTTTCAGCCCCGAGTCCAGCGTCAGACTCCAGGCAAAACGTTCCGTCAGTACCAGTTCTTTGATACCCAACTGCAGGCCCTGCAATAACGAACTCATTGCCCGATACCCTTGCAAGGCCGTTTGTTCGCTGCCCTCAGGCCCGTATAAACGAGGCCAGTCTTTCGCCTCTGGCGGCAATAGGGCACTGAATGAATCCCCATAACGGTTTAGCAGCAATTCGCCGTTCCAAACCGCTACTGCCTGTTGTTCAACCACATGAACTCGCAGGTGATTTGGCCATTCCTTACGCACCGAAGCCCGATACACCCAGGGTAAGGCTTCAATATCCGCCAGAGCCTGCTGCACATCCAGTTCGAAAAAGCTCCCCGGCTGTCCCTGGCGTACGACCTTGTCCACCTGAGCCTGAGTTACCTGCTGCACCTGGCCGCTCAGCTTGATGGTCTCAACCGGCAACCTCTGCTCGTCTTCCAGCCATTGTTGTAACTGCCAAAAGCCATAACCCAGGCCCAATAGCACCAGCAAGAAAAACACCAGCCCAGACCAAAACTGGGAGCCTGTCTGGCTACCGTGAGCGGTCAAGGTCAGCGCCTCGTCGCGGTGGCCAGAATGCCCATCACCAATTGTTCAAAATTCAGGCCCGCCTGCTTGGCAGCCATAGGCACCAGGCTCTTTGCCGTCATGCCCGGCACCGTATTCACTTCCAACAGGTAAAAGTGTCCCTGCTCGTCCTGCATAAAATCCACCCGGCCCCAGCCGCTGGCATCCACCGCTTCAAACGCCTGACGGGCTAAGTTTGCCAGAGCCTGCTCCTGAGGCTCTGACAGACCACTGGGACAAAAATACTCGGTAGAACCCACCTCGTATTTGGCCTGATAGTCATAAAACACTCTGGGGGTAGTCATGCTCACAGATGGTAATACCTGCCCGGAAAGCAAGGCCACAGTGAACTCCCGCCCCTGAATAAATTGTTCCAGTAACACCCGCTCATCCAGCGTAAACGCCTGTTCGATGGCGTCCGCCAGTTCCTGCGTCTCTGTGACCTTGGCCATACCCAAACTTGAGCCTTCGCGGGCAGGCTTTACCATCACCACACCGCCGAGGGTGCGCATTATATCGGCGCACTGGGCCCGCTCAAAGCGACTTTTATGTACCACCTTATGGGCCGGTGTCGGCAAGTCTAAAGCCTGCCAGATTTGTTTGGTGCGGACCTTGTCCATCGCCAGGGCCGAGCCCAACACACCAGAGCCGGTATAAGGCAGCCCCATTTGCTCCAGAGCCCCCTGCATCACGCCGTCTTCCCCGCCACGGCCGTGCAACATGATCAACACCCGATCCGTAGCGGCTTCCGTTAACTCGAGCAGCGGCTGTTCACTGGGGTCAAAGGCGAAGGCATCTACCCCTGCCTGTTGCAGGGCTTCGAGCACCGCCTGACCTGACTTTAACGACACCGCCCGCTCTGCCGAGTCACCACCCAGCATCACTGCTACCTTGCCATACTGCTCAGGTGTCATCAGTGCTGACCTCCAGAGCCTTTCATCGTTTCAATGTCCAATTGCATCGACTGAAGCTGACGGGCCAGCTTGCCGATATTACCGGCACCCTGGGTCATCACCAGATCCTGATCGTCGATCACTTCGGCCAATACACCGGGTAACTCATCGGGTCCGGCCACATAGATGGGCTCAATCTGCCCGCGCTGTCGAATGGAGCGGCACAACGCCTTGCTGTCCACCCCTTCAATGGGTTCCTCACCGGCCGGGTACACCTCCAGCAAGAGCAGCATATCCACGCCTGACAGCACCTTAACAAAATCTTCATAGAGATCCCGGGTGCGGCTATAGCGATGTGGCTGATAAGCCATCACCAGGCGCCTGTCGGGCCAATTGGCTCTGGCAGTGGCAATGGTTGCTGCCACTTCGGTAGGGTGATGACCATAATCATCCACCAGGATCGCCTTACCCTTACCGGTATCAAATTCACCCAGGCACTCGAAGCGCCGACCGATGCCTTCAAAAGCATTCAGGGCACTGGCGATGGCATCAGGCTCAATGCCTTCTTCCAGCGCTACGGCAATCGCCGCCAGGGCATTTAGCACATTGTGTTTACCCGGCAGGTTTAGGGTCACCTCAAATGAGTGACCGGACTTCAATACCACAGTGAAGCGGCTCTGATTGAAGTTATGGCTAACATTGATGCCTCTGACATCCACCCCCTCGGAAAAGCCATAAGTCATATATTGCCGTCCCAGGCGTGGCAATAACTTCTGTACTCCAGGGTCGTCGGCACATAGGACGGCCAAGCCGTAGAACGGCAGGTTGTGCAGAAAATCTACATAGGTGTCTTCCATGCGCTGATAATCACCCTCATAGGTATCCATGTGATCGGCCTCAATATTCGTGACGATGGCCATCATGGGCTGCAGATGCAGAAACGACGCATCACTCTCGTCGGCCTCAGCGATCAGGTAACGGCTCTTGCCTAAACGAGCATTGGTCCCCGCGCTGTTGAGCAGCCCTCCGATCACAAAGGTCGGGTCCTGACCACCTTCAGCAAAGATGGTCGCCAATAAACTGGTGGTGGTCGTCTTACCATGAGTTCCCGCTACCGCGATGCCGTGTCGAAAGCGCATGAGTTCGGCCAGCATCTCGGCGCGGCGGATCACCGGAATGCGCTTATCCCGGGCCGCAATAATTTCTGGATTGGTCGGGTCGATGGCACTGGAAACCACCACCACGTTAACCTTCTCCACATTACTCTGTTGATGTCCGATAAAGACCTCTGCCCCTAAGTCGTTAAGACGCTGGGTCATGGCATTGGTCTGAATATCCGAGCCGGATACCTGATAACCTTCGTTAAGCAGTACCTCTGCGATACCGCCCATACCGGCACCACCAATACCGATAAAATGAATGCGTTTGATGCGGCGCATCTCGGGCACTTTGTAAGCACTGGCTGTGGTCATAACGTCTTCTCCACTTGCTGTTTGCAGTAATGCGCCACCTGCTCTGTGGCGTCGGGTCGGGCCAGTGCCCTGGCATGTTCTGCCATCTCCCCCAGCAATGCCGGCTCACCGATCAACTGCATAATGATGTGTTTGCCTTGTTCTGTCTGTAATTGTGGCTGCGGTACTAACCGCGCCGCCCCGGCCTGTACCAGCGCCTGGGCATTCTTGGTCTGATGGTCGTCCACCGCATGTGGCAACGGCACAAACACCGCCGCCACCCCCACACAGGCGATTTCCGACACCGTTAGTGCCCCGGCGCGACAGATCACCAGATCCGCCCATTCATAAGCCTGGGGCATATCCTGGATAAACTCGCTCACCGTCACACTGTGCTGAGTACCCGCGGTCTGATACTGAGCCTCTACCTCAGCACGATTGCCCTTTCCGCACTGATGATGCACCTCCAACGCCGGGCTCTGAGCCAGGATGGCCGGCAGATTGCGATTTAACGCTTGCGCCCCCAGGCTACCGCCCACCACCAGCACCCTCACCGGCTGATGAATCGCTTCGGCCTTTTGAGCTTCGATAAAGCCCTGGCGCACTGGATTGCCGACCCAGGTAGCTTTGCCCTCATCGAAGGTATGGTCGAAGCCGGTCAGGGTTTTGGCCGCCAAACGGTGCAACACCTTGTTGGTAAACCCCGGTAGGGCATTTTGCTCGTGGATGATCAGCGGCACACTTGTCAGCCAGGCGGCTATACCGCCGGGCCCACTGGCAAAACCGCCCATCCCGAGTACCAGGTGGGGGCGGAAGGTCTTAATCACCTTACGGGCCTGAAAAATGGCGGCCAGGATCTTAAACGGTGCTGCCAACAAACGCAGCAGGCCATTCTTACGAATGCCGCTGATAGCCAGAAAATGAATCCTGTAGCCCGCATCCGGCACTACCTGGGCCTCCATTTTTTCGGCCGTACCCAGCCACTGGATCTCCCAGCCCTCGGCGGCCAGGTAATCGGCCACAGCCAATCCCGGGAACACATGTCCGCCCGTACCACCGGCCATTATAAGTAAGCGTTTACTCATGACCTGCCTCCCGCCGGTGCTCGGACAAGGCCTGCACACCATCCATGCGCAGCTCAAAGTCGATGCGTACCAGGATTGCCACGGCAATCGCCATTAAAATCAGGCTGGAGCCACCATAACTCACCAGCGGCAGAGTCAAACCTTTGGTCGGCAGAATACCGGCACTGGCCCCCACGTTAACCGCCGTCTGGAAGCTAAACCAGATGCCAATGGAGTAAGCCAGATAGCCCTCGTAAGGCCGCTGTTGCTGCAAGGCCAGGTTGCCTAACTTCAGAGCCTTCATCACCAGAACCAATAATATGGCCAGCACCGCCAGCACTCCGGCAAAGCCCAGCTCCTCGGCCAGAATGGCCACTATAAAATCGGTGTGTGCCTCTGGCAGGTACTCCAGCTTCTGCACGCTATTGCCCAGCCCCTGGCCAAATACATTGCCACGGCCATAGGCCATCAGGGATTGAGTAAGCTGATAGCCGCTACCAAAAGGGTCCGCCCAGGGGTCAAGGAAGGCAGTGATGCGTCGCAACCGGTATTCTTCAAACATAATCAGCGCCACCACTGCCGACAGACCGGTAATCAGCAAGCCGAAGAACTGCCACAACTTAGCACCAGCGAGGAACAGTAACCCCACTGTGGTGGCAAACATCACTACCACCGTGCCTAAATCCGGCTGCATTAATAGCAACAGTGCCAGCACAAACAGTACAATCAGTGGCTTGATAAAGCCTTTTAGGTTTTCGGTCACTTCCTCATAACGACGCACCAGATAACCGGACAGGTAACAGAAGAAAAACAGCTTGGCTGGTTCGGCGGCCTGAATGGTAATCGGACCGACCGCCAGCCAGCGGGTACTGCCATTGACCGTGCGCCCCACCACCAACACAGCGACCAACAGGACGATAGCCGCCAGTAATAACCAGGCGCTACTCTGACGCCACCAGTTCATGGGAATTTGCATGGTGCCCAGCGCTGCCGCAATGGCGAGCAGAATATAGATGCCATGTCGAACAGCGAAGTGAAACGGGTTGTCGAACAAGCGTGCCGCCGTCGGCATGGACGCGGACGTTACGATCACCAAGCCGAGACTAAGCAAGGCTACGGCCACCAGCAGCAAACCTAAATCGTAGGGACGCATGCCACGGGCATCATGGCCAAGCTTCAAAGTACGTTGCCAGAAGTTATCAGGACTGAGACGTTGGACTGAATTCATAACGCCTCCACCGCATCGACAAAAGCCTGACCGCGGGCCTGATAGTTGGCGTACATATCCAGACTGGCGCAAGCAGGTGACAGCAGCACCATATCGCCGTCTTTTGCTATCCGACTGGCCTGGAAAACCGCCTCATTCATATCGGCCACTAGTTGGGCCGAGTCATGTTGTTCAGCGATGCGCTGTCCGTCTTTGCCTAAGCAAATCAGTACCTGTACCCGGGACAGATCCAGAGTGCTAAAATCAGCGCCCTTGCCATCACCACCGGCAATTAAGATCAATCTGCCCGCTACCTGCGGTGCCAGACCATCAATGGCCGCCTGGGTGGCACCGATATTGGTGCCTTTGGAGTCATTGATCCAGCTAATGCCCTGCGTCCGGCGCACCAACTCACAGCGATGAGGCAACCCGGTAAAGTGTGTCGCGGCCTCGACCACGCCTTCCAGGCTGGCGCCTGCCGTCAGCGATAGGGCAGCAGCAGCCTGAATATTGAGCAAATTATGCTGACCTACCAGGCCACAAACGCCAAACTCGAGCAGTGGTTTACTGTTATGGATGATCATATCGTGACTGGGATCGTATCCCCAGCCCGTTTCCGGCGCAGACAGACCAAAGCTTTGTTGGCGGTTCGGCCGCTCGGGCCAGGTTAAGCGGTCCTCACGGTTATAAAAACAGTGTTTGGCACCCACATAGATACGCTGCTTGGCAGCGGCGTAATCCTCAAGACTGCTATAGCGGTCCATGTGGTCGGCACTGATATTGAGGATGGTAGCGGCCAGAGGCGCCAGACTGTCGGTGGTTTCCAACTGAAAACTGGACAGCTCCAGCACCACCACATCGGCGTTATCTTCTAGCAGTTCCAACGCGGGTCGGCCGATATTACCGCCTTCAGCAACCTTCCTGCCGCTGGCTTTCAGCATCTGTGTCACTAAGCGGGTTACGGTGCTTTTGCCGTTAGAACCGGTAATGGCCACCACCGGGGTCTTGTTAAAGCGGGCGAACAGTTCAATGTCGCCCAGGATGGCTACCCCGGCCTGCCTTGCTGACACCAGAGCTGGCTCGCTCAGCGGTAAGCCCGGGCTCAATAGGATAAAGTCTACCGACACCAGACTCTGGGCATCCAACGGCCCCAACTGAACATCGGTACCGGCTGGCAGTTCAGGTGTCAGGTGGGCCCGGGTATCCATGGCCAGCACCTGCGCCCCCTGCTGATGCAAAAAACGCACGCAGGACAGCCCAGTCAGCCCCAGGCCAACCACTGCAACGCGTTTGTTTTTTAGCATCATAGTCTTCGTCATTACCGAATCTTCAATGTCGCTAAACCAATTAACACCAGAATCAGGGAGATGATCCAAAAGCGCACAATAACCCGAGGCTCCGGCCAACCTTTCAGTTCATAGTGGTGATGAATAGGTGCCATACGGAAAATCCGCTGCCCCCGTAATTTGTACGATCCCACCTGCAAAATCACCGAGATGGCCTCGATCACAAAGACGCCGCCCATGATCACCAAAACCAACTCCTGACGCACCAAGACTGCCAAAATACCTAGCGCGCCTCCAAGGGCCAGCGACCCCACATCCCCCATAAACACCATCGCCGGATAAGTGTTAAACCAGAGAAAGCCCAAGCCTGCCCCGACGATGGCGGTGCAGATGATCAAAAGCTCACCACTTAAGGGAATAAAGGGAATATTCAGGTATTGGGCAAAGTTAACGTTACCGGTCACATAGGCGAATACGCCCAGTGCCCCGGCTACCAGAATGGTTGGCACAATGGCCAGACCGTCCAGGCCATCAGTCAGGTTGACCGCATTGCTGGTGCCCACCAGCACAAAATACGTCAGTACCAGGAACATCAGCCCCAGCTGCGGCATCACTTCTTTAAAGAAGGGCACAATCAAGGCGGTTTCCACCTCAGTCTGAGCGGTGGAATACAAGTAGAAAGCCACCAATATGGCCACCACTGACAGCCAGAAGTACTTCCAGCGCGCGATCAGGCCGTTAGGGTCTTTACGCACTACCTTGCGGTAGTCGTCCACAAAACCAATCAGGCCGTAGGTGATGATCACAAACAGTGTCACCAACACATAGCGATTACTGAGGTCCGCCCACAGCAGCGTGCTGCTGACGATAGCTGATAGGATCAGTACACCCCCCATGGTGGGCGTGCCTGACTTGGACAGATGAGACTCCGGGCCGTCATCCCGAACCGTCTGGCCGATCTGCATCCGCTGCAACCAGCGAATGGTACCGGGCCCCAATAATACCGCGATCAGCAGCGCCGTCAGCACGCTAAGAATCGCCCTCAGTGTCAGATAGGAGAAGACATTGAAGCCAGGGTCAAATTGTTGCAGCCATTCGGCCAGCCAAATCAACATGCCATTCGCTCCCTAAGCCTCTGCAACTTTCCCAGCGGTGAGGCCTCCAGCGCCTCGACCACCCGTTCCATCGCCGCGCTGCGGGAGCCTTTTACCAGGATAGTAATGTCCTGCTGTTCATT
The DNA here is from genome assembly GCF_003143555.1 of Saliniradius amylolyticus. Lineage (NCBI taxonomy): Bacteria > Pseudomonadati > Pseudomonadota > Gammaproteobacteria > Alteromonadales > Alteromonadaceae > Saliniradius > Saliniradius amylolyticus. The sequence goes on from NZ_CP029347.1 coordinate 2,623,335, forward strand.
GCCCAACCGTTCGCCGAGTCGTTCCACCAGCGCCGCCACCTGCTCAAAATGCTCGCCTCGCTCATCCATCGTATCGCTGGCGTTTTGACTGAGCACACCCAGGCTGAACAGCAAGTCGATATTGTTGTCCCTGGCATATTCCCCCACCTCTTCGTGGTAGAAGCGTGCCCTTTCACCCAGTTCGGCCATATCGCCCAGCACCAGCACTCGCTTGCCGGCATAACTGCTCAACAGGTCAATGGCCGCCTTTACTGAGGCCACATTGGCGTTGTAGCTGTCATCGATAATGCGCACCTGATTGGTGAGTTGTTTTACGTTCAGCCGTCCCTTGCTCAGGGTCATATGCTGCAAGCCCATACGCACGTCTTCCAGGGAGGCACCTACCCCCATGGCAAGAGCCGCCGCACACAGGGCATTAGACACATTATGTAATCCAGGCACGGGAAGCAGGATATCGGCATCCCCTTGAGGGGTGTGCATCATAAACTGAGCGCAACCATCCAGCCCCAGAATGACATCGCTGGCGCAGTAGTCGCCGCTCTGCTCAGAGAAGCTCTGAATGCGCGGACCGTAAATCTTGCCCTGCCAGAAGTTATAAAACTGACTGTCCGCGTTCAGAATCGCCAGGCCTTTGTCGCCTAGCCCCTTGAAGATTTCTCCCTTAGCCCGAGCCACGCCCAGCAACGAGCCAAAGCCTTCTAAATGTGCAGCGGCGGCATTGACGATGGTGGCCACATCCGGTTTTACCAGGCTAGTGGTGTAGGCAATCTCACCAAGGTGGTTGGCGCCCAGCTCCATCACTGCATACTCATGGCTTTCTTCCAACCTAAGCAAGGTCAACGGCACGCCAATGTCGTTATTAAAATTACCTTGCGTGGCCAATACGCTGCCACGTCGGGACAAAATGGCCGCCGTCATCTCTTTAACCGTGGTCTTGCCACTGCTACCGGTAATCGCAATGGTCTTGGGCTGTACCTGCTGCTTCACCGCCGCGCCCAAATGCCCCAGGGCCTGGCGGGTATCTTGTACATAGATCACCGGCAGGTTGGTCTTCACCGACTGACTGCAGACCAAAGCGGCGGCGCCCCCGGCCTCAGCCTGTGGAACAAAGTGGTGACCGTTGAAGTTGGGTCCCGTCAAGGCAATAAAGAGGTCCCCCGGTTGCAAACTGCGGGTATCGGTACTGACGTTGTTCACCTCAATATCGGAGCCTTCGAGGCGCCCGTTAAGCTGTTGTGCAATCCATTCTAAGGTTACCGCAATCACTGTGTTATCCCCTTGACTAGGTCTTCGGCAAACTGCCTTTCGTTATAATTTATGGTTTGGTCACCGATGATCTGATAGGGCTCATGACCCTTACCGGCCAGCAGAACTAAGTCTCCCTTGCTGGCTTGTTGAAACGCCCGACGAATGGCCTGTTGTCGGTCCAGCTCTACCTGAGCAGCCCCAGGGTTTGTCATTCCAGCCTGAATATCGGCGGCAATCTTGGCCGGATCTTCACTGCGGCTGTTGTCATTGGTGATGATCACCTCATCGGCCAGTCGTTCGGCAATGGCGCCCATCAGCGGCCGCTTGCCGGCATCACGGTCGCCACCGCAGCCAAACACGCAAACCACCTTACCCTGCGTATGTTGTCCCAAGGCCTCCAGCGCTTTTTCCAGCGCATCCGGAGTATGCGCGAAATCGACGATCAAGGAGGGCGAGTCGCCCTGTTGGAAAATTTCCAGGCGTCCTGGCACAGGGGTCAATTGAGGGGCTTGCTTCACCAACTCATCAAACCGGGCGCCAGTCACCAGCTGAGCGCTAATAGCAGCCAGCAGATTGGACACATTAAAGGCGCCCATCAGCGCAGTCTGGATCTCGGCCTCGCCATAGGGGGAAACCAGTCGGAAGCGAGTCCCGGTGGGCTGGTAAACAATCTGTTCGGCACGGATGTAGGGCTGCTCTGGATGTCGCGGCGCATTAAGACCATAAAAGGTCACCTGCTGACGTGGATTGGCCAGGCGCAGCCAGTTCTCGCTCTCGGCGTCATCACCATTTAACACCAGATGTTTGAGCCCGGGCTGTTGAATCAACAAACGTTTAGCGGCGGCGTAGCGATTCATATCGCCGTGATAATCTAAGTGATCCCGCGACAGGTTGGTAAATACGGCCACATCGGTCTTCAGACTGGACAAGCGATGTTGGACCAAAGCATGGGAAGAGGCTTCCATGGCTACCTGCTGCACCCCCTGGCTGCGCATGTCGGCCATCAGACGCTGAATACTGATTGCGTCTGGCGTGGTGTTTTTCAGGCTGCTAAGCCGATCCATGGGCCCAGCCCCCAATGTACCAATGGTACCGGCCTTCTGGCCCAGTCGTTCAGCCAACTGAGCGGTCAGTTGTACGGTGGATGTCTTGCCATTGGTGCCGGTAACCGCCACCACGTTCATGGCCTCGGCGGGCTGGCTATAGAAAACCGCCGCCAGGGCTGACAGGGACTCTTTCAAGCGATAAAACTGCACGATCATCGACTGCTCGCGCATCTCCATCTGACCATGCACCGCCTCATCATCCGTCTCGGCTAAAATCGCCTTGGCTCCAAGGCTAACCGCTTGCGGAATGAAATCTCGCCCATCCAGTTGATGGCCACTGATGGCGACAAATAATTTATGGATAGCCACTTCCCGACTGTCGAGCACCATTTCTGTCAGCTCGATGGCGGGTGCATCGATGCCAAAGGGCATCAGTAGATCTCGTAAATTCATTACAACGGACTCAGGATTCATTGCGCCCTCCTGCCGACAACGAGGCCAGGGATGACACGTCTCGGTCATCGGGCGGTATATTCAGTAACTGCAAGGCACCGGCCATAATCTCCGCAAACACGGGGGCCGCCGTATCACCAGCATAATAAAGGTCGCCGCCCGGCTCATTGATCAGTACTACGACCACCAGCTGGGGGTTGGAAACCGGAGCCAGGCCAGCAAAAATATTGATGTATTCCTCACCATAACCACCGGCCACCGCCTTACGGCTGGTCCCGGTTTTACCGGCCACCCGATAGCCCGGCACGCGCGCCTTAGGAGCCGTACCCCCATCGAGTACCACATGCTCCATCATTTCTACTACGGCCTGAGTATGCCGTTCGCTGCTGACCCGTTCTGTTTGGTAGGCCGGGTCCTGCTCAGTGGGAACGATATGCAAAGGGCGACTGATACCACCGGTGGCTAACACCGAATACATGCGCGCCAGTTGCAGTGTCGTCACCGAGATGCCGTAGCCAAAGGACAAGGTGGCCAGTTCAAAGTCAGACCAGCGGTGGCGTTCGTGGAATATGCCGCCACTTTCGCCAAGCAAGCGGGTACCGGTATCACCCACCAAGCCCATGCGGTAATAAAGGTCGATAAAGTGATCTTTTGGCACCGACAATGCCAGCTTGGAAGTGCCCATATTGCTGGATTTACGAATAATCCCAGTCAGATCCAGTTCACCATAATTGCGGGCATCGGACACCCGACTGCCGCCAAGACGCATCCAGCCCGGCGATGTATCCACCACCTCGCCCAGTTCAGCACTGCCAAATTCCAGCGCTGAGAGCACAGCCAGAGGCTTTAAAGTGGACCCCGGCTCGAAGGTATCGGTCACCGACCGGTTACGAATGCGGTGGGCCGACACACCCGCTCTGTTATTGGGGTTAAATGAAGGGCTGTTTACCATGGCCAGAATATCGCCACTGTTGGGGTCCACCACCACCGCAGAGGCCGACGTGGCCTGATAAGCGGCCACCGCCTGTTTTAATTCGGTGTAGGCCAGCGCCTGAATACGCTGATCGATGGTCAGGGAAAGATCTTTAGCCGCCTCACCTTGAGTTTGTTCCAGCACCTCAATTTGTCGGCCCTTAGCATCGCGACGAATTTTACGTTTGCCAGGCGTGCCAGTCAGCCAGTCGTTGTACAACCGCTCAATGCCTTCGATGCCACGGTCATCCACGTCGGTAAAGCCAATTAAATGAGCCGAGATCTCGCCAGTAGGATAATAGCGGCGCGACTCGTTGCGCAGGTAAATGCCCGGAATATCCAGTTTGTCCACGTATTCAGCCATGGCCGGCGATACCTGACGCTGAATATACACAAAACGTCGGGTGGGATCTGAAACCCGCTGCTGAATATCCGCTAAATTCTGCCCCAATACCTCAGCCAGGGCCTGCCAGCGACGCGTATTGGCAAAGGCATTGTTATCGTGAATCACCTTGGGATCGGCATAGATGGCTCGCACCGGCACACTGACCGCCAGCTCTTCGCCATTGCGGTCGGTAATAATTCCACGGTGAACCTGAGTATAGCGGGTGCGCTTGGTTCGATTGTCACCCTGCTCAATAAGATTATCCGGCTCGATCACCTGGATATAGGCCGCCCTGGCCACCAGCACACCGAACACCATGGTAACCACGGTGGTAACCAGCACAAAGCGCCACTGCACCAGGCGTGGTTTTTGGTTGCGCTTGGCGTGTCCACTGGCGCGACTCATCGGATCCTCACTACCACTTCATCGTCCGGCTGTGGCCGACGCATATTTAACTTATCCCGAACCACCGCTTCCAGACGGCTATGCTCTGTCAATGCGCTCTGCTCCAGCAACAAATGCCGCCACTGGACATCCAGTTCATCCCGCTGCTGCATAAGCTGTTCGTGCTTAATGATCATCTGGCGATTGTGGTGAGCACTCAGGATCACCGCCGCCGTGCTGACCATAACCAATAAATACAACAAAACTCGCCCGGGGTGGCGAGTCAGATCGGTCCATATTAGAACCGCTAGATGGAATCTGGGCTGAGACTCTGTCATAGCTTCTCCGCCACTCTTAATACCGAGCTGCGGGCCCGGTTGTTGCGTTCGATTTCGCTGGCCGAAGGCTTTATCGCCTTGCCAACCAGTTTCATGGTGCGACTGGCATTCAGCTCGTCTTCCGTGATGGGCAAGCCCGCAGGCACTTGCTTCCCCCGACTCTGCTCACGCATAAAACGTTTGACCAGCCGGTCTTCCAACGAGTGAAAGCTGATCACAGCCAAACGCCCACCGGGAGCCAGACATTCCAGGGTGCCATGTAAGGCTTTGCTGACCTCGTCCAGCTCGCTGTTAATAAAAATACGAATGCCCTGGAAGGTACGAGTCGCCGGATGCTTATACTTATCCTTGACCGGCACCGCCTCATCGATAAGCTCGGCCAGCTGCAAGGTACGGGTGATGGGCGTGTGCTGGCGAGTTTCCACAATGGCATGGGCGATACGGCGACCGAACTTCTCTTCGCCGAACTCCTTGATTACGGTGACCATTTCTTCCAGTTCGGCCTCGGCCAACCAATCGGCGGCACTCTGTCCGCGTGTGGTATCCATGCGCATATCCAAGGGACCATCGCGTAAGAAGCTAAAACCGCGTTTGGGATCATCCAACTGGGGGGAGGACACGCCCAAATCCAGCAGGATGCCGTTCACCTGACCCAGCAGGCCTCGCTCAGCCAGCTCGTCCACCATACTGGAAAAGGGTTGGTGCACAATTTCAAAACGCGCATCGTCGGCAAATTCTTCAGCGGCTGCGATGGCGCTGGGGTCACGATCAAAGGCGATCAGACGCCCCTTATCCCCCAGAGCCTCTAAAATGGCGCGACTGTGACCACCCCGGCCAAAAGTGCCGTCTACATAAACGCCATCGGCCTGAATCGCCAGGCCGTTAATGGACTCGTCCAGTAACACCGATTGATGTTGTTGCCCCGCCATCACAATGAGAAATCCTGTAAACGTTCGCTGAGATCGAAATCACCGGTCTGCTCGGTTTCGATATCCGCATGAATTTGCTGCTGCCAGGTGGCCTCATCCCAGATTTCAAACTTATTCAGCTGGCCCACCAACATGATCTGTTTTTCCAGGCCAGCGTGCTGGCGCAAGGGTGATGACAATAAGAAACGGCCGTTGCTATCCATATTTCCCTCAGAGGCATAGCCTAATAACAGTCGCTGCAGTCGACGTTCATGGGGATTCATACTGGATAGGCGACTCAGTTTGAGCTCAATCTCTTCCCATTCGGGGAGTGGGTAAAGCAGCAAACAGGGTTGTTGTATATCGATGGTACACACCAACTGTCCCTGACAATCATCCACCAGCAAGTCCCGGTAGCGTGTTGGAATCGCTACTCGTCCTTTGCTGTCTAGATTGATTGCATTAGCGCCGCGGAACATCCCCTAGCCTTATTGAAGTTGTTATTATCCACTTTTTGCCACTTTTACCCACAATGAGCAGTTTAGGTACCACCCGTATCCATTGTCAAGCATTAACCCAGGCTTTTGATCACGCTACAGGCCCCGATATTCGTGGGCTTTATCGAAGTAGTTGAAAACGTGGAGAAAAGTGGCAAAAAGCGACAGTGCTGCCCCGTGGCGAAGTGATTAAGGGCTAAAATCGAGGCTAATAGGGTCTATTGAGAGACGATAGTGAGAGGGAATGTGGCGAGGCTGCCCAACCGGCAGCCTCGAGAAGGCATTAGGCGGTAGGTGCTTCTGCCTCTTGTTGCTGTTGTTCTTCCTGCTTAGGCAGTACCTGGATACCCTGAACCGGGTTATCGCTGTTTTGTGAGAGCTGAACCAAACGGTTTAACTGACCCACAGACGTTAACATAGCATAGATAGCGCCCATAAAACCGCGACGGTGCAGTTGCAGTACCTGCTCGTCGGTCAGCTCATGCAGCTTCTTCTCATTAATGTTGTACAGGCCGACCAGATTCTTGCGGGTGCCATCTTTAAAGATCACGCCCAGATTCAACTCGTCGATCAAACCCATTTCATCCACTTCTTTGATGAACTCACGAGTCATGTTTTCGCCGCGCACCAAGTCGCCCAGCATACGCTGGCGGCTTTCCAGATATTCAGAGGCCTTGTCACCGTCAAACAACGCCTGGCCTTCGTCTTTATTGACCAGTTCGCTGCCCTGATCGATAAACACGATCAACTGTTCGCCTTCAGGGCGAATGTCGAACGGATAACGCTGCAGATTCAGCGGTGCGTAGTGCGCCTGCCACCCCTCTTCGGAGAAATACAGGTTCTTGTTGGCTTCCAGACCATAAAGGCCGGTGCTGTGGTAGGTGTCATTCTTATCGTCTTTGATCAACACGATTGGTACCGAGCTGGCGGCACGGGCATATTCGTTCACGGCAATGGCAATCAGGTGAGATTCTTTGCCATGGGCCAATGTTGGGTCGTGTTTGATTTTCAGGTCTTTATGCTCGTCCTTGTTCAGGACCACAAAGTCTTGCTGAGCCATATTACTTCTCTTTATTAGTGGTTAAATAAAACTGCGTCAGTGTCGGTGATCTGGCTACGAATGTCACCCATTGCAAGGGCCAGACCGGGCATAAAATAAACACTTGTTAAAAACCTGTTTAGAAACTGGCAGTTAAGGGGAAAATTATTGAGTAATAGTCGACATGATAAGCCTGAAACTTGCAAGCGAGCCAGGAAAACTCTAGCCTTGGCTCTCCTTATAACCAAAAGATGTAAGTTATTATGAGCAGAGAGTGGGTCAATCAGGCCATCGAGAATATTCAGGCGGACTTTCAGCGCTCCGCCGATACCCATCTGATTAAATTATCAGTCTCCTCGCTGCCTGACATCGACTTTTACCTGAAAGACGAAAGCACCCATCCTACGGGCAGTCTTAAGCACCGCCTGGCCCGCTCTCTGTATCTCTATGGGCTGGCCAATGGCTGGATTCGCAAGGGCACCCCTATTATCGAGTCTTCTTCTGGCAGTACTGCGGTCTCCGAAGCCTACTTTGCCAAACTGTTAGGTCTTCCCTTTATCGCCGTGGTGCCCCAGAACACCGCTAAACGAAAGATCGAACAGATTGAGTTTTACGGCGGTCAGTGTCACTTCGTCGAAAAACCCGACGCTATTTACACAGAATCTGAGCGACTGGCTAAGGAGCTCAGCGGCCATTACATGGATCAGTTTACCTTCGCCGAACGAGCTACCGACTGGCGTAGCAACAACAATATCGCCTGTAGCATCTTCGAGCAGATGCAACACGAACCTCACCCAATTCCCGACTGGATCGTGATGGCCGCCGGCACCGGCGGTACCAGCGCCACCATCGGCCGTTATATTCGTTATCAGTGTTACCAGACTCGTTTATTGGTGGTGGACCCCGATAACTCGGTGTTCTATCCCTATTACCAGAGCGGCGATACCAGCCTCACGGGTTGCGGCAGTCGCATCGAAGGGATTGGTCGCCCAAGGGTCGAGCCTTCCTTTATTCCCTCGGTGGTGGACGATATGCAGCCGGTGGCGGATAGCCTCAGCGTAGTTACCATGCATTGGCTCAGTGAACAGCTCGGGCGCAAAGTCGGGCCGTCGACCGGCACTAATATGTGGGGCGCACTGCAAAAAGCCAAAGCCATGCAGCAGCATGGGCGGACGGGATCGATCGTGACCCTGATTTGTGACAGTGGCGAGCGTTACCCAGACACCTATTACGATAGTGACTGGGTGAGCCGAACCATTGGTGACACCACTCAGGCACAGCAACAGTTACACAAGCTGCTTGATGAACTCTAAAAGAAAGGGCGGAGTCGGCCGATAAGCCGGGTTCTGTCGAGGGCAATCATTCCTCTAGGCCAGCAGTCGCCTGCTGGCTCCAGCAACCTACCCGGTTCCGACGCGGGCCGCGCCAAGGAACCCTATTTGGTCTTGCTCCGGGTGGAGTTTACCGTGCCACTTACTGTTACCAGAAGCGCGGTGCGCTCTTACCGCACCCTTTCACCCTTACCGGCGCCGAAGCGCTTAGGCGGTTTACTCTCTGCTGCACTGGTCGTCGGCTCACGCCGCCCAGACGTTATCTGGCACCCTGCCCTATGGAGCCCGGACTTTCCTCCCCCCGACCACCTAATGACATTCAACGTCCTGCAAAGACCATTAGGTGGTCGGGCGGCGATTGCCTGGCCAACTCCGCGGGCGCATTCTACGCCGCTAATTCGTCTCCGTATAGGCTTTTAATGCTCTGAGTGCTCAAAAATGCCTCAGGATAATCACTGGTAAGTGACTAAAGTCCCAATTCCAACCCCAGGTTATAGAGAACATTTTTCTTCAGGCCATAGTGTCGGGCGGTGATGGCCGCCGCTTTTTTCAGGGGCAGCTCGACGGTTAGCTCCGTCAGCAATGCCTTGGCTTCCGGCGCGACACCATGCTCGGTTGGCTCGGCGGGCCCTACCATCAATACAAACTCGCCTTTTTGATGCACAGGATCGGCATCCAGCCAGTCCAGTATCTCTGCAGCGGTGTCGCCGACAAAGGTTTCGAAGGTCTTGGTCAGCTCTTTGGCCAAAACACAACGTCGATCACCGCCCAGCACTTCCACCAGCATGGCTACCGTGTCGCGAATCCGACGGGGCGCTTCATAAAATACCGTGGTATATGAGCTGTCGGCCAAGGACTCGATGACCTTAGTCCTGGCCTGCTGTTTGACCGGCAGAAACCCGGAAAAATGAAAGCCATGGGTGGGCAGACCCGAGGCCGACAGAGCAGCAATTGCCGCACAAGCACCAGGGATTGGACTGACTTTAACTCCGTGCTGCCGACACAGGCGCACCAGTTCATAGCCAGGGTCACTGATCAGTGGCGTACCGGCATCACTGACCAGGGCCACATTATCCCCTCGGTTCAGACGTTCCAGGATCCGACCGGCCCGCTGGCTTTCATTGTGCTCATGCAGTGACAGCAAAGGAGTCTGAACCTGTAGATGCTGCAACAGCTTCTGGGTATGGCGGGTATCCTCGGCTGCGATCACCGCCACCTCTGCCAGTACCCCAGCGGCACGCTGGCTGATATCCCCCAGATGACCGATGGGGGTAGCGACGATGTAGAGGGTGGCCGATTGATTCACAAATACCTGCCTTGCGTTGTGTTGTTGTGGCGCTCATTTTAAACTACTGCTCATGGATGCGCTGGGATTTTTAATGAAATGAGATTAGCCATTGTTGCGGCAGCACTGGTTCTGGGATTAACGGGCTGTGCTACACCATCAGCGCCACCGAAGCAGGCGCAGGAAGTGGGCACCGCCCTGCCTGAGCCTGTTGCGGCCACAAGTGGTGACGACTACTTACAACAGGCTCGTGAGGCATCCGTTCAGCAGCAACCTGAATTGCTGCTGCAGGCCATCGAGCGCTGGCAGGTCCAACAGGAGTGCACCAAAGCGCTAAAAGTGGCTCGGGTTTTAATTCAGGAGCCATTAGCCCAAGAGCAGCAGGATCGGCTTTATCTGGCGCAAGGCTTCTGCTTTCTGCAGCAAGAACAGCACGAGCTTGCACAAGACGCTTTGGAAGCAGTCAGTCAGAACCTGCAGTTTCTGCCCCAGCGCTGGCGGCTGACCGCTGAGCTCCATCAAGCCAAAGGCCAGCACTGGCAGGCCGCCCATGCACGTGCCGAGGTTATCAGCCTGAACCCAGGCGCTCTTGAGCAACAGTTAACGCCGCTGTGGCAAAACCTGCAACAGATCAGTGACGAGGATTTACAGCAAACCACATCAGGCCCGGTCAGGCCCTGGGTGGAGCTGGCACGCATCAGCCGCCAACCGGCTAAGCGAATGCTTAACGCGGTTGGAAACTGGCAGCAGAGCTACCCGCAATACCCACTGCCCGAATCACTGGTCCCCTTACTGGAACGGCCCGCCTATCATCCCCGGCATATAGCCGTACTGTTGCCATTATCCGGTCGCCTTACGGCCCAGGGGAATGCCCTGAAGCAAGGTATGCTGAGCGCTTATTTTGAGGACGTATCTGGCAACAAACCTAAACTCACTTTTCTGGATACCAATCTCTTCGAGCAGGCTAAGCAACAGTTACGACAAGGCGACTATGACTTTGTTATCGGTCCCCTGCTACGAGACAATATCCTCGACTACCTGAACCCTAGCGAACAACGTCCCGTTGACGCAGCGGTAAACCTGCCACAACTCTTTCTGAACCGGCTGGAGCAGCCGGTGCGCGCCAGCGACGAACAGTATTTTTACGCACTGGCGCCAGAAGATGAGGCCGAACAACTGGTCAGTGACCTGTTGAGCCAGGGGCGACAGCATCCAATTATCATCAGTGCCGACGGTAGCCCTTATCAACGCATGGCCAGCCATTTTGTCCAGGTCTGGCAGCAAAAGACCGGCCAGCAACTGCCACTGGCCACCTTTACCGACAATGCATCCATGCGCGATGTGGTGGGCGAAGCCCTAAGCGTGGCCCAAAGTGAAAACCGCATTCGGCTAATGCAGCGACTGGTAGAGGGAAATGAGGTGTATCACTTTGCCCGCAACCGCCGTGATCTGGATGCCATTGTGCTGTTTGCCAGTGCCGGGCAGACCGAGCTTCTCAATCCCATTATCGAGTCGAATATCAGTCCCTTTGCGCGGATTCTGCCAGTGTATGCTTCCTCAAATAGTTACAGCCAGGAGTTAGGGCCAAACTCCCTGCGGGACTTACACAATCTGAACTTTATTGATATGCCGTGGATTCTGGCCGACGCTGACCAACCGTTAAAACAGCAGGTTCAGCGCCTTTGGCCACAGCGTCATGACAGCCAAGCAAGACTTTTTGCCATGGGTCACGATGCCCTTGCGATGATTTCAAGCCTGAGGCAGTTGGCGGAGATTCCCGGCATGACCCTGCAAGGCCTGACAGGTAAACTGACTATGGATGGGCAAGGGCAACTCCACCGGCAGTTATCCCAGGCCAGAATCACCGTGGATAAGGTCCAGCGGCTCGATGGCGATTAAACAGCAGCTGGCCAGCCTGATCGGACAGAGTGCCGAACAACAGGCCTGCCGGTATCTTAAACAACAAGGTCTTAGACACCGACAGTCAAACTACCGCTGTAAGGCCGGAGAGATCGACCTTGTGATGCAAGATGGCCAGGAGCTGGTGTTTGTCGAGGTCAAATTCCGTCGCAAGGCCGATTTTGGTTACGCTCAGGAATATTTTGATCGACACAAGCGACGTAAGTTCGAGCGCGCCGTGCAGCATTACCTGCAAAGCCACGGTCTGAATCCCGACACCAGTGCCTTCAGAATTGATCTGGTGGCCATTACCAATAACAACTTAGAGTGGATAACCCATATATGATCGAGAAAATAAGGGATAATTTTACCGAGAGCATTCAGACTAAAATTGCCGCGGTGGAAATATTGCCTGAGCACATTGAGCGGGCCATTTACATGTTGGTACAGGCGCTGGTGTCCGGTAACAAGATCCTCTGTTGCGGCAACGGCGGCGGAGCGGCACTGGCCCAGCACTTTGCCGCCATTCTTACCGACCATTACGACAGAGATCGTCCCAGCCTGCCGGCACTGGCAGTAGGAGGTGATACCACCGGCATGACCACCATCGCCAATAATGCCCATTTTTCCGATATCTTTGCCAAACCTATCCGCGCCCTGGGCCAATCCGGCGATGTGCTTTTGACCATCGCCGCTAAGGGCAACAGCCGCAATATCATCAACGCCATGGAAGCAGCGCTCAGCCGAGACATGACCATAATCGCGCTGAGCGGCGACGATGGCGGTGAGATGGCCGGTCTGCTCGGTCCCAATGATGTGGAAATTCGCATCCCCTCATCCAGTCGCCCCCGCATTCATGAAACCCAGCTAATGATCCTCCACAGCCTGTGCGAGGGCATTGAAGACTGTCTGTTCCCCGATGACTCAGGAGATTTGTCGTGAAAAATCTGACCCTTATTCTGCTTAGTTTCACCCTGTTACAAGGCTGTGCCGCCGTCGTGGTTGGCGCAGGCGTTACTGCGGCCAGTGCGGCCCACGATCGTCGCACCCTGGGCACCCAGCTGGACGACTCCACTTTGGAAGCCAAAGTCAGCAGTCGCATCAATAAAATAGAGCGACTGAAAGAACAGGCTCATATCAATGTCGAAGTATTTAACGGCGTGGCTCTGTTAACAGGCCAGGCGCCTGACAGTCAGGCTCGCCGTCAGGCGCAATTGCAGGCACAAGCGGTTACGCATATCAAAAAGGTCCATAACCAGATTCGTATTGGTGCCCCCACTGCCGCCTCTACCCGTACACACGACGTTTGGCTGGCTTCAAAAATCAAGACCAATCTGGTGACCAATGAACGCGTCGATGGGTTGCACATTAAGGTCATTGTCGAGGATTCGGAAGTGTTCCTGATGGGCCTGGTGTCTCGACAAGAGGCTGATGTCGCCGTCGATATTGTGCGTAATATTAATGGCGTCGCCCGTGTGGTCAAAGCCTTTGAGTATGTATAAAAACCAACGTTTCTAGCTTCACTGCCGGGAGTCTGACTGGGCTCTCGGCTTTTATACCCCTCTATCCCTCTCTATACACTCCTCTCAACTGAGACACTTAATCAGAGTAAATAATCAGTTACAGGCTGCATTTCTGGGATTACTGCGCTCCGTTGAACTGGTCAAACCTTCCGAGTTATAAAACCCTCGGGTGCATTTTAACCAGCCCCAAATAATTAAATAAAAAACTCAAACAGGGAAACACAAATGACTAGAAGAACTAGAGTGGCTCAGTGCGTGCAAAGCGCACTGCTGTTCGGTTCGCTTGCAGTAGCGGCCAACAGTTATGCCCAGTCAGAAGAAGACGTGCTTTTAGAAGAGCAACAGTCTGAAGAAATTCAAGAAGTTGTTGAGGATAATCCCATTGAGCGGGTAGTCACTACCGGCTCGCGGATTCGCCGACAAGAGTTCTCTGGCGCCTCTCCCATCCAGGTGATTGATGGTGAGGTCTCAAGAGAAATGGGCTTGTTTAACGCCGAGGATATGTTGCAAACCAGTACTCAGGCTTCTGGCCTGCAGATTGACAACAGTTTCGGTGGCTTCGTTCTGGATAACGGTCCGGGCAGTTCCACCATCGGCTTTCGCGGGCTGGGTGCAGCACGAACCTTGGTGCTGATGAATGGCCGTCGCATCGCTCCCGCCGGTGTCGGTGGTGCCCCCGTTGCAGCAGATCTAAACCTGATTCCGGGTGTGATGATCGATCGGGTTGAAAACCTGTTTGATGGTGCCTCAACTGTTTATGGTTCAGACGCCATCGCCGGCGTCGCCAATATTATCTTGCGTCAGGATGTAGAAGGATTCGAGTTTGAAGGCTCTTATTCAGATCCAGAGGCAGGCGGCGGTGAGGAAGAAATTTTCTCAGTCATGTATGGCACAACCTCTGACAAATGGTCTTTAACCGTTGGTGCTGAATACAACAATCAGCGAAACCAGTCCATTGCGGAAAATGCCTTCACCGGCGAGTGTACCGAGCTGTACTATGAAGACGAACAGGGGAACATTCTGTCTGAGTATCGCTCTCTTGCGCCTTCAGAAAGACCGAAAGATTCCTGTGATATCTTCCCACTGACCAACCGTGTGTTCTTTAACAACTTCTACGGCAGTCTTTATTACACGCCAGGTAGCACCAACACCGGCATCGAAAACTTCACAGAAACGGGTATTCCATTCAGCCTGGTTGGCTTCCACCCCAGCTGGATAGCGGCGGATGGTAATGGCGACGGCATCCCTGATACAGGTATCGTTGATGGCAATGGCGATGGTCTGCAGGATATTTCGTTCCAAGACCCCTACTATGCTTATGGTCGCAGTGACTATTTCCGTTCCGGTGACTTCATCACGGCGAACAAGCGTTACTCTGTGATGGTGAACAGCGACTACAACTTTGGTGACGACAACGACACCAGAGCCTTCTTCGAAGGCCTTTATGCCAAGAGAAGCTCAGACTCATTCAGTCCAGGTGGCCAATTCTTCCCTGTCGTTCCGGCTTCTAACCCCTATAACCCTTGCGGCATATACGCTGAACAGGACTGCTTGTCATTCCTGGGTGTAGAAGGTGGCCGGGTTCTGGCACAGCCGATTCTGAACATCCGCGGTGATCGTGATCGCAGCGATGTTGATGTAGCTCAGTACCGTCTGCTGGCTGGACTCGAAGGCAATATCGGCGCGATGGATGATATTGGCGAAGGCAACTGGATCTATGAAGTGCATGCTGCTTACAGCTCCTCGACGGGTGAAAACACCATTCAGGGCGTTCACGCAGGTCGTTTAAGCACTTCACTGAACACCGCTGTGCTGAATGATGATGGCAGTGTCACTTGTGGTAACGGTTCCGATGGCTGTGTGCCTGTAAACCTGTTTGCGCCGAATATCTATCAAGCCGGTGGCGGAACGTTCACCGACGAAGAAGCGGCGTATCTGTTTACCGATCGCTATATGGAAACCAAGGTCAAGCAGACCATGCTCAGCGGCTTCATTACCGGCGACATGTTTACCCTGCCTTGGAACAATGAAATTGTGCCTATCGTACTGGGTGCCGAGTTCCGCAAAGACGAAATTGAATCTAACCCCAATGAGGCAACCTCACAGGGTCTGATTCAGCATTACTTCTCGGACAAAGGCGCCGATGGTTCTCGTAATATGAGAGAGGTATTCACCGAATTCGAGCTGCCTCTGGTTCGTGGTCACAAGTACGCTGAAGAGTTGACCGTAACCGCATCTGGCCGTTGGACTGACGAAAGCTTCTACGACCCGGCAACCACTTACAGCCTGAAAACGGTTTACCGTCCGGTTGAATGGTTTACGCTGCGTGGCACCAAAGGTGAATCGTATCGCGCGCCTAACCTGCGTGAGCGCTTCCTGAATGGTACAACCGGGTTTAATACCGTATACGACCCTTGTGTTGTGCCCGAAGCGGCCCGTGATGCCGATCCGTTAGATCCGAATGCACGTCCAACGTATAACGCGTCGAACGACACGCGCCAACAACGTGTCCTGGACGCTTGTTCCGCTAACGGTGTTGACCCAACAACCCTGGGCATAGGTAGCGCCGAAAATACGTACACCTCTCAAGTGAACGTGGAAATCAGCACCGGTGGTTCTGAAACGCTTAGCGAAGAAAACTCCACCGCTAAAACATGGGGTTTCGTATTTGAGCAGCCCTTCAGCGACGCGTTTGATCTGACCTTGTCTGCCACCTGGTATGACATTGAGATCATCAACGCCGTGGTAGAGCCAGGCAATCAGTACATGATCAATCAGTGCTATGACAACCCGGAAGTGCCTGATGGTAGCAGTGGCTTCTGTGGCCGTATCACCCGTGATGCCAATGGCGATATGACGACACTGGACGCCAGCTTCATCAACGCGGGTCTGGAGACGTCCAGAGGTATCGATTACAACCTCTACTACAGCCAGGACTTCATCGTTGCCGAGAAAACGTTGGGCGTTACGCTTGACCTGATGGCCACCAACATGAAAGAACAGGTAACAGACATTCTGGGTACCGTAGATGATAACGTTGGTGAGCCTGCTTATCCTGACTGGAGAGCAAACTCTCGTTTGTCACTGGAGTACAGCGACTTCCGTCTCAGCTGGATTACGCGCTTTATTCAGGCGGGTGAGTTGGATGATCCGGAAGAGTTCGACCCGACTAATCCTCCTTGTGACGGTCTGAACGTAGGTTGTCGCCCAGTGCCATACACAGAAGACTACTACCGTCATGATGTAGCCCTGAACTACACCCAGGATAACTACAGTGTGACTTTCGGTATCCGCAACGTCTTTGACGAGGAGCCACCGAAAGCAGACGATGATGGTGTATTCTCAGTAGAGAACATCCCTCTGGGTGTTGGCTACGACCTGTTTGGCCGCACAGCCTACCTGAACTTCGGTATGAACTTTTAATTAGTACCGTTTAGCGAGTAAAGTAGCACCAATTGTCTGACAGTTGGTGCTATTTTTTTATACAACAATAAGAGAGCCAGTAATGAAATGTAGCAAATTAGTTTCTCTTACTCTTTTGGGCCTGGTGTCGCTGTTCGCCTCGGCAAAAGAAACGCTGCCGTTAGATGCCTTCGCCATGCTTCCTGCAATAAAGCAGGTCAGTGTCTCCAGAGACGGAGAGCACTTAGCCATGTTAAGGGCAACCAATAAGAACGGCGATTACATCATTGAAGTACATAAGATCCGCGATCTGAAAGCCAAGCCCGTTCGACTGGGTGCTGACAGAATGGAGATCACGTCTTTTCAGTGGCTCAACAATGAAAAGCTGGGCGTCGGTTTTCGTCAGAACATTCAGGACGGCAATAAAAACTATTGGGTTAATAAGTACGCTATCGTCAGCGCTGACGGCAAAGGCGACTGGCTGGTCCCGTTTAGGAGTGACAACCAGGCGAGCTTTTCACTGTTAAGCGCTCTGCCCGGTGACGATGACGAAGTATTGCTCGAGTACGACGTCAACAATAACCGCATTCCCGATGTTGTTCGTTTCAATATCAATAACGGTCGCAGCCGCACTGTTCTGCGTGGTAACACTCAAATCAGCGGCGGCTTTATCCCGGATAGCGACGGTGAAATACGCGCAGCACGTGGCTTCAACGCTGCTGATACCACCATTGACTTGTACGCACGCGCCTCGACTGAAGACGACTGGGTCAAAGTTAAAAGCATCTCCCCCAAAAAGCGAGAAGTCTTTGATTTCCTCTATTTTTCTAAGGAAGAGCCAACCAAGGTTTATGTAAAGGCAACCTTAGGTCAGGATAAAGCCGGTATCTATCTGTACGATATCAAAACCGGTGAGTACTCCGAGCGGCTGTTTGGTCTGAAATCGGTGGATGCCGACGGCGTTGTACTCAGTAGCAAAGAAGAAGACCTAGGGACATTACAAGGCTTCCGCTTTACAACCAAACACCCTGACGTGTATTGGACAGATCCTAATGAACAGGCCTTACAGGAGTCGATAGAGGCCTTATTTGAGGATAAGTTTGTACGCACTGTTAGTCGTTCAGAAGATGACAATGAAATCGTTATCAAGACCCTCTCGGACCATGATGCAGGTACCTATTACCTGCTAAAGGATAAGAAGTCGCTCAATAAAATTGGAGAAGTCTTTCCTCTGATCGAGCCTCAACACCTGTCTGATGTGAAGTACATCAGCTATAAGGCCAAAGATGGGTTAAAAATCCCCGCGTACGTTACGATCCCCTCTCGCGGAGAGAAGCCCTACCCGACTGTGGTCATGCCTCACGGTGGCCCCTGGGCCAGGGACATCGTGATTTATGACGAGTGGTCCCAGCTTCTGGCTCACCATGGTTATCTGGTCATTCAGCCACAATTCCGCGGCTCTGAAGGCTTTGGGCTCGACCACTGGATAGCGGGTGATAACGAGTGGGGTCAGAAGATGCAGGACGACATGGATCAAGGCGCGCAGTTTCTGATTGAGAAAGGTCTTGCGGATCCCGAGCGTCTGGCTATGTTTGGCTGGAGTTACGGCGGCTATTCGGCGTTTGTCGGCTCAATGCGTGAGAACAATATTTATCAGTGCACCATCGCCGGTGCCGGTGTCAGTGATCTTGCGCGCATCAATGCAACCCTGCACGAAAGTATTTACTTAAGAGAGCTTCAACGCCCCACCATTTCCGGTGTTTCACCGCTGGATCAGGTGGAAAAAGTCAATGTGCCAATTATGGTTGTCCACGGTGACATAGACCAGCGCGTTCCGGTTGAGCACAGCAGGCTGTTTGTCGAAGAGCTAGAAGAGCACAACAAAGACTACAAGTATGTTGAGCTGGAAGGGGCGGATCACTTCTCCAACACCTTGTATTACAACCACAAGAAAGAGTTCTATTCCTCAATGCTGGACTGGCTTGAAAACAAATGCTTCTGATAGCCAGACCCTGTTGATACGAAAAAGGCGCCTCGATGGCGCCTTTTTTTGTGCATGGATTAATTACTTCACCACTTTCAGATTCGGCCGCCCTTTGGGTGGCTCTGGTGGTGTGGGTTCCGGTGTTGGCGGCTCCGGTGGCGGATCGCCATCTTCTTCCGGGGAGAAGATGGTACCGGCACCATTTTCACGGGCGTAGATGGCCAGCACCGCCTGTACAGGCACAATTAAATGCCGAGCCATACCACCAAACCGAGCCTCGAAGCTGATATCCACATTTTCCATTTGGAGCTTGCCGCACGCCGTTGGCGAGATGTTCAGAACTATCTGCCCGTCCTGTACGTGCTCATGAGGAACCTGAGTCCCCTCCATCGTCGCATCTACGACGATATAAGGAGTCAGATCATTATCCACGATCCAATCGTAAAACGCCCGCAGCAGATAGGGCTTGTTGGAGGTCATATCACTCATTACAAAGGATTGTGGATTTCACGTTCCTGGTCGGTCAGGGACGCCTTAAAGGAATTACGCTCAAACACCCGATTCATATAGTCTTTGACTTCCTTGCTGCCTGCGCCGGTCAGTTCAATACCCAGAGCAGGAAGACGCCACAACAGCGGTGCCAGATAACAATCCACCAGGCTGAATTCTTCGCTCATAAAATACGGGTTATCGGCAAACAATGGCGCCAAGGCAAGGATCCCTTCACGCAGCTCATTGCGCGCCTTATCAACATTGCCTTCGCCCTTAAGGATGGCTTCTGCCAGGCTGTACCAGTCCTTCTCGATACGATGCATCATCAGACGACTTTGACCACGGGACACGGGGTAAACCGGCATTAATGGCGGGTGCGGGAAGCGCTCGTCAAGATATTCCATGATGATATGGGCATGATAGAGCACTAATTCTCTGTCCACTAAGGTCGGCAATGACGCATAGGGGTTTAAATCCAATAAATCTTCCGGCAGATTGTTCAGGTCGGCAAAGTTTATCTCTACACCAACGCCTTTTTCCGCAAGCACAATGCGCACCTGATGGCTGTAGATGTCCAGGTTGTCTGAGAACAACGTCATAATTGAGCGTTTGTTGGTGGCAACGGCCATTCAATTTCCTCCAAAAGCCTAGGGCCTAGAATCGAGGCAAACGTCAGCCTGCCTCGGTGTATGCATGCCCAGATTAAGGGCAAAAAGGGGCAGTATGAGATCACACTGCCCCTACGGTTATGGTTTGAAACTGGCTACTTCACTTCGCGCCAGTATTCCTTTTTAAGCAGGTATACGAAAATACCCAGCACCAATGCGAAGATCAGCACCCAGCGGCCGATGCTTTCGGCCTCCAGACGGGAGGGTTCACCGGTGTAAACCAGGTAGTTGACCAGGTCCAAAACCGCCTGGTCATATTCACTGGGACTGAGTGTGCCGGTGCCGTCAGACTTAATGCCCACGTACACCTCTTTCATTTCCCCATCCACCATACGTTCTTCGTAGGTTTCTCTGGGTACACCTTGCAGTTCTTCCAGTACATGCGGCATGCCCACATCGGGGAATACCTTGTTATTCACACCAAATGGGCGACTGTCATCCGCGTAAAAGGAACGCAAATAGGTATACAGCCAGTCGGCACCGCGCACACGAGCTACCAGAGTCAGATCCGGTGGTGGATTACCAAACCATTCACCTGCGCCCTCCTGAGGCATGGCGCTGGTGATATAATCGGTTACCTTTTCACCGGTAAACTGCAGGTGTTTTTCACCCAACTCTTCCGGGATGCCCAGGTCATTAAACGTACGGCTGTAACGCTGATACTGATTTTGATGGCAGCCCAGACAGTAATTCATGAATATCTGAGCACCGCGTTGTAATGACGCCTTATCGGTCAAGTCATAGTTGGCTTCATCGAGCGGGTAGTTACTTCCCGCAGCCATCGACAATGACGGTAATACAAATCCTAAAATCGCGATCAGTTTTTTCATTTTGTCACCCTCTCTGGCAATGGCTTAGTTTTCTCATTCTTACTGTATAACCACAGCAGGGCAAAGAAGCCGAAGTACAGGAAGGTACAAATTTGCGAAGCAATAACTTTCCAATCCTGTTGAGGCGTGCCACCTAAATATCCAAGGAAGATAAATACAACGGCAAACATCAATAAGTTGTACTTGTGCAGACCACAACGATAGCGCCAGGAGCGAACCTTTCCGCGGTCAATCCAAGGCAGCAATGCCAGCAAGGCGATCGCTGCAAACATGGCAATAACACCAAACAGCTTATCCGGAACCGCCTTCAAGATGGCGTAGAATGGCGTGAAATACCATACCGGGAAGATGTGCTCAGGAGTCTTCAGTGGGTTGGCCTGTTCAAAGTTCGGCGCCTCCAGGAAGTAGCCTCCCATCTCTGGGTTAAAGAACATGACATAGGCAAAAGCGGCCAGGAAGAAGCAGAACGCCACCAAGTCTTTCAGCACGATATGCGGGAAGAACGGTACCACGTCGTTGATGATGTCGTACTTTTTAGTGTAGTACTCGTGCATCTTATACGGCGTTTTGTCCTCTTCAGCGACAGAGCCTTTAGGTCGCTTCACATCCACACCATCCGGGTTATTCGAACCCACTTCGTGCAGGGCCACGATGTGCAGAAAGACCAGGATAACCAGCACCAACGGCAACGCGATAACGTGCAGTGCAAAGAAGCGGTTGAGTGTCGCACCGGAAATCACGTAGTCGCCCTGGATCCATACGGTCAGGTCTTCACCGATAACCGGAATGGCACCAAACAGGGAGACAATCACCTGCGCGCCCCAATAGGACATTTGGCCCCATGGCAATACATAGCCCATGAAAGCCTCAGCCATCAGCGCCAGATAGATGAACATACCGAACAGCCAGATGAGCTCCCGGGGCTTCTGATAGGACCCATAAATCATGCCGCGGAACATGTGCATATACACCACGATAAAGAACGCAGAGGCGCCCGTGGAATGCATGTACCGGATGATGTAGCCGTAATCGACTTCACGCATGATGTACTCGACCGAGGCGAAAGCGCCTTCCGCCGAAGGCACAAAGCTCATGGTCAGCCAGATACCGGTAACGATCTGGTTGATCAATACGATGGTGGCCAGAAACCCGAACACATACCAGAAGTTCATATTCTTAGGTGCGGGATACTCAATGGCGTGCATTTTCGCCACTCGCATCATCGGGATGCGCTTTTCAATCCAATTGAGAATACCTTGACTCATTATGCCGCTCCCTCTGAAGAACCAACCAGAATGGTGTTGTCATCAATAAACTGATAGGGCGGGATTTGCAGGTTAAGCGGAGCAGGTACGCCACTGAAAACCCGACCGGCCATATCAAATTTGGAGCCGTGACAGGGGCAGAAGAAGCCGTCTTTTACCCCTTCGACATTCTCTTCGAAGGCACCATTTTTCTTATGCTGTGGTGAGCAACCCAGGTGGGTACAAATTCCCACGGTGACCAGATACTCAGGCTTTAGCGCTCGGTGATAGTTTTTGGCAAACTCAGGCTGCTGAGGCTCTTCCGAATTCGGGTCCTTCAACTGGTCTTCGTGCTGTTTCAGCGCGTCCAATAGTTCGGGCGTGCGTCTGACAATCCATACTGGCTTACTGCGCCATTCGACGCGCAAAAGCTGACCGGGCTGCATTTTACTGATATCCACTTCCACATCCGCACCGGCGGCTTTCGCCCGGGCACTGGGGTTCCAGGAAGCAATAAAAGGTACGGCCGCACCGACTACCCCGACACCGCCGACCACCGAGGTGGCGATAGTCAGAAAGCGGCGCCGACTACTATTTACTGGCGCATTGCTCATCCACTTTTCTCCAAAGGTTGGATTTCGTGCATTTCCGCTCTGTTACAACCCAAGGTCGTAAAACTGGCAGGAAAACTAAGGTTTTAGTTTTGACCGGAAATGATAAAAGAAAAGCCCTTTCAAAGACAAGGAAATGATGGAGAAAAGGCAGGAAAATGACATTTATATAAAAAAACCCGGCCAAAGGCCGGGTTTTGTCGTTCGAAAACGCAGAAATTAACGCTTGGAGAACTGAGGACGGCGACGTGCTTTGTGCAGACCCACCTTCTTACGTTCAACCTGACGAGCATCACGGGTAACGAAACCAGCTTTACGCAGATCACCGCGCAGGCTTTCATCGTATTCCATCAGCGCACGGGTGATACCGTGGCGAATGGCGCCCGCCTGACCATTTGTACCACCGCCAGAAACGGTGATGTACAGGTCAAACTTATCGGTCATTTCTACCAGCTCAAGAGGCTGGCGCACTACCATGCGGTTAGTGTCACGACCGAAGAACTCTTCCAAAGAGCGCTTGTTTACTGTGATTTTGCCACTACCAGGGCGCAAGAATACGCGAGCAGTGGAGCTTTTGCGGCGACCGGTGCCGTAGTATTGATTATCAGCCATTACTCATGCTCCCTTATAATTCTAAAACCTGAGGTTGCTGAGCGGCATGTTGATGCTCAGAACCAGCGTATACTTTCATCTTGCGATACATAGCGCGGCCCAGAGGACCTTTTGGCAACATGCCTTTTACCGCTTTTTCGATGATCTGCTCAGGTTTTTCTGCTTGCAGCTTTTCGAAAGTAGTTTCTTTCAAGCCACCAGCATAACCGGTGTATGAGTAATACTTCTTATCCCAGAATTTATTACCGGTCACACGTACTTTCTCGGCATTGATCACAACAATGTAATCGCCGGTATCGACGTGAGGGGTGTATTCTGGCTTATGCTTACCGCGCAGACGACGAGCGATCTCGGTAGAGAGGCGTCCCAACGTCTTGTCGGTCGCGTCGATAACGTACCAGTCACGTTTCACAGTTTCTGGCTTTGCAACAAAAGTTTTCATTACTTTTACCCAAAAATTCAGTTAGTTACCCAAATTAAACTCAAGGTTTAATCTACTGTCACCGAGCGCCATCCCTTCGAATGGATCGGCGTGTCTTACCGTCCTTGTAAGCCTATGTAACTGGGCAGGGCGGGCATTATACAGAAGTTCACTTAAAAGGCGAGGGTAAATTTTAACCACTTCTTAAGTGCTATCAGGGCAAGTGCTCCCGGGCCAGATAATCGTGAGACTGCATCTCTTTTAACCGGCTAAGACAACGGCGAAACTCAAAGCTCAACTGCCCGTCTGTATAGAGTGCTTCCATCGGCACATCGGCCGACAAAATCAACTTCACCTGACGCTCGTAAAACTCATCCACCATGGCGATAAAACGCCGGGCGATGTCATCCGTACCCTGGCCCATCTGGGTGACGTTCGCCACCAATACCGAATGATATATCCGGCTGAGCTCCATATAGTCGGTCTGACTGCGCGGCCCGTCACAAAGGGCTTTAAATTCCGCCATCAAAACCCCGTCCGCTTCTTTCAACGTCTGGATGCGTCGGTTCTCTATGGTAATCGCCTTTCCCTCATGCCCGGCTTCCGGTGCCAGTTCGTCAAAGTAGCGGTATAGGTTGGTGGTCGCCGTCTCATCCAATGGGTAATGGTATATCTCCGCCTGCTCCAGCGTTCGCAGACGGTAATCAACCCCGCTATCCACATTCACCACCTCAGTGTGTTGGTTGATAAGGTCAATAGCGGGTAAGAAGCGCGCGCGCTGAAGACCATTACGGTATAGATCATCGGGCACAATATTGGACGTTGCCACCAACACCACATTATGGCTGAACAGATACTCAAACAGCGTCCCCAGAATCATGGCATCGGTAATATCGGATACAAAAAACTCATCGAAACAGATGACCCGCGCTTCGTCGGCCAATTTGGCCGCGACCGTTTTAAGCGGGTCCTGCGCGCCGGACAGCGCCTTCATTTCATTATGAACCCGGTGCATAAACCGGTGAAAGTGAATGCGCATCTTGCGGCTCAGCGGCAGGCATTCGTAGAAGGTATCCACCAGATAGGTTTTACCACGCCCGACCCCTCCCCAGAAGTACAGACCCTTAATGCGATTACGGGACTGGCCTGAAAACACAAACTTCAGCTTACTCAGCAACCCGGGGTTATGCTCTTCGGCCACCAAGTCATCATATAACCGCTGCAAGTGTTTGACCGCTTGCTCCTGCGCTTTGTCATAAACAAAGCTATCCTGTGTCAGGTCCTGTTGATATTTTTGCCACGGGGTCATGGACTGCATCAGCATTACTCTCTTGTCATTCTTTGGTCGGACTTGAAGCAAAATAAATTGGCCGCATAGTATGCTTCGCAGGTATCATACCAATATGAGACCCTTCCCTGAAAATCTTTCAGGGCTCAATAGCCGGGTTAAGGTAATGACCAACCTGGCAGTCATAGATTTTGTGTGTTTGGAGTATTTATGGATTGGCTCGTCGGATTATTACTATTGGCTTGTGGTGTGGTGATCGGCTTTTTCGTAGGTCGTTTTTTACACCGTAAACATAACGGCGCTGCCTCGCAGCAGCAAATTGAGCAAACCATCAAACAGGTGCTCTTTGAGCAGGCCGATGCTCATATCGGTGAGTGCCGTCAGATCCTGGATACCATTGACACTCAAAGCCAGCATCTACGCCAGGAGTTACAACACTATGAAAGCCTGCTTCAACCTCAGGAAGACGACAGCGCGCCCAAACTGAACTTCTTTGGCGATCAGGCCTCTGCTTACCTGCGACACCAGCGCCCTCATAAAGAATATGCGCCCAAGCCTACCGGGGCGCAGCCGCAAGACTATGCGAATGATGGCAGTGGTCTGTTCAGCGGTTCAAAAAACAAGCAAACAAACCAGAGTTAAACGCTCAGGCTGAACTTTTTCATCTTTGTCTGAGTCTGTTGTTGAGCAATTAGCTGTTAACCAATTGATTTCAGGAGCAATAAGCATGAAAAGCCCCGCAATACGATTCCTGGCCATGAGCCTGCTGATATTGTCTGGCATTACTTTGAGCAGCCATGCTGCGCTGCCGTTTTTTGGTGAAGACGAAAAGCAGGTTCCTTCGCTGGCGCCCATGCTGGAAGAGATTACCCCAGCGGTAGTGAGCATCTCGGTTAAAGGCACTCAGGTGTCCCGGCAGCAAATTCCCGAGATGTTTAAATTTTTCTTCGGTCCCAACATGCCTGACGAGCAGCGCCAGGAACGTCCGTTCCGAGGGTTAGGCTCAGGGGTGATCATCGACGCCGAAAAAGGCTATGTGGTCACCAACAATCATGTGGTGGATAACGCCGATGAAATCGTGGTGAAACTCACCGACGGGCGTGAACTGGAAGCGAAGAAAATTGGCTCCGATGAACGCAGCGATATCGCGCTGCTGCAGGTGGATGCCGACAACCTGACTGCGGTTACCGTAGCGGACTCCGATAAACTGCGTGTGGGGGATTTTGTGGTGGCCATCGGCAATCCGTTCGGTCTGAATCAAACCGTCACTTCCGGCATTGTCAGCGCGTTGGGACGCACCAACCTGAACATTGTTGGTAATGGTAGCTACGAAGACTTTATTCAGACTGATGCCGCCATCAATCGCGGCAATTCTGGCGGTGCTCTGGTCAACCTCAATGGTGAGCTAATCGGCATCAATACTGCCATCTATGGTCCCAATGGCGGCAACGTGGGCATTGGTTTTGCGATTCCCTCCACCATGATGAAGAATCTGGTCGACCAAATTGTTCAATATGGTGAAGTACGCCGTGGTCTACTGGGCATCATTGGCGGTAATCTGGATTCTGACCTGGCCCAGGCCATGAATATCGGTATTAATCAGGGCGCCTTCGTGCGTGAGGTGAGCCCAGATTCTGCGGCTGAGAAAGGTGGCATTCAGGCCGGAGATATCATCACCTCAGTGGATGGCAAAGACATCCGTTCTTTCACCGAGCTTCGAGCCAAGATAGGCACACTGGGTGCCGGTACCGAGGTTGAACTGACTTTGCTACGAGAAGGCGAAACACGCAAGGTTAAGGTAGTCCTGGATGAGTTCGCCGCTCAGGATGTGGCCGCTCGTCAATTGCATCCTTTGTTGGAAGGCGCCACTTTTGCGGATGGAGAAACCGAGCAAGGCCTGGCCGGTGTCGAGGTCTCCGAGTTAGCACCGCGCTCACCGGCTGCCCAGCTCGGGCTGAAAGAAGGCGATGTGATCGTCGGCCTGAATCGCCAGCGAGTGGAGAGCGTAGCCGCACTGCGCAACTACCTCAAAGATCATGAGGGTGTGGTGGCTCTGAATGTCAAACGGGGACGAAAATCTCTGTATCTGGTTATTCGTTAACCCTCTATCAGACAGCGGGCCCTGCCCGCTGTCATCTT
Organism: Saliniradius amylolyticus; assembly: GCF_003143555.1. Classification (NCBI taxonomy): domain Bacteria; kingdom Pseudomonadati; phylum Pseudomonadota; class Gammaproteobacteria; order Alteromonadales; family Alteromonadaceae; genus Saliniradius; species Saliniradius amylolyticus. The sequence goes on from NZ_CP029347.1 coordinate 2,650,334, forward strand.
ATGCCTCTGAATGCTATCCTCAGCACACTTTTAGTTTAAGCGCAGATAATCATTGTGAGTCAGAGAACCTGGGGCTATTTCCTCGTCAAAGCCGTGCTATTGGGATTCGTCGTCGCCGCAGTGCTATTGATACTGATCCCCGATCTGCGACAAAACTCTGGCCTGAGTCTGAACTTATTCGATCGCCAGAACCCAAATCCGGCACCGATGAGCTTTCACAACGCCATCAATGCGTCAGCCCCGGCGGTAGTGAATATATACAGTACCAGTTACGACAACCGATCGCTGTTGTTTCGTCGACAGGCGGTAGAAAGAACCAGTCTGGGATCCGGTGTAATCATGACCGAAACCGGTCATATCCTGACCTGTTACCATGTCATCCAAAACGCCGAACGTATTCATGTCATGCTCCAGGATGGCCAGATTCTGGAGGCCCAGCAGGTCGGCCAGGATCCGCATACCGATCTGGCAGTGCTGAAGATCGACGCTCAAAACCTGCCGGTGATTCCGCAGCAACCGACTCAAAATACAAAAGTGGGCGATGTCGTGCTCGCCATCGGTAACCCCTACAACCTGGGACAAACCATTACTCAAGGCATCGTCAGTGCCACCGGTCGCGCGGGACTGAGCAATTATCTTGGCAGTAATTATGCGGATTTCATTCAGATGGATGCAGTGTTAAACGAGGGTAACTCGGGCGGTGCCCTGGTGGACAGCAATGGCACCTTGGTGGGCATTAATAACGCCAACTTTAAAACCTTAGACAGCCACCGTCGGGTGAAGGATGTGGCCGGGATATTCTTTGCGGTGCCTTATGAGCTAGCCAAACGGGTGATGGACGATATTATCGCCCATGGTCGGGTGATCCGTGGCTATCTGGGCATCGGTGCCGAAGAGGTTCCGGGCCAACCGGGCATTCTGGTCACCGGCGTGGATCCCACCGGCCCGGCCGCTCAAGGCGGACTTCGCCCCGAAGATATTCTGCTAAAGCTCAACAATCAACCCATTGAGAGCGCTCACAGCGCCATGGACCAGGTAGCAGAAACTCAGCCGGGCACAGAGGTTGAGTTTGAGTTACTAAGAGGCGGGAGCACCCATAAGGTTGCGGTCACCATCGCCGAATTACAGAGCGGTTAAAAAAAGCCGCTTGAAGCGGCTCTTTTTGAACTTGTTCGTCAGTACTTAGCGGAACTCCAGGCTATTCTTTAATGCGCCGAATCTTGGCACCCAAGCCCCCAAGCTTAACTTCGATCTGCTCATAGCCGCGATCCAGATGATAGATACGATCGACAATGGTTTCCCCTCGGGCCACCAAGCCGGCGATCACTAGGCTAGCCGACGCTCTTAAATCGGTCGCCATGACCTGCGCTCCCTTAAGCTTAGAATTGCCTTTGCAGACCGCACTGTTAGCCTCAAGCTCAATGTCGGCACCCATGCGATGTAACTCCGGCACATGCATAAAGCGATTCTCGAAGATGGTTTCGGCCACCACTCCCGTGCCATTGGCCACACAGTTTAAGGCGACAAATTGGGCCTGCATATCAGTCGGAAATCCTGGATGCGGAGCCGTGCGAATATTGACGGCCTTTGGTTGACGATCTGCCATATTGAGCTCGATCCAGTCATCGCCGGTATCCACCTGTGCTCCTGCCTCTCGCAGCTTACTGATCACCGCTTCCAGTGTACGGGGCGCGGCATTAAGACAACGAATATGACCTCTGGTGGCCGCAGCGGCTACCAGGAATGTGCCCGTTTCGATTCGATCGGGCAATACGGCATGCTGACAACCAGACAGTTTGGCCACGCCTTCGATGATGATCTTATCGCTTCCCGCCCCACTCACCTTGGCGCCCATGGCATTCAGGCAGTTGGCCAGATCGACAATTTCAGGCTCACGGGCGGCGTTTTCAATGGTGGTTGTGCCTTCTGCAAGCACCGCCGCCATCATCAGGTTCTCCGTGGCTCCCACAGACACCAGATCCATGAAGATGTTGGCGCCTTTCAGGCGACCATCCACTGATGCCGTAATATAACCGGCTTCAACCTCGATCTTCGCACCAAGCTGCTCCAAACCAGTCAAATGCAGATTGACCGGGCGAGCCCCAATGGCGCACCCTCCGGGCAGCGAGACCTGAGCCTGGCCGAATTTGGCCAGCATGGGACCCAATACCAGAATTGAGGCCCGCATGGTTTTAACCAGCTCGTAAGGGGCTACCAGGTTGTCCACGCCAGAGGCGTCGATCTTTGCTTGTCCCTTCTCAAATGCAACCTTGGCTCCCAGCTGTTCCAATAAAGCCAAACTGGTTTTTACATCTCTCAGAGAGGGCACATTGGAAAAGATACAGGGCTGGTCTGTTAGCAGGCTGGCAATCAGCAATGGTAAGGCGGCGTTCTTCGCCCCTGATATAGTGACATCACCTGACAGAGGGCCGTTGCCGGTTATCGATAATTTTTCCATCAACAGCTACTCCGGCATTAACAGCTTGCGTTCACGCTGCCATTGTTCGGGAGTAAACGCCTTGATGGTCAGGGCATGAATGCTGCCGTCGGCGATCAACGCTGACAGGGGCTTGTATACCAGTTGTTGCTTCTTAACTCGGGAGACACCGTCGAAGACATTACCAACGGCGATAACCTGAAAGGTGGCACCTTCACCGGACACATGGACTTCATCCAGCGTCAGAGCCTCATTCAGTAATGCTTTTATCTGATCATGCATAGAATAATGGCAGAGATTGATTAATGGTGCGGCCTATTGTAACGGTAAAAGGCGGTCTACGTCGCTGATTTTTGCCAGTTTTAGCAAGAGTTCGGGCACAGATTGATAGGTCAGCTCGGTTTTCTGCTCTCGACTCTCCGCCACCAACGCCAGTAACCAGGCCAGTCCGGCAGTATCCGTATGCTCCAGAGCACCCAGATCGATACTGACTGAGTCTTGCTGCCAAAACGCCTCCGGCGAGGCAGGCAAACTGACCACCGTGTCCCGATTCAGTTGCCCCTTGAGCTGGAATTGCCCCTCGCCCTGCTCCACCAGCTCTACCTGACTCATTCCTTGCTGCCCTCTCGCTTCAGGTTAATGTCCTGCTCGTTTTTCTCGCGCATCTTAGCCATCACGGCTTCAATACCTTCCTGGCGTAAAAGAGGCTCCATTTCACTTTGCTTACTGGAGAGCATGCTGATGCCTTCGGCCACCATGTCGTAAGCTTTCCATTGCTCGGTCTGGCTGTCTTTACGGACCTTGAAGGCAATCTTGATATCAGGTCGTCCATCTTCTTTCACCAGCGCGCGCACGGTCACGACCTTTTCGCCATCGTATTGCATACCCTGCTGAAACACGACTTCCTGCTCATCATACTGAGCCATGGCCAGAGCATAAGTCGTCACAAGATATTCGCGAAACACCTTAATGTACTCACCTAACTTTTCTCTTGGCACAGATTTAAAGTGACGCCCTAACACCTTAAGGGCAGCAAATTTATAGTCCACGTAGGGTAACAATTCCTGTTCGACGATGGTGCGCAGATGATCGGGGTTACTCTCTATGGTATCGCGCTGCTGCTTGATGCGATTAAACGTCTTATCCGCCACTCCCTGAATAAGCTGATAAGGATTTTCGGTATCTTGTGCCTGAGCCGGGCTGATGGCCATCACCATCGAAAGTAGCACTCCAATCAGGCCGGTTGTCGTCATTAAGCGTTTCATGCTGTCTCCCACTGCGGATTAGTCGTTACCCTGACTGAACAGGAATTGGCCGATCAGCTCTTCCAATACCAAAGCGGATTTCGTATCGGCGATAAAGTCACCATCTTCAAGCATGCCGTCATCCTCACCGAATGAGAAACCGGGCTGCAGGCCGATGTATTGCTCGCCCAGCAGACCAGAAGTCAGAATAGACGCCGAGCTGGTCTCTGGAAACTCGTTGTAATCGGCCGAGATCACCATGGTAACGACCGGGGTAAAATTATTCTTGTCCAGACTGATGTCACCAACCCGGCCGATCACCACCCCACCGACTTTAACTGGCGCTCGGACCTTTAACCCACCGACGTTATCGAACTTGGCTTTTAATGTGTAAGTTTCACCATCGGTGCTAACACTGGTATCGGCCACTTTCAGAGCCAGCATAACCGCTGCCGCCACTGCCAGCGCCACAAACAGCCCCACGAATATTTCAATTTTCCTTGAGTTCATTACTTTCCTCAGCGATTAACTTGTACCAAACATCAACGCGGTTAACACAAAATCCAGTCCCAGCACCGCCAGTGACGAATACACCACCGTTTGAGTGGTGGCCTGACTAATGCCTTCGGAGGTGGGGATGGAGTCATAGCCTTTAAAGACGGCAATCCAGGTCACCACAAAGGCAAAAACAACGCTCTTGATGACGCCATTTAGAATATCGTCATGCAGATCCACCGCCGACTGCATAATGGACCAGAAGCTGCCCGCATCCACCTGGAGCCATTCCACGCCAACGGCATGGCCACCAAGAATACCCACCGCACTGAATATCAGCGCCAACAGAGGCATGGCGATCACTCCTGCCCATAAACGCGGCGCGATAATCCGACGTAAAGGATCTACGGCCATCATCTCTAAACTGCTCAACTGCTCTGTGGCCTTCATCAGACCGATTTCGGCAGCCAAAGCCGAACCAGCACGACCAGCGAACAACAATGCCGTCACCACAGGTCCCAACTCCCTGAGCAGCGATAAGGCCACCATGGGTCCCAGACTTTGTTCGGCGCCATAATCCACCAATACAGTATAGGCTTGCAGTGCCAACACCATGCCGATAAAGGCGCCGGAGACGATGATGATTAGCAGCGACTGTACACCCACCACATAGATCTGCTTAATCAGCAGCGGAAAATGCTTTATCGGCCGAGGGCGCGCAAATACTGCCCCACTTAATAACTGCGTGGCTCGACCCATCGCCGCCAACCGCGCTATGGTATTGCGCCCTATGGACGCCAACCAATCCATCATAGCCGCTCCATCAACTGAGTTTCCAAATCCGGTGCCGGATAGTGATAGGGGACCGGCCCGTCAGCCTGTCCCTGCATAAATTGCTGCACTAATTCAGAGTCACTGTTGCGAATCTGATCAGGCGTGCCCTCTCCTACGATCTTCTTATCAGCCATAATGTACACATAGTCGGCAATAGTCATCACCTCATGCACATCATGAGTGACCACCACGCTGGTCAGATCCAGGGCATCGTTTAATTCTTTAATCAGCTTCACCAAGACGCCCATAGAAATGGGGTCCTGCCCCGCGAAAGGCTCATCGTACATAATCAACCTGGGGTCCAGAGCAATCGCCCGGGCCAGAGCCGCCCGACGAGCCATACCACCCGACAGTTCACTGGGCATAAAATCAATCGCACCTCGGAGACCCACTGCCTGTAACTTCATAAGTACGATGGTACGGATCAAAGACTCGGACAACTCAGTGTGCTCACGCAAGGGAAAAGCGACGTTATCGAACACCGACATATCGGTAAATAACGCGCCACTTTGAAACAGCATGCTCATTTCCCGGCGTACCTCATACAACCGGCTGCGCCCCATTTTCGGAATAGACTCACCCCTGAACAGAATATCGCCGGAGTCCGGCTTCAGCTGCCCGCCAATAAGCTTCAGGAGCGTGGTTTTACCTATACCACTGGGCCCCATGATGGCCGTCGTTTTGCCCTGCGGAATCCGCAGTGAGACCTTGTTATAGATCTGACGATCGGCGCGGGAAAAGCAGAGATCTTCGATTGTGATTAAATCATCCATTGTTAGCCCAGTTTATTTCCTGCGATTGTGCCAAACTGCCACCTGGCCGGTATTCTACGTGTTCTCTATGTGGTTGTACAAAATCAAAAAGTAACCAGATGTATCCGATTTTTACGATCGATTACGCCCATATGGTAAACGATAGTGTTTACATTTTACAATACTGGCATTCACCACGGCCAACACATAGGCAAGGACGGCAATTTCTGCGACAATGACTTATCTCACATTTTGTCCGGACCGCTTGGCAGCCTTCGGAGTAACAAGATCTTATGGCAGTGATACAGACCCCTTATCAAAGCATTGAGAGTCAATTACTGGAACAGTGCCGTCATTTACGTCTGCTTGCCTTCGATGTGGACGGTATTTTTTCCGATGGCCGTATCTATCTGGGCAATAATGGCGAAGAGCTCAAGAGCTTTCATACTCTGGATGGTTACGGCATTAAGAGTCTGCTCAAACAGGGCTTGGTAGTGGCGGTGATCACGGGTCGCCGCTCCGGGCTGGTGCAGCAACGCATGCAGTCGCTCGGCGTGGAACATATTATTCAGGGCGAAGAAAACAAAGGGGCGGCGTTGAGAGAACTCATTACCAACTTGGATCTCCAACCTGAGCAAGTAGCCAGTATGGGCGACGACATGCCGGATTTGCCCATGTTTGAACTGAGCGGCCTGAGTTTCAGCGTCCCTGGCGCTCATCCTCTGGTTCAACAGCAAGCCGATTATATTACCCTGCGCCAGGGAGGCTATGGCGCCGTGCGCGAAATCTGCGACCTGGTGCTACAAGCCTTGGGACAGTTACATCAGATTCAGGGTAGCAGCGTATGAGTCGTATTAGCCTGAGCATTATTCTGCTGTTCTTGCTGGTTGTGCTCACCGCAAGTCTGGGATGGTTTACCGATACCGGTCCCCGCCCTAAGCAAACTCGGGAGGATTATCTGCGTCCCAATTACGAAGCCAGTCGTATGCAAACCCGGCTTTACGATGCCAGTGGGCAGCTAACCCATCGCATCGACGCTCAGAAAATGGAGCACTATGACGCACTGGGCTTTACCCTGTTCCAGCAACCGGACTACTGGCTTTATGATGGTCAGCTCACCCAGCCCTGGCACATTCAGGCCGAACAGGCCACTTTGCATAGCGATCAACGATTGCAACTGGATGGTCAGGTGGATGTGACTAATGCCGCAGAGGATAGCTTTGTGAGGCGTATAGAGACCGAGTTTATGCAGATAGATTTAAAGGACAAACTGATGCACTCTGATCAACCAGTGCTGATCAGTGGCGAAAGCTATCAGATTAAAAGTAATGGTATGAGCGGCGATATCCGCGATAAAGCGTTCGAGTTATTAGATCATGTACAAACCCAATATGATACCCAGCCTTAAACACAACCTGTTGTTATGCCTACTGGCTTGTGGCGGCGCTCAGGCCACCGAAGGCGACTTTCAACAACCGATACAGGTGAGCTCCGGTTCCCAGTTTGTGGACGGCAAAAACAAAACTTCAGTATTTAAAGACAATGTTCGAATCGAACAAGGGTCACTGCTGATCCAAGCCGACGAAGTTGAAGTGATCGCCAGCGAAGGCAAGGGCAAGGAAGTTTTTATTGCCACAGGCAACCCCACAACCTACTCCCAGCTTATGGAAGATGGCAGTCGCATCTCAGCATCAGCACAGCGGATCCAGTATCGGGTCAATGGTCGCCAGATCGCTCTGGAAGGCCAGGCCCAGTTCCAGCAAGACAACAGCATGGTCAAGGGTGACAGGATCATCTTTGACATGGATGCCGAGCAACTTCTGGCTGAGGGCAGCAAGCAGGGTGAAGAGCGGGTCACTACGGTCTTCCAACCGGAGGAAAAAGCCGCCGGTAACGACAACCAAAACCAGAAAGAGCCACAGGAACCTTGAGCCCATGCCTACGTTAAGCGCGGCCAACTTGGCCAAATCTTACAAAAACCGTCAGGTGGTCAGGGATGTCAGTTTAAGCGTCTCCACCGGCCAAATTGTCGGACTGCTGGGGCCAAATGGTGCCGGTAAAACCACCACTTTTTATATGATTGTCGGCTTGGTGCCTCTGAACAAAGGCCAAATCCGCATCGACGATGACGACCTGACCCTGGAACCCATGCACGTGCGAGCGCGCAAAGGCATCGGCTACTTGCCTCAGGAATCATCCATCTTTCGTAAGCTGACGGTACACCAGAATCTGATGGCAATCCTCGAGACCCGTAAAGATCTGGATAAAGATCAGCGCGAAGCCCTGGCCGACGAACTGCTGGATGAATTTAACGTCAATCACATTCGTAATAGTCTGGGTATGAGCCTGTCCGGCGGTGAGCGCCGACGGGTTGAGATAGCCCGCGCCCTGGCCGCCAACCCCAGATTTATACTGTTGGATGAACCCTTCGCCGGTGTGGACCCTATCTCGGTCAGCGACATCAAGAAGATCATTCATCACCTCAGAGACCGAGGGATTGGGGTTCTCATTACCGACCATAATGTGCGCGAAACTTTGGATGTGTGTGAAAACGCCTATATTGTCAGCCACGGCGAACTCATTGCTCAGGGCAGCGCCGAAGAAGTACTGAATAACAAGCAAGTCAGAGATGTATACCTGGGCGAACAATTCAGGCTATAGTTAGTCTGTAAAAACGAAAAAATAGCCCCATAACAATACACAGGTTTACGGAATTACGAATCATCCATGAAGCCGTCGTTACAGCTAAAATTCAGCCAACAACTGACTATGACCCCACAGTTGCAACAGGCCATTCGCCTGCTGCAGCTCTCAACGCTGGATCTGCAACAGGAGATTCAGGAAGCGCTGGATTCAAACCCGCTATTGGAAGCCGAAGATGGTATGGGTGAGCAGAGCCTGGAAGACCAGGCCGAAAGTCGGCAAAAAGACTCCGACAACGTGGATACCAACGAGGCCCTGAAAAGTCAGGAGATGCCCGATGACCTGCCCATGGATACCACCTGGGACGAATACTACAGTGCTACGCCTGCCCCCGTTTCGTCGGCTCCAGTGGGCGGTGATGATACCGTCTATCAGGGGGAAACCAGCGACAGCATTCAGGACCATTTGCTGTGGCAAATGCGCCTGAGCCATTTTAGCGACACCGATACCAGTATCGCGACGGCGATCATCGATGCCATTGACGATACCGGCTACCTGACCCTCTCTGCCGAAGACATCCTCGACAGCCTGAATGATGATGAGGTGGATCTGGATGAGGTGGAGTGCGTGCTGAAACGAATTCAGCGTTTCGATCCTGTCGGCATTGGCGCCCGCACCGTACCCGAATGCCTGTTGGTCCAGCTAAGTCAGTTTGCGCCCGATACACCCTACCTGGAACAGGCGAAGGCCATTATTCTTGAGCACAGTGAACTGTTAGGCAGTAAGGACTATCGCACCCTGATGCGCAAAACCCGCTTGAAGGAGGATGATCTGCGTGAGGTGATGCGCCTGCTGCAAACCTTGAATCCCAGGCCGGCCAGTGCCGTAGTGCAAAATCAGCCCGAATATGTGATTCCGGATGTCGCCGTCAACAAAAAGAACGGCCGCTGGGTGGTAGAGCTAAACCCCGACAGTCTTCCCAAACTGAGCGTCAATCAGCAATACGCGGCCATGAGCCGAAATGCCAAAAACGCTAGCGACAGCCAGTTTATAAAGTCCCACATGCAGGAAGCCAAGTGGTTTATCAAGAGCCTGGAGAGCCGCAACGACACCCTCCTCAAGGTGGCCAGCTGTATTGTTCAGCATCAGCAAGGCTTCTTCGAACATGGCCCTGAAGCCATGAAACCATTGGTACTTAATGATGTCGCAGAAATGGTGGACATGCATGAATCCACCATCTCGCGGGTAACAACTCAAAAATACATGCATACGCCCAGAGGCATCTTTGAGCTTAAGTACTTTTTCTCCAGTCACGTGGCCACAGAGACCGGCGGCGAATGCTCGTCCACCGCTATTCGGGCCTTGATCAAGAAATTGGTGGCAGCAGAAAACCCTGCCAAACCATTGAGTGACAGCAAGATTGCGCAATTGTTGGCCGAACAGGGCATTGTGGTAGCCCGGCGGACAATCGCAAAATACCGGGAGTCATTACTGATCCCATCCTCAAACCAACGAAAGAGTCTGGTCTGACAGACTCACCGATAGAAGGAAGAGGCATTATGCAAATCAACCTTACTGGTCATCACGTTGACATCACCGACGCCCTTCGTGACTATGTGGATAGTAAGTTCACCAAACTTGAGCGACACTTCGACCACATCAATAATGTCCACGTTATTCTTAACGTTGAAAAACTGACGCAAAAAGCTGAAGCAACCCTGCACCTGAAAGGGGGCGAGGTGTTTGCCGATGCATCCGACTCCAATATGTATGCGGCCATTGATGGCCTGATCGACAAGCTTGACCGACAGGTGATAAAGCACAAGGAAAAAATGAAACGTCACTAATCAACCGAATGTAGTGTGACATGAACATAAAAGACCTTTTACCCCCTGAGTGCACCCTGTGTCGCACTCAGGGTTCCAGTAAGAAACGAATTCTACAAACCATTAGCGATATTGCGGTCGACTACTTGCCCGGCTTAGAGGAAGACGACGTCCTCGGCAGCCTGATTTGCCGGGAGAAGATGGGCAGTACCGGCATCGGCAATGGCATCGCCATCCCCCATGGGCGTCTGTCCGGGCTGACCAAGGTGCTGGCGATTTTGGTCACCACAGACAGCCCCATCAGTTATGACGCTGTTGATGATAAGCCTGTAGATATTTTCCTGGCTCTGCTGGTACCCGAAGACCAGGCCGAAGGCCATCTGCAGACTCTGGCCGCCATCGCTAGTCGATTGAACGATAAAGGCGTGGTGCAAAAGCTGCGTCAGGCCCACTCTGATCAGGAACTCTACGAGGCGATTACTTGAAACTTATTATCATCAGTGGCCGCTCTGGCTCAGGCAAGTCTATCGTTTTGAGGGCACTGGAAGATCTGGGCTACTACTGCGTGGATAACATTCCAGTAAACCTGCTACCCACCCTGACCCATACTGTGGTGGACGAATACGACCAGGTAGCCGTATCCATCGATGTGCGCAACCTGCCTAAAAACCCCGATGATTTGGTAGAAATTCTGGATTATCTTCCGGCCAGTTGGGAACTGACCATTCTCTATCTGGATGCCAGCGATGACGTGCTGGTAAAACGCTTTAGCGAAACCCGGCGCTTGCACCCCTTATCCAAAAATAGCATATCCCTGACCGACGCCATTCAGACGGAGAAAGATCTCTTAGTTCCCATTACCGAACGCGCCGACCTCTATATCGATACGGGCGAGTTAACTGTCCACCAGCTGGCCGAACTGGTACGGGAGAGAATTCTGGGCAAGAAAAGCTCACGGTTGGTACTGGTGTTTGAATCTTTCGGCTTTAAGCACGGTATTCCCAAGGACGCCGATTATGTCTTCGACGCCCGTTTTCTGCCCAATCCCCACTGGGAACCCGACCTTAAGCCTTTGACCGGAAAAGACCCTGAAGTAGAGGCTTTCCTGGGCGGCGAAACCATCGTCACCAAGTTTATCTGGCAAATACAGAACCTGATCGCCACATGGCTGCCTCACTTAGAGCGCAATAACCGTAGCTATGTGACTATTGCCATCGGCTGCACCGGTGGCCAGCATCGCTCAGTGTATGTGGCCGAATGCCTGGCGCGCAGCTTTAAGGTGACCCATCCGGATGTGCAGATCCGGCACCGGGAACTGGCTCGACAGGAAGCCCATGAAAATTGAAAAAACACTCACCATCATCAATAAACTGGGCCTTCATGCCCGGGCCGCAACTCAGTTAGCGAAGTTAACGAACCAGTTTGATGCGACTGTCACTCTTTATCAGGGCGATAAGTCAGCCAATGCCAACAGTGTGTTAGGCCTGATGATGCTGGAGTCTTCTCAGGGTAAAGAAGTACGGGTGATCAGCGAAGGCGAAGACGCGGAAGCGGCCATGGCTGCGGTGGAGCAGCTGATCCAGCAAAGATTCAACGAGTCCGAATAGTAAAATAACTGCTGATCTTAACCGCCGCTTCCTCTAAACTATAAGTCAAATCAATAGCTTGCAGGCAGTAAAACGGCATGGAAGAGGACTTTGAAACTCAATCCTCGTCGCAGCAGTTAGAGGCCATTAACGAGGCCTTAAGCAGCGGCATGTATGTGCATGTGCGCAAGATGCTGCACCACATGCCTGCCGCCGATGTCGCTTTCCTGCTCGAGTCTTCTCCTTCCAAGACTCGGGCCGTGCTCTGGCAATTGATCGATCCCGATTTCCACGGTGATGTGCTCGAAGAGCTGTCCGAGGATGTGCGTAATGGCATCATCCGTCAGATGATGCCGGAGAAACTGGCCGGCGCTTTGGAAGACATGGATACCGACGACCTGGCCGAACTGCTGCGCGGCCTGCCGGATACCATCTTCCAGGAAGTACTCAAATCCATGGATGAGCAAGATCGGCAACGGGCCGAGCAGGCCCTGTCCTTTGGTGAGGACACTGCCGGTTTCATCATGAACACGGACACCATCACCCTGCGTCCGGAAGTCACCATCGATGTCATATTGCGTTACCTACGCCTGAAAGGTGATCTGCCCAAAGACACCGACGCCTTCTATGTGGTGAACCGTCATGACAAGCTTATCGGTATTGTGCCATTGACCCGATTGCTTACCGCCACCTCGGATATGACCATCGAAGAGCTTATGAACGAGGAGCCTGAGACGATCCCGGCGGATATGCCCGAAGGCGAAGTGGCGAAGCTGTTCGAACGGTACAACTGGGTGTCGGCACCGGTCGTGGACGAAGATAACCATCTGCTGGGCCGTATCACCATTGATGACGTCGTGGACATTATCCGCGAAGAAGCCGAACACTCCATGATGAGCATGGTGGGTTTGGATGATGAAGAAGATACCTTTGCTCCGGTGCTAAAAAGTACCCAGCGTCGCTCTATCTGGCTGGGTGTGAATCTGGTGACCGCCCTGATGGCCGCCATGGTCAGCGACCTGTTCGAGGCTACCCTGAGTCAGTTAGCCGTCTTAGCCATCCTCAACACCATTGTCCCAAGCATGGGCGGGGTGGCGGGTAATCAAACCCTAACCCTGGTGATCCGCGGTATGGCTCTGGGCCATGTGGGCACCAGTAACGCTCGTTGGCTGATTAACAAGGAGCTGGCTATCGGAGCCTTAAATGGCGTGATTTGGGCGGTACTGATCGCCGGTGTCATCGCCTTGTGGAAGCAGGACCTGGTACTCGGCGGCATCATCGCCTTTGCCATGATGTGCAACATGTTCGCCGCCGGTCTGGCCGGTGCCACCTTGCCACTGATCATGAAGAAGATGAACATCGACCCTGCTCTGGCCGGCAGCGTAATACTGACTACCATCACTGATGTGGTGGGCATTTTCGCCTTCCTTGGCACGGCCACCTTACTGCTGATGTAATTCCCTTTTAACGGTCTTCTAAGTCGTCGCCTGAGCGCCCTGCTCCACTTGAGTCAGGCGACGGAAGAAAAACAGGCTTACCATAATGGCGGCAATGGGAATAACCGAGAAATAAAACGCCGTCTGACCATCGAAACGACCAAAGACAACGCCGGTGATAACGGACCCGGTGGTACCGCCCAGAGCCGAAAAGATCACGATAAGTCCTGTCATTGGTGAGTGCTGCTGCACGGGCAGCGACGACAGCATAATGGAGTTAATCGCCGGATAAATGGGCGCCATGAACAGCCCTATCACGGGCAGTAAGAAAGCCGCAGCCGGAATATTATCCCAGGTGACTTTTACTGAATAGTCAATATCACCGGCCATCGGCATCACCACAAGAATCAGCACCGCCATCACCACCAAACAGACATTCAATAGCCAGTACCAGTTAAAGAACTTCATCAGCGCCCCTGCCCCTAAGCGTCCGAATGCCAGACAGGCCGCGAAAATACTGGTGATCTGTACACTGATGTCGGTCGGCAGATTCAGCACCTCGTTATTGAAGGTGGGCAACCACGTGCCAATGCCCTGTTCGATCAGCACATACAAAAAGGCCGAAATAATAAACACCATCACCAATGGCTTGTACGTAAGCTTAAGCATGGCGATAAACTCTCTGACCGGCATGGGCTTGCCCTCAGGAACCGGATTTGAGAAAGGCGTCACTAAGAGCAATAACACGTTGATAAAAGACAATCCCGCCAGCCACCAATACACATTCAGCCACCCCAACGAAGACGGATTATCGGCGTCCATAAAGGCACCAAACAACCAGTACCCGGACAAGACCCCCATCATAAACATACCTTCAATCACATTCATGACCGAGGCATGCTGCTGACGGTCGTCGGTAATCAATCCTACCGTCGAATACAGCGAGACTTTGACCATGCCAAAAGCGCTGCCCACGATAAAAAACAACACCTTGGACATTAAGAACCCAGGAATCACGGGCATTAACAAACAAGCCAGACCAACGGCTGTAGTGCCCACCAGCATGGCGCGGCGATAACCAAAGCGTGGTAGGTAAGCCGCCACCAGAAATGACACTAAGGCAATGGGTAAATCTTTAAAGCCTTCCAGCACACTGGCGGCTTCTTTACTCACCTGATAGGAGTTGATCACCTGTAAGATGACCGTGCCCACACTGTTCAGCAGTATGGCAAACACAAAGTAAGTCATGATCAGGGCCAGTTTTACACGCAATCGATTTTCTATCATGGCAACTCCACAGGCTGGCGGCTTTATCTCAATTCCAGTTTACGGTAAATTAACATTATTGCAATCGATTGCAAAACAATTACACTAGAGCCATCGATCATCAACAATGGCTCTGGAATATGATTAATGCCACTCACTCCCCGAAGTTCGCCGTCGAGCCCTGGCACCTGACCAGTAAGCAGCAGCAGTCCGGCAATCCGCAGCTGGAAGAAACCTTGTTTGCTTTAGCCAATGGTTATATTGGCAGCCGGGGCACCGATACCCAGGCTCCCGAAGCAGGCCAACCTCACTGTGAAGGCACCTACTTAAACGGTGTTTACAGTCGCGAGCCCATTCAGTACGGGGAAAAAGCCTATGGTTATGCCAGTCATAACGACAAAATTCTGCAGGTTCCCAACGGCAAGCGACTGGACATTTGGGTAGACGGACAGCCGCTTACGACAGCCAATGCCATTGCCGATGAACAACGTCTGGATATGAGCGACGCCACCCTGACCCGTACGACCCAGTGGACGCTCACTAATGGTCACAGTCTGACTCTCACCTGCCAGCGGCTGGTATCACTGGCAGAAAGCCAGCTAATGGTGCAACGGCTTGAGTTTAATTACCAGGGCCCCTCAGTCACCCTGGAGGTAAGGTCTCTACTGGATGCCGATTACGGCGTAAAGTTCGATAGTGACGATCCCAGAGCCGGTCAATTAAATATGGCCGAGAACCTGACGCTGCAAGACAGCCAGGTAGACGATACCCGTACCTGGATGCGCCACCGGGTCAACCACACCCCGTTCATTATCGACAGCGCTACGGCATTGCATTTCTCACGCCCCCCAGAACAGAGCGAGGTGCAGCAGCTCCCAGCTCAAGTGGGGCAGACACTGCGTTTCCATCTGGATGGTAAGCCCTTAATCCTGGAGAAGCATGTCGCCTACCGTCACCAGGGCCCGGGCGATCAGGGTTTGAGCGAGGTGGAGCAAGTATTGGACAAGGCTCTGAGGCTGGGCTGGGAGGGAGCCTACCAGGACCATCAGCGGCAGGCGGAAGCTTTCTGGCACAGCAGTCAGGTCAGTATTGACGGTGATGATGCCCTCGAACAGGGCTTGCGATTTAATATGCTGCACCTGTTTATGTCCACCGGCCGCAGTGGCTTTAACAATATCGGCGCCAAGGGCCTGACGGGTCACGGTTACGATGGGCACTATTTCTGGGATACGGAAATCTACATTCTGGCCTTCTTAACCCACACCAATCCCGAATTGGCTAAGCAATGCCTAAAGTATCGTTACCATTATTTAGACGGTGCCCGCCAGCGAGCTCGGACCATGAGTCACAAACGCGGGGCTCTTTTCCCCTGGCGCACCATTGGCGGCGATGAATGCTCGGCCTATTACCCGGCAGGAACAGCCCAATACCATATCAATGCGGCCATTGCCTTTGGCGTCAAACGCTATCTGGATAATACCCATGACTGGGGGTTTATTCGGGAAAACGGTGCCGAGCTGGTCTTTGAAACTGCCCGGCTGTGGCTGGATTTGGGACACTTTAACCCCGCCAGGCAAGACTTATTTTGCATCGACGAAGTGACCGGTCCCGATGAATACAGCGCACTGGTGAACAATAATTTTTATACCAACGCCATGGCTCAGGCTCATCTGCGTTTTGCCGTGCAGATTGCTCACCACCTTAGCCAGCATTATCAAGAGGACTGGCAAAGGTTAGTTTCAGAGCTGGGGCTTGAAGCCCGGGAAGTGGATCTGTGGCACGACGCTGCCGAGGCCATGTACCTGCCCTACGACGAAAGCCGGGGCATCAGTAAACAAGACGATCTGTTCCTGGAGCGGGAGCGCTGGGATTTTGCCAACACCCCGGCTGACCACTATCCGTTGCTGCTGCATTATCACCCTCTGGTGCTGTATCGCCATCAGGTGCTCAAACAAGCCGATGTGATCCTGGCCATGTTCTTGCTCGATGATCGGTTCGACCCGGCTCTGAAACAGCGCAATCTGGACTATTACGAGCCATTGACCACTCATGACTCCACGTTATCGAGCTGTATTCATAGCATTGCATTTGCCGAGTTGGGCCAGTTGCAACGGGCCTATGAGTTTTACCACGATACTGTGCGAATGGATATCGACAATCGCCATGCCAACACCGAGTACGGTATTCACACCGCCTGTATGGCTGGCTCATGGATGGGTATTGTCAATGGTTTTGCGGGCTTGAGGATCAGACACGATGGCCCCTACCTCAGTCCTAGGCTGCCAGAGCAGTGGCAAGGTTATCAATTCCGGTTTCGTTATCTGGACTGCCTGCTGGAAGTGAAGGTCACAGCCAGGAACACCACCTATACCTTGTTGGAAGGCGAGGCGATGACCCTGCACCACTATGACCAGAGTCTGTCTCTGGTCCCGAACCGCCCCAACCAAATAGCTTAGGAGAACGCCATGATCACCAGCTTTATTTTTGATTTGGACGGCGTCATCACCGACACCGCCGAATTCCACTTTAAGGCCTGGTCCGCCCTGGCCAACAAGTTGGATATCCCATTCAGTCGCGACGATAACGAACAGCTAAAAGGCGTAGATCGCATGGGCTCGTTGCAGTTTATTCTCGACAAGTCCGATCAATCATTTTCCGAGACTGACAAGCAGGCTCTGGCCGATGAGAAAAACACGCTCTATCAGTCCATGCTGGATACGATGCAACCATCGGATATTTTCCCCGGAGCCCGCGAGTTGTTAGAACAGCTGCGTGCCAGGGACTTTAATATCGCCCTCGCATCCGCCAGTAAAAACGCCCGCCGCGTTCTGGACTGTTTACAAATCACCGACGCCTTCGACTATATCGTCGATGCCGCCAACGTCCGCTATGGCAAGCCCGACCCTGAAACCTTCCTGACCGCTGCTCAGGGGCTGAAAGTAGCGCCTTTGGAATGTGTGGGCATTGAGGACGCTCAGGCAGGACTGGAGAGTATTATCGGTGCCGGTATGCACTCGGTGGGCATCGGTGATGCCAAGACCCTGAAGCGAGCAGAACTGGTCTACCCCAGTATCGCCGCTCTTAATCTGAACGAGGTTTTGGCCCTCGGTCAGTCGTCGTAACGGCGGCTAGACTCACGCACCTGCAACTGAACATCCAGTACCTGAGAGCGCGGGCTCTTGCCCGCCAATTTTTCCAGCACCTTGCGCACCAGCAAACGACCGCCTTCGGCTGTGTCCTGCCGTATGGTACTGAGAGAGGGATGGCAGAACATGGACATGGCCACGTCGTCAAACCCTACCACCGCCACATCCTGAGGAATGCGCTTTTTCGCTTCCACCAGCTTCTTCATAACACCTAGAGCAATCACGTCGCTGACCGCGAAAATACCATCCACTTCGGGCGCATCCCTGAGCAGCGAGATGGTACTGTCGTAGCCAGACTCACTGGTAAAATCCGTATCCAGGCACAGGCGTTTATCCAACTCTATCCCTGCCTGTTCCAGCGCCAGACAGTAACCCTGCCAACGCTGCTCCATTTCCGACTGACCGATATCGCCCAAGAAAGCAATATGGCGGCATCCTTGATTGATCAAGTGATTTACCGCCAGAAATGCCCCCATCTTGTTATCACTGCCCACCGTGCAATAACCGGCATCCGGCAAGGGGGCGCCCCAGACCACAAACGGCAGCTGCTCCTCAGCCAGTCGGTCAATACGAACATCATGCTCGCCCTGACCGATCACAATAAGGCCGTCGGCACGTTTAGAGTCAAAGTAATAATCCCGCCAGTCATCTGAGGCGGTACGAGTGTTACTAAGCAGCATATCATAGCCATGCAGGGTCAGTTCATCGGCGATGGCGCCAAGAATATCCAACAGAAAGGGGTCGGAAATGCCCCGTTCGGTGCGCTCTTTAAACAGTACCACGACCGCTATCACTTGGGTGCGCTGAGTGCGCAGGGCTCTGGCCTTGGCATTGATACTAAAGTTCGCCTGCTTAGCCAAATCCTGAATACGAAGACGGGTTTTTTCACTGATAAGTGGGTTATTGTTCAGCGCCCGTGAAACCGTAGATTCAGACACGCCAGCCAGTTTGGCGATATCGGCAATAGTGCGAGGAGGTTGCTGACTCATGATGATTTCATTAAAGCGGTTCGGACCCGTAGCCTAACAGCATTCTCTGGGCCGGCAAAGCCACACAGAAAAGCGCCGCACTCAGGCAGCGGCGCTATGTTCAAACAATACGGCTTCCCTGCCATGTTCTATCGCTTACTCAGAAGAAGTTATATCCGATACTGAGTTTCACTGAACGCGGCATGATGTAGCGTCCGTTAGGCGCGGTGGGGTTACGGGGATCGCCCTCTGTCAGTCCTTCCTTATCAGTCAGGTTATCGACCGAAAGGCGCAGGTTAAGGTTTTCCGTCATGACCCATTTCGCCCCCAAATCTACCTTGGTATAGCCTTCGAGCACCACGGTATTGCCATTATCAGACCAGCGGTCATCCACCGAGGTCAGAGTACCGTATAGGGTGGCATAGTTACCGCCCGCCAGCTCAACGTCGTAACTGGGGGTCACACGGAACTGCCAGCCGGGCTGACGCATGGCTTCGTTCCCCTGGTTGCCATCGGTACTCTCGGCGATTTCGGTGTCCTGAACAGTAGCGTTAAGATTCAGGTTTAACCCAAAGTCAAAAGTGTAGTTGGCGTCTACCTCGATGCCCTGTGACTCATTGACCGTCAGCTCGGCCGGCGCCCCGGGCTGCGAAACAAAGGAACTTTCAACTTCACTCATGAAGGCCGTCGCATAAAGGCTGTAATTGTCCTCAGCCATCTTATAGCCCAGTTCGTATTGCTGAATATCGAAAATCAGATCGTCACCATTGGTGTAAGATCCAAAGTTATCCCGAAAGTCATCGAAATAGGGCATCTTGCTGCCGTCATTAATCCGCGCGAACACTCCTGAGCGATTGGTCAGCATATAGTTGGCGCCAACAGTATAGGAGAAGGTGGTTTCATCGTATTGCACGGCTTTGGTGACTTCACCGTCCAACCCCTCATCGACGGTATACTCAATTTGATGTTTCTCGCTACGCAGTCCGACATCCAACGTGAGCTTATCCGTCGTTTTATGTTCGAAGGCCGTATAGAAGGCTGTGGTACTGCCATCTCCAACGGCGTTGATGTCGTAATTCCAACCACAGCTGTCGGCATTATCGTTACAATCGATTCCGGTCAGGTTTTCTCCGCCTGGGGCGACGACATGATAGGACTGATTACCAAGAGACCACCAGTCCTTGGCTTCGTAATTGGAGTTGTATAGACCAAAGGTCATTGTCAGCGCGTCCAGGTTTTTGGTCAGCGCCAGATCATTAGTAAAGGACTCGATATCTTTTAACACCACCCAGCGACCAATCTGCTGTACCAATGTGTCGCCGCCGTAGGTATCACCGGTCACTAACCCTTCAGCGTCGCTTCCATTATCGGCAACATTAGCCAGTGCCGTCGGGGCGCCGTTAGGAACCAGACCAAAGGTATTAGCTTCCCCTTTGGTGAAGTTAAACCGGTCGGTCAACTCCCAGCCACCTCCTAGCTCTAAGAACACCTTACCGCCTGACACACTGCCATCCCAGCCCCGGCCATTACCGAAGTCGAAGGACTCGCTGGTGCCATTAGGTCCGTATTGGATAGAAGCCTGGCGGTTCAAAGTACCAATCTGGGCATAGTCGTTGTTCACCCCTTCCACCAACGGTGTTGGCAGGTACCAGGTACCATGATCGTCGGTATGACGGGTATAGAAATTCATCTTACCGTTGTCCAGCTCTTTGGTGATATTCACCGTGAACTGATGGCCTTTCTCGGAGTTAAACCCGGCATCACGAATACCCGGTGAGCTCTTTACGTAACCGCCCATCATGTAATAGAGGTCATCACCCAAAGCACCACTGACTACCGCGTCCAAACGCTGAAGGTCATAGTCTGAAGTGGTGTATTTAATCGTGCCCTCGGTAAAGTCCGAGCCTTCCTTCAACATAAAGTTGGTCGTCAGACCCGGCTGACCATTGGAGATCACTGGGTTCGGACCACCTCGTAAAGCCTCCATAAAGGCGATGGTCTCATCCATGCGAAACAGAGTGGAGTTCTCCAGGAAGGAAAGCGTGGGCGGCTGGAAAACCGGCGCACCTTCCAGCTGTACTGTCACAAAAGGCGCATCCCCCGTCCCCGGGAACCCCCTTACAAACACATTTGCCCCAGAGACACCACCAGAACTTTCCGCCCAAATACCAGGTACTGCCTTAAACAGATCCGCCGTACTTTTAGGAGCGAGTTTCTCTATGGCCTCGGCCGATAAGTTAGTGATGGCGAAACTGGCATCCACCTTCCTGACCGAAGTACCAGATGGTGTACCGGTGATAATAATCTGCTCAAAATCTTTTTGCTGTTGCTTTGAGGGCTGCTGGTCACTCTCTTGAGCCAAGGTTGGCGCTGTGGTCAAGGCGGCACTGATAGCCAGCGCCAATGACAATTTTCTGTGTGTCATAGTCTTTTGTCCCGGTGTCGATTAAGTCAAACAAGCTAACGGAGAAAGGGAACCCCATGTACCGTCTAGCTACCGTGGATAAAAATTAGATCACGATGCAATCGATTGCAATAGATGCGTCACAAAAAATATTACTTTTCTTTAACAATTATCATAAGTCACACGGTGAAAGCGCGATAGCGACTAAAAAAGACACAGTCAGCGCACTTTTCAATATTCATGAGTTCTGCAAACCATTAAAAGATCGCAATCGTTTGCAACCTCGGGTTTACAATTATTGTAAATGACAGATCGCGATCTTATTCGGTATTGATAGCAGGAAAAGAGAGAGGGCCAGCCTCAGGCAAGAGGCTGGCAGAAAATGTTGGCTAGTCTGCGTCTTGCTCTGATAGCCATTGGTGCAGCGCTTCCAGGTCTACGCTCAACGCTTGTTCTAACTCCTCCACCCAGTCGTACACATTTTCCCACCAGGCGGGGTGGTCACCCTGTTGAATCTGATTGGCGATCTTCTGGACCCTGGTCAGCCCTACCGATCCTGCCGCGCCTTTGATCTTATGCGCATGGCTACAGACTTCATCCTTATCCTTGGCGCTCAGGTTGGTTTGTAGCTGCTGCATGTAATCGGGCATACTGGTTTCAAACACGCTCACACTCTGACTGACCATCTCAGGGCCGATGTTGTCGATAAGCATCTGCAACATATCCAGATCCAGAACATTGGTTTCCTGAGTAACGGCTTTGGTCTCGGGTAATACGGGTGTATCCGGCTGATCGCAAAACAAGCTATTGACTACTTCTATCACCCGGCTTTTCTTAATGGGTTTGGCGATCACATCGTCCATTCCCTGATTCAGGTATTCCTGTCGTGTTTTGATCACGTTTGCCGTCAGCGCCACAATGGGTGTGCCCAGTACAAGATCTTCTTCGAGCATCTGATTGGCGACATCGAACCCCGTCATGTCAGGCAATTGGATGTCCAGCAGAATAAGGTCATACTGATGCTCTCGGGCCATGTCCAGCGCCTGATTCCCAGTCATGGCTACCTCAACATGCTGACCCAGCTTTTCCAACAATGCCTTCGCCACCATGACATTCAGTTCGATGTCTTCCACCAACAAAATCTTCAGACCCGTGACCTTTATATCGGCCAACTGGGCTGGGGCGTCGGCCAACTTCAGGGGCAGTTCCACCGTAAACGCCGTGCCCTTTCCGACTTCGCTGGAAACACGGATCTCACCACCCATCATATCCACCATCTTCTGGCAGATAGCCAGGCCTATCCCAGTGCCGGTGGCACTCTGATGATCCGGGTGCTTGACCTGATAATACATGGCGAAAATGTTCTTAAGCTCTTGCTCAGGAATACCTACCCCAGTATCTGAAATGGTAAAGGTCACCAGACTCTCACCATGTTTGGGCTCGCCTGCCGCCAGATGGAAACTCACCGATCCTTTCTGAGTGAACTTGACCGCATTAAACAACAGATTCCACAGAACCTGGCGCAGTCGGGTGCCGTCAGCCTCCACAAACTCCGGTAGGGGCTCCTGGTAATCGCTGTGGAAACTGAGTCCTTTGTCGGCCACCAGCAGCTCAATAATACTGCTTAGCTCACCAAAGAAATCGCGCAGATTGACGGTTTTCATCTGCAGTTCAAGCTTATCGCGGCCGAGCTTATCCAAGTCGATAATATCGTTAAAGATATTACCCAGGGTAATGGCACTGGCGTAAATGGTACTCACCCAACTGAATTGTTCCTCGGTCAGTTGAGTGTCTCTGAGCATACGACTTAACCCCACAATGCCATTCAGTGGTGTACGCAGCTCGTGACTGATAGTCGCAATAAAGGCGGTCTTATCCCGGCTGGCTTTTTCCAGCGCCACTTCTGACTGTTTGCGCTCAGTGATATCCCGCCCGAAAGCCAGCAATCCTAAGCGCTGTCCATCTTTGTCGTAAAAAGGCACCTTGCGCATCTCAAACAGGCGCTTGCGACCATCCGCAAACTTAAGCCAAGATTCCACCGTGACCGGCTGATTGGTTTCCAGAATCTCCTGGTCTACCTCGACCACCTGGCGAGCCAGTTCTTCGTCATAGACTTCGTAAGGGGTTAAGCCAATAAGATCAGCTTCGGTCTTACCGGTCATCTGCTCGGCCACCTTGTTACAGCCGGCAAACTTACCTTCTTCATTGCGGTAATAAATCAGGTCCGGGGAAGCATCGATGATGGAACGTAGCAGGGTGGATAGCCGCTGTGCCTGCTGTTCACGCTCACGACGTTCCTGAATCTCCACTTCCAACTCCTCAAACACCTTTTCCCTGTCTTCCTGCGCTTTGCGGCGCTCCTCGACTTCAATATTTAACTGGCGAACATTGTTTTGTAGCTCACGATTCAGAAACACATCTTCTTCCCGAAGCTCTTCCAGCTGAGCAACCACCTCCTTGAGATGAAGCCGGCTCTTATCCAATTGGTTCACCAGCTCACTGAAGAAGTACAGCACCCAGGGTGCGCTGAGCATGGTCAGAATAATGGCCGAGACAAAATCCTCCAGATGCACTTCGCCTGACAGGTACATGCGGATGACAAAAGAACCGGCAATAGTGAAAGCCAGGGTCAGAAAAACGAACAGAATACTGATTCTGACCGTGCCAAAACGGCCGATAAAGGTCGCTATACGGATAGCCCAGGAGTCACCGGTTCCGTTGCGCTGCGTGTTCTCACTCATGATAATTCCCCAATAACTGCTGGCCGCATCCTACCAACTCCCGGTTTAAATTGGTACGCAATATAAGCGCAATAATAATTGATAAAGAAACGCATAAAGATGAAATAATTATTCACGCAAAACCGGATTAGCCCCGGGCTCTAGCCAGGTAATGCAGGCCACCACACCCCACCATTAATCGCAATACAACTACCAATAAACACCAACATAAAATTAACAAATAATATGAACATCCTAATGTAGGAAGCATTTATAAAATAAAACCACTATTTTAAATAATCTGTGTTTGACCTGATAACGGGATATGGGTATGTTCTTTACCCCGCCAGACAAAATGCATAATAATTCAGACTGGCGGCATAATAAGAGCAACTAGCCAATACCCTGCAGGTCAAATATAACGCCGAATAAAAAACGGCCTGCACAGTTCAGAACATCGCCCTACCCGACAGCACAGTTGAAGGAGTCATAAGATGAGACTATACAACCCGACTGATTCTCGGGATAACTGCGGCTTCGGCCTGATCGCCCATACACAGGGACAGCCGAGCCACCACCTGGTTACCACCGCGATTCACGCATTGGATCGTATGCAGCACCGTGGCGGTATTGCCGCCGACGGTAAGACTGGCGATGGCTGCGGCCTGCTGATGCAAAAGCCCGACGCATTTTTCCAGAAGATAGCCGAGCAACATGGCTGGAAACTGGGTAAGAAATACGGCGTTGGTATGATGTTTCTGAATCCAGACCCGATTCTGGCTGAACAGGCCCGCAAAGTGGTCAACGAAGAGCTTGAAGCCGAGACTCTGTCTATATCAGGCTGGCGGGAAGTGCCGACTAACCCGAATGTGCTAGGCGACCTGGCTCTCAGCGGCTTACCTCAGATCGAACAGGTGTTTGTCAACGCTCCGCCCGGCTGGCGTAAAAAAGATCTGGAGCGACGCCTGTATATGGCGCGTCGTCGTATCGAGAAACGCCTCGCCGATGACTCTGAATTCTATGTCGCTTGCTTATCCAACCTGGTGACCATCTATAAAGGCTTGGTAATGCCAAAGGATCTGCCAAGCTTTTATCTGGATCTGGCCGATGAAGACATGCAGTCAGCCATCTGCGTATTCCACCAGCGCTTTTCCACTAACACGCTGCCTATATGGCCACTGGCCCAACCGTTCCGATTTCTGGCCCACAATGGCGAGATCAACACCATCCGCGGTAACCGCGAGTGGGCCGAGGCTCGGACCTATAAATTCCGTACGCCATTGATTCCAGACTTGCAAGATGCCGCCCCCTTTGTAAACAACGACGGTTCTGACTCCTCAGCGCTGGATAACCTGTTAGAGCTGTTTTTGGCAGGCGGAATGGATCTGTTCCGTGCTATGCGTCTGTTAGTGCCCCCCGCCTATCAGAATAATCAGACGATGGACGACGAACTCAAGGCCTTCTATGAGTTTAACTCCATGCACATGGAACCCTGGGACGGCCCTGCGGGTATCGTACTGACCAATGGCCGCCATGTAGCGTGCAGTCTGGATCGCAACGGTTTGCGCCCGGCTCGCTATGTGCTGACAAAAGACGGCCTGATCACCCTGGCTTCAGAGGCGGGTATCTGGGATTACAGTCCCGAAGATGTGATTGAGAAAGGCCGTGTAGGCCCGGGCGAGATGCTGGCAGTGGATACCTATAATGGCAAGGTCTGGCGCTCTACCGAGATCGACGAAGACTTAAAAGGTCGCCATCCCTACAAAGAGTGGCTGGATAAACACATCAAACGGCTTAAGCCCATCGAACAATGCGATGCCAGCCAAATCGGCGTACGCGTGTTCGATGAGGCCATGATGGCTACCTATCACAAGCAATTTAATTACTCCTATGAGGAGATTCAGCAGGTAATTCGGGTTCTGGCCAAAGACGGACAGGAAGCGGTTGGCTCAATGGGTGATGATACACCTATGGCGGTACTGTCCAGTCGTAGCCGTATCATGTACGACTATTTCCGTCAGCATTTTGCTCAGGTGACTAACCCGCCCATCGACCCACTGCGGGAAAACCATGTGATGTCGCTGGCTACCTGCATCGGCCGGGAACAAAACCCCTTCTCCGAGACCTCGGGCTACGCCAACCGGGTGCTGTTCCAGTCGCCCATATTGATGTACACCGACCTCAAACAGCTGAGGGAGTTTGACCCCGAGTACTATTACTCCGAAGTGATCGAACTGAACTACCGCCCCGATGAAGGCCTCAAGGCGGCCATTGAACGCATCTGTAATGAAGCCGAGTATCTGGTGAAGCAGAAAAACGCCGCCTTTGTCGTGCTGTCCGACCGCAATATCAAACCCGATCGCATCCCGATTCCGGCGCCCATGGCCGTCGGCGCAGTACAGCGCCGCCTGGTAGAAAAAGCCCTGCGCTGCGATGCCAATATCGTGGTGGAAACCGGCTCTTGCCGGGATCCACATCACTTTGCGGTCCTCCTGGGTTTAGGTGCAACAGCCATTTATCCGTTCCTCGCCTATGAGACCATCGAACAGATGGTGGATAACGGCGAAATTGAGCTGTCCGCCATGGAAGCGACTCTGAATTATCGCAAGGGCATCAACAAGGGCCTGTTTAAGATCATGTCCAAGATGGGCATCAGCACCGTGGCCAGCTATCGCTGTGCCAAGCTGTTTGAAGCCGTTGGCATTCACGATGAAGTCATGAAAGTCTGCTTTAAAGGCGTGCCGAGCCGTATTCAGGGCGCAGGCTTTGATGACTTCGAGCAGGACATGCTCAATCTCAACCGTATTGCCTGGGTGAAGCGCAAGCAACTCAATCACGGCGGCCTGCTCAAATACGTGCACGGCGGCGAGTATCACGCCTATAACCCGGATGTAGTGACCACTTTGCAAAAAGCTGTGGTCAGCGGTAATTACGAGGACTACAAGGTGTTTGCGGGCCTGGTTAATGACCGTCCAGTGGCCCATCTGCGCGACCTGCTGAAGCTCAAACTCAGCGATACTCCCATTGATCTGGACGAAGTAGAGCCGGAAGAAAACCTCTATCCGCGCTTCGACACCGCCGCCATGTCCATCGGCGCCTTGAGCCCGGAAGCTCACGAGGCCCTCGCCATCGCCATGAACCGACTGGGTGGCAAGTCCAACTCCGGTGAGGGCGGCGAAGATCCTGCCCGCTTTGGTAATGAACGTAACTCAAAGATAAAGCAGGTGGCCTCAGGCCGCTTCGGCGTGACCGCCCACTATCTGGTCAATGCCGATGTCATCCAGATAAAAGTTGCCCAGGGTGCCAAGCCCGGCGAAGGCGGCCAGTTGCCCGGGGATAAGGTGAATAACTACATTGCCGAGCTACGCTACTCCGTGCCCGGTGTGACCCTGATTTCACCGCCGCCCCACCATGATATCTATTCCATTGAGGATCTGGCGCAACTGATTTTCGATCTGAAACAGGTTAACCCAAAAGCGTTGATCTCGGTGAAGCTGGTGTCCGAACCCGGTGTGGGTACGGTGGCCACAGGGGTGGCCAAAGCCTATGCCGATCTCATCACCGTATCCGGCTACGACGGCGGTACCGGGGCAAGTCCTCTGACCTCGGTGAAATACGCCGGCAGCCCCTGGGAGCTGGGTCTCGCCGAAGCCCAGCAGGCGCTGGTAGAAAACGGCCTGCGTCATAAGGTGCGGGTACAAACCGATGGTGGTTTGAAAACCGGTCTGGACGTGATCAAAGCTGCCATCTTAGGAGCCGAAAGTTTCGGCTTTGGCACCGGTCCCATGGTGGCATTAGGCTGTAAGTACTTACGTATCTGTCACCTCAATAATTGTGCAACAGGTGTCGCCACCCAAGACGAAAACCTAAGGGATAATTACTTCATCGGCCTGCCGGAAATGGTAATGAACTACTTCCGCTTTATCGCTCGCGAAGTACGAGAGTTGATGGCCGCGCTGGGTGTGCGGAAGCTGGATGAGTTGGTCGGCCGCACCGAGCTACTGGAAGTACTGGACGGTCTGACCGCCAAGCAACAGAAACTGGATCTTTCCGGTCTGTTAGCCAAGCCGGAAGCCGGCGAACACACGCGGCTGTTCTGCTCTGAAATCACCAACGAGCCCATGGATAAAGGCCAGTTGAACCAGCGCCTGCTGTCCGAGGCCAAGGCAGCTGTAGATAAACGCAGCCGCATCGAGTTAAAGCTGGACATTCGCAACACCGATCGTTCGGTGGGTGCCTCGTTGTCTGGCTACATTGCCAGTAAATACGGCAACCAGGGGCTGGCCGACCATCCCGTCAGAGTGACCTTTACCGGCACAACAGGCCAGAGCTTCGGCGTCTGGAATGTGGCGGGGCTTGAAATGAAGGTCATCGGCGATGCCAACGACTATGTCGGTAAAGGCATGACCGGCGGTAAGCTTGTGATAAAACCGGATCCAAGGGCGCCGTTCAAGTCACAGGACAGCGCAATTATGGGTAACACCTGCCTGTATGGGGCCACTGGCGGTAAATTGCTGGCCTCTGGCCGTGCTGGTGAGCGTTTCGCGGTACGTAACTCGGGGGCCATCGCTGTTATCGAAGGCGCGGGTGATAACGCCTGTGAATACATGACCGGCGGTATCGTCGCCATTTTGGGGCAGACCGGTGTGAACTTCGGTGCAGGCATGACCGGCGGCTTTGCCTATGTGCTGGACGAGGCCGACGACTTTAACCAGCGCCTTAACGGCGATCTGGTCGAAGCTATGGGTATCGACGACAAGCCGATTCTGTCTGAGCACCTACGTGGTCTTATCGACCAGCACTATGAAGAAACCGGTAGTGAACACTCACTGATGATTCTGCAGAACTTTACTGATTATCTACCTAAGTTCCGTTTAATCAAACCCAAGACCAGTGATGTGAATAACCTGCTTGGACATATCAGCCGTTCGACGGCCGAATTACGTGTCCAGGCGCAGTAGGAGGTAACCGTGGCAAAGAATGTCTATCAATTTGTTGATGTCGAGCGTATCGACCCGCCTAAAAAGCCCGTGGATCAGCGCCGCAACGAATTTGCCGAGATCTATCATCCCATGAGTGACTCTCAGGCAGCCGGTCAGGCAGACCGCTGCCTGGATTGCGGCAACCCATACTGCGAGTGGAAATGTCCGGTCCATAACTATATCCCTCAGTGGCTGAAGTTAGCCAATGAGGGCCGGATCTTCGAGGCAGCAGAGTTATCGCATAAGACCAACTCCCTGCCGGAAGTCTGTGGTCGTGTCTGTCCTCAGGATCGTCTCTGCGAAGGCGACTGTACCCTGAACGATGACTTCGGTGCGGTAACCATTGGCTCCATTGAGAAATACATCACCGACACCGCCTTTAAGCAAGGCTGGCGTCCGGATATGTCAGGGGTCGAGAAGACCGACAAAAAGGTGGCCGTGATCGGTGCCGGACCGGCGGGCCTGGCCTGCGCCGATATCCTGGTGCGTAACGGCGTTACCCCTGTGGTGTATGACAAATACCCGGAGATCGGTGGTCTGCTGACCTTTGGTATTCCCGCCTTTAAGCTGGAAAAAGAGGTGGTACAACTGCGCCGGGAGATCTTCACCGAGATGGGCGTAGAATTTAAGCTTAATACCGAAGTGGGTAAGGACGTGGAGTTTCAGACACTGATCGACCAATACGATGCAGTGTTCTTAGGCATGGGGACTTACAAATACATGCGCGGTGGCTTTGAAAACGAAGACGCGCCGGGAGTGTATGAAGCCCTTCCTTATCTCATCGCCAATACCAACCGCCAGATGGGCTTGGAACAAGCACCTTCTGACTTTATCGATATGAAAGGTAAGAAGGTAGTGGTCTTAGGTGGCGGCGATACAGCCATGGACTGTGTGCGCACCGCGGTACGTCAGGGCGCCGAGTCGGTGATTTGTGCCTATCGTCGGGATGAGGAAAACATGCCAGGCTCCCGTCGTGAGGTGCAAAATGCCCGCGAGGAAGGAGTCGAATTTCGCTTCAACCTGCAACCGCTGGACGTAGAGATCAACGATAAGGGGGAAGCCTGCGGTGTTACGTTGGTAAAAACCCAACTGGGCGATCCGGATAGCGCCGGACGTCGCCGCCCCGAGCCCATCGAAGGGTCCGAGCATATACTAGAAGCCGATGCCGTGATCATCGCCTTTGGCTTTCAGCCCAGTCCCGCCAATTGGTTCGCCGACTATGGCATTATTCTGGACGAAAAAGGCCGGGTCCGAGCCCCTGCCAACGGCCAGTTCGCCTTTCAGACCAGCAATCCTAAAATCTTCTCCGGTGGCGATATGGTTCGCGGTTCGGATCTGGTGGTGACCGCCATTTTCGAAGGCCGACAAGCCGCCGAGGGTATACTGGATTACCTGAAGGTCTAGCGACCTGCTGAATGTTAACAAACTTAAAGTCTATTCTCGCAAGCTCACCGAGCTTGCGAGAATCATGAGTTAATAAGCTGTTTCCCAGGACACTGTGATCGCTTCGGGTACACTCGGCCTGTCCTGAACACGACCGTAAACATCTTTAATTTCAATAACTTTTCTGGTCCGGTCAATATGCCGCTGAAACAACCAATAAGTCTTGTTGGCACCGTAGTAGTTGGCAAACTCTGCCACCGGCATGCCATTGCATACCAGCCCCTTAGCTAACTTACTGTAAGTACCTGTCGTAATGAGACTGCCGGGTGTTAAGCGTTTCACGGCTCGATTCAGGTCCGTCCGGTCATTGTTTGCGGCATGACGACAGACCGAAACCAAGTCGTTATTAAACGACGATGAATAAGCCACATCGGATATGGTGAGTCCAGCAACTGCAGTCGCGCCAACAAGCAAATAAATAGCACTTTTCATGGGAATTCCTCTTTTTTGGTCACTTTAATCTAAGAATGCTTGCGATACGTCTGCTCAAGCCAGAAGAGGATAGACCCACTCAGCGCCGATCACGATGACAATACAGGATCATTCTGATGATGAAAAAAATCCTAAATAATTCAGTTTAATAGTACATATATGACAAGATAGTGGCAGCAAGATGACCATTTTGCACAAAAAATACTAAGATAATGATTCGGCTATTAATCAAGTGAAGGAAGATGGAAACGACAAGTACATCTTCCCCGTCGTACGAACCGGCTTCTCGCCTGTTGGTTGGGAAAAAAGGTGTCGCTATAAAACTCTCCAAAGCGACGGCAGTATTGCTTGAAGCCCTCATTGACGCAGGGCAACAAGGCGTTTCACGCAAACAGTTGCATAAGATAATCTGGGGTCACGATTACACCAGTGACGATGCGTTGAACCATTTAGTCAGTCGCCTTCGACATAAAATCAAAGCCAGCGGTTTAGCGACTGAGTGGCGGATTGAGACCATCCCCAATTACGGCTACCGCCTTTGTCAGCATAATACAAAACGCTCATTAAAAAACTGGGTTCGGCATGTCTTGTATTGGTTGCGCTCCAAAACGCCCTGACATCCTGTCACAGGCCTAGAATAGGTTTATCTGGCCCGCTAAGGCGTTTGCTAAGCATCACTTTCGACATCACTTAAACGTTGTAAAGATTCGGCCAACTGCTCGACCCGCTGACGGGACTCCGTCACCAAACGACCAATTTCGTCGGCAGAGGTAGAGGACTGCTGAGCCAAAGTACGCACCTCATCGGCCACCACCGCAAAGCCTCGTCCGGCTTCGCCTGCGCGGGCCGCTTCGATGGCCGCATTCAGGGCCAAGAGGTTAGTCTGAGAGGCAATATTATTAAGCACCGAAATAATATCGGTAACTTTCTCGCTGGAGGCCACTACTTCTCTCATTTCAGCATCGGTAACCTGTGCCGCCTTCTTGCGGGAACTCACGTCGGTACCATAGCTCACAATGCGTCGTACATTGCCAGACATATCGGTAATGGGACAGATCGTGCCACTAAAATACACCTCACTGCCATCAGCCTTTAACAAGGCGTATTCTCCCACTACCTGCTCTCCCTTAAGCACCTTCTCAAATTTCTCGCTACCGATGATCTCGCGCATATTACGAGCCCGCTGAATAAGCTCACGGGGTGACTTATCTTCGGTATGGGTAATCAGGTAGTCGTTAGCATAGGTCAGCTTGCCATTGGTATCCCATTCACCCACGCCATTGTTCATGCCGATTGCATCGAAACGCTTGGTGAATTCCAGGGTACGCTCCTTGGTGTCGGTAATATTGGCCTGCACCGAGATGAAATTCACCAACTTGCCGTGCTTATCAAACACCGGGTTAATCGCCAGCGACACCCAGTAAGGATTGCCGCTGGCGTCATAATTAAGAATATCGCCGTTATAAGGCTGACGCTGATGAATGGCCTGGCGAATATCACGAACAGCACTGGGATCGGTATGCTCGCCTTGCAGCAAGTCACCGGGCTTACGGCCTTCGATATCGCTCAGCGTGTAACCGGTCATCTTCTCGAAACCCCGATTCACATAGACCGTTAAACCATCGGCGTCACTGATAATGATAGCGTTGTCAGTTTCATCCGCAACAAGGGACAGCATTCTCATACGCTCTCGCTGTTTCACTTCATCGGTCACATCTTTGACAAACGCGGTATAGACAATCTTGTTCTCCAACTCCACCCTGGACAGGGCCAGGCTCCCCCAGCGGGTGTCACCATCGGCGCGCTCAATCGGCACTTCCCGGGTCGTTCCGACGATCTTATCTTTACCAGTACGGCGGTTAGCATTCACATAGTCATCGTGCTGGGGCTGGATCGCCTGAGGCACCAACATCTTTACGTTTTGTCCCAGTACCTGTTCCCGCTGGTAGCCCCACAGTTGCTCCGCCGCCTGATTAAAAAAGGTCACCTTGTTGTTCTCATCGATAGTCACCACGGCATCCAGCGCCTGTTCCAGGGTCTGATTGATCGTCTGCTGGGTTTCACGCTGCTTAGTAATATCTTTAACAAAGGCCGTGTAATGAATCTCCCCCCCGACGCGGATTCTGGATAAGGACAGGTTGGCCCAGACTTTTTTGCCGTCTTTGCGTTCTAACAACACATCCCGGCTGGTACCGACAATCTTATCCTCGCCGGTGTGGCGGTTGGCATTCACGTAGCCATCGTGCTCGGACTGAATAGCCTGAGGCACCAGCTTTTTGACATTCTGCCCCATCACTTCCTGACGAGAATAGCCCCACAGCCTTTCAGCCGCGGCATTAAAAAACGTCACCCGGTTTTGACCGTCGATGCTGACCACGGCGTCAATGGCCTGCTCCAGAATCGCCGTTTGGTTGGTCCTCGATATTCCCACCATGCTCAGTAATCGGCTAACCATCCCCATACCCTTCTCCTTAATACGGCCTTCTGATCATCAACGAGCCATCGGCCGCTTTTGTGATCCAGGACAAACCTTTTCATGTAAAAACCATTCTCTCACTGTAAGAATAGTTTTACACTTATACTCCTTCATATTCAATATTCTCAGACAGAGCAATTCAATAATTACGGCTAAATCTGCATACCTGCAAAACAGCCTCATTTGGTTATACTGAAAATCCGATTAGCTCAACTGAGATCTCCTATGCTGCTGCGGTTTATTGTTTTATCTGTCACCTCGCTGTTAACCCCTGTCAGTCTGGCAGAAACACAACCCTGCCCGAAGCAATTTCATAGCGTTCCGGTGCCCGACAATGCCCATTACTGCCGTTTATTCAATGATAAGCTACCCGCAAGCCTGAGCTTTCACTTCCCGGCCTCGCCGCATGATGCGATCGATTATTACCAGCGCACCTTTAAACTGTTGCACCGCGAGAAACAAAAGGACCGCTTCGTTCTCACCTCACCAGAGCACTCCTGGAACCTGATTCTGTCACCGGACGGATCTGGAACGCAGGTGGATATTTTGATCCGCGCTTCACAAGACACAGCCGAGGAAACCAGGCAAGCCGAGAAATAAAAGTGGCACTCTAGTTGCATAGCTCAATAACAAAAAATGAACGTCAACAATCCGTCGGGAGTTTGCTATGGAACTGACACTGGTGTTACTTATGATGCTTATGGTGATTGCTGTGGTGGCGATTAAACTTAACGGCGATAAGCTCGCCTTCCCTTTCCGCAGGCGCGACAACCTGTTTACTCCGGTGGAGCGCAGTTTCTTGAATCTGATAGAAGCCGGTGTCGGTGATCAGTATCGGATCATCTGTCGGGTGAGACTGAGCGATATTGTCAGCTTGCGCCACGGGACCGACAAAAAGACCGGTCGCACCGCCATGCTGAAGGCTGCCGGTCGCAACCTGGACTTTGTTCTGTGCGACAAAGAAACACTGACCCCTGTCGTTGCTGTGGACCTGGTCCACCAATCTGGCAAAGACGGCTATAAGACTCAGCGTGACTGGTTTGTCAGCAGTGCTCTTGATGCTGCACGCATTCCCCACCTGCGCATCAAGGTAAAGTCCGGCTACAGTCCACAAGACTTCCGAGACTGTCTGGAAGCCAAGTTGGCACCGGTCCGTTACAAGGCGCCCAAGAAACCCCTCATTGCCGGCACTCAGACAGGCTCCAAACCTCTGGCGGCCTGACACACACGCTGAAGTTAGCGTAGAATACCGACTTTAACCGCGCCGGCCCTGCCGGCTTAAACTCGGTAAGGCATATGAAGATCGGTATTCTGGGGGCGATGGAACAGGAAATGGCGCTGCTTAGAGCGTCATTAGAGGGAGGACACCAAGAAACTCAGGGCCCCCTCGAGTTTTACTCAGGCCGTTTACACGGCGTTGAGGTCGTCCTGGTGCAAACCGGAATCGGCAAGGTAGCCGCCACCCTGGCGACCGCACTGATGATCCAATGCTATAAACCTGACTATGTGGTCAATACCGGCTCGGCAGGTGGCTTCGATGCCCGTCTCAATATCGGCGACCTTATTATTGCCTCGGCAGTACAACACCATGATGTGGATGTGACTCACTTTGGTTTCGAACACGGTCAGGTCTTTGGATTGCCCAAACTTTTCCCCTGTGACCAGCGCCTGATTCACGCTGCTCAGCACGCCGCGGAGACCATTACCGATATCCATAGCCAAACCGGCCTGATCGGCACTGGCGACAGCTTTATCGGTTGTGATGAAGCCGTTGGCCGGGTTCGAGGCCGGTTCCCTGAGCTGTGTGCAGTGGAAATGGAAGGGGCCGCCATCGGACAGGCTTGCTACCAGCTGCAAACGCCATTCGTCGTAATTCGAGCCTTGTCGGATATTGCCGGTGTGGATTCACTGATGTCGTTTGAAAGCTATCTGGATAAAGCCTCCCACCATTCGGCCACATTGGTAATGGCTATGATAAAAAGGCTTTCAATGCCATGATTGAGCCGATTATCGATACCCCCCTGTTACAGCGTTTACTGGCTCTGTGGCTAGTCATGCTGGTTGAGTCTGTCTGGCACTGGCCCGCGCAATATCACCCCCTGCTACTGTTTCGTGCCCTGGCACAACGCATGGCGGCCAAGGTCAACCCGAAAGGCGATCGGGCACAAAGTCAGCGTCTGATCTCTGGCACACTGGCACCACTGGTACTGTTGTTACCACTGGCCGTGTGTATTGGTATTTTCACCAGTTTTGCCGAATACCCGGTATTTTTTGACGCCTTGTTATTACTGGCCGCGCTGGATTATACCAACACCAAGCGCCGGGCCCGGCGTGTTTATCAGGCCTTGCAGCAAAATAAAAAAGTCCTGGCCAGAGACACCGCCCAGCGCCTGCTTCTGCGCGAAACTCAACCTCTCTCGGTAATGGGGCTGAGCAAAGCCATGATCGAAACGTCCCTATTGCGCTATGTGACTCATTACTGGACCGTCCTGTTTGTGTTTCTTATCGGCGGTGGTCTGGCTGCGTTTTGTTTTCGGGTCCTGGCCGAGTTCGCCCAAATCTGGAATACCAAACTGCCTCACTGTCGGGATTTTGGCCGCCCGGTAGCCCTGCTTATCAGTACCGTCACCTTTATTCCGGCTCGAGTGGCGATGTTTATGATTATGCTAATCCAAGGCACCCGCCCCGCGCTAAAAGCCTTACGAAAGCTACCTCAGTCCAAGACACCTTCTTTAAGTCTATTGGCTGCCACTGGCGGCTCATTAGGCATTGTATTGGGCGGGCCTGCTCTGTATCAGGGGCAAAAACGGCGTCTGCCCCGTTGCGGAGGCAGCCGGGATCCGGTCCCCGAAGATATCCCCCGCCTGCTGCGCCTGCTAAACTACCTGAGCATTGGTTTTCTGACCTTAACACTACTGTTATTTGCCATCGTTTTTGCACTGACCACAGGACGCTTATGAAAGGTTACTGGCTTACAGGCCTCTTGTTCTTGAGTATCAGCCACTCACTGATGGCCGCTGAGCGCCTGATAGCCCTGTCCCCCCACCTGACCGAACTGGTCTTTGAGCTGGGTCAGGGCCACCGCCTTGTCGCGGTCAGCGATCACAGCGACTATCCTGAGCAGGCCAAGGCGTTGCCAAGAGTCGCCAGCTATCAGGGGGTGGATTTCGAACAGGTTATGGCTCTGAAACCCGACCTGATTCTGGTATGGCAGGGTGGCAACAAGCCTCAGGATATCGCCCGGCTGAAAAGCATGGGCTTCGAGTTATTTATCTCCCAGCCACGCAAGCCACTGGATATCGCCGACGATATAGAAGCACTGGGCCAACGACTCAATGTTGCCCAACAAGCCCACACATTAGCCAGTAGCTTTCGCCAGCGCCTGCAACAAATCCGCAAGCACTATCACCGCTCTCAACCCTTACCGGTGTTTTATTATATGTGGCCCAGCCCTTTAATGACCGTGGGAGGGGGCGCCTGGGCCAACCATCTTCTGGATTACTGCGGCGCGGGTAATATCTTTGCCGATGCGCCGACTGACTACCCCGAAGTTCCTATGGAGTCTGTGATCGAGCGCCAACCTCAACGAATTATTGCCGCGAATCATAAACCCAAAAAGCAAACCCTGAGTTTCTGGCGACCCTGGCTGGAAGCGCTGCCACTAGGCCCGGCACAAATTCTGCAAATGGATCCCGACCCCTTGCATCGCTTTTCATTACGTCTGGCTCCGGCTTTGCAGCAATTGTGTCAGCAGATTGACACCAACAACCCAGCCCTTAAAAGGTAGGTGCGGATGACTTATCCCCCGCGCGACAATAGTGTAGAATTCGCTGCTTTGTGGCAACAACCAATATAGATGGCGATGGCAAACTACGATGTGGTAGCGCTGGGCAATGCCCTGGTGGATAAAGAATTTCTGATCGATGACGCTTTTTTGGCCCAACAGGGTATCGAAAAAGGCGTCATGACTCTGTTTGAGAGCGAGCAACAACAGGCTTTGTTAGACAGTCTGTACAAGAGCTACCCTCTGCGCAAGAAAGCGGGCGGTGGCTCAGCGGCCAACTCTATGGTCACTCTGGCCCAATTTGGCGGTCGCCCGTTTTACTGCTGCAAAGTGGGCAACGATGAATTAGGCCAGTTTTATCAGCAAGACCTCAGTGAGGCTGGCGTTGCTCATCGCTTAGAAAGCCAGGATACCCCGGGTGAAACCGGTAAATGCGTGGTGCTCATCACTAATGATGCCGAGCGCACTATGTGTACTCACTTGGGCATTACTACCGACTTTTCTACTCAGGAATTACACCGTGAAGTGCTGGAAGCAGCCCAGTATTTGTATATCGAAGGCCATTTGGTTTATTCACCCGCTGCTGTAGAAGCCATTCTGGAGGCCAAGCAATTGGCCAGACAGGCCGGTATTAAGATCGCCCTGACCATCTCCGATCCGGCAGTGGTTAAATACGCCCGTGAACACCTAGAACAAGTGCTTGGTGAAGATGGCGTGGATCTGCTGTTCTGTAATCAGGATGAAGTGACCGACTTCGGCAAAGACGGTGGCTTTGAGGCTGGACTGGTCCAACTGCAACAACTTAGTCCTGTGGTAGTGGTCACTCAGGGTAAGCAAGGTGCCACCGTTTATCACGGCCAGGAGCAAGTGGCTGTTCAAGCCTATCCGGTCAAGCCTGTGGATACCACAGGTGCAGGCGATACCTTCGCTGGCGCCTTCTTGTATGGCATTACCCATGGTATGGATTACGCACAGGCTGGAGATTTGGCCAGCCGCAGTGCTGCCGAATGTGTAGCAAATTTTGGCCCCAGATTGAGCCGCAAACAGCAAGATGCCATATTAACTCAGTACCAAAGTTAATTTAGGAGGACATCATGTTCTACTTACGTGTACTAACACTGCTGCTACTGATGCCAATCAGCCTTATGGCAAGTGCTTCACAAAGCCTGTCGGCAGATGCGCTGCTGGCACAGCGCGATGACTATTATGTACTGGATGTGCGCACCCCGGCCGAATACGCAGAGGGTCACGTGCCTGATGCCAAGTTATTGCCCTATGACCAGATTACAGCCGATCATAAGCTGTTACCCGACAACACCGAGACGCCTATCGTCCTCTATTGCCGCTCAGGACGCCGGGCCGGAATCGCCGCTGAGGCATTGGCCGGGCTTGGCTACACCAACCTCTATCTGTTGCAGGGCAGTATGCAGGGCTGGCTTGAACAAGGACTGCCGGTAGAGCATGCATCCACCACTGACTAAGCAAAATCAGTT
Source organism: Saliniradius amylolyticus (assembly GCF_003143555.1). NCBI lineage: Bacteria > Pseudomonadati > Pseudomonadota > Gammaproteobacteria > Alteromonadales > Alteromonadaceae > Saliniradius > Saliniradius amylolyticus. The sequence goes on from NZ_CP029347.1 coordinate 2,688,701, forward strand.
TGGTCGTTATGCTCTTGAAACCGAGGGCAGGCTGATAATCGCCCGTTTCAGCGGCGCCATCAGTGAAAATCTGGCTCGGGGTTATCATCAGGGTCTACTCAGTCTGGCTAAGGAAATCAATGGTCCCTGGGGGTACATCGCCGACTGCAGCGATAATTATCAGGCCTCCACACCCCAGGCCATGGCCATTTTGGAACAGGTTTACCGCGACAGTCTGGCATGCGGCTGCGTTGGCGATGCCTACTGCATAAAGTCGGCCATGGGCGTGGCCCAGCTGGAGCAGATCCGCGCTAAGGTGATCACCACCTCTAGCATTTACGAACGCATCTACGTGGATCTGGACTCGGCCAAACACGCCTTGAGCCAACAAATAGAAGATATCACATTATGACCATTACCCTGACGACACCGGCCATGTTATTTCCAGCCATATCCCTGTTGCTATTGGCCTACACCAATCGTTTTGTGACCCTGGCCAGCATCATTCGTAATTTTGACGATAACAGTGCCAATACCCATAAGCAGATTGCTAACCTGCGCCAGCGAGTGCAGTTAATTAAACGCATGCAGGAAGCCGGAGTGGGCAGCTTTTTTCTGTGTGTGCTATCGATGCTGGCGATTTATCTGCAATATCAGGCCATCGGCAGTTGGATTTTCGGTACCAGCCTGATTCTGCTGCTGTGGTCCCTCTGGCAATCGGTACTGGAAATACGTATTTCTCTGGAAGCGCTGGATGTGCATCTTGAAGGACTGGACTTAAAGGCAACCCGAAAAAAATGACAAAACTAACTTATACCCCTCTTGAGCCTAAGCATTTTAACGCACTACTGGCTTTAGCCAACCAGGTCCATGGCGACAAGTATATGGACCTCGGCGAGTTACAGGAGCATTATCAGGCCAGCCAAAAAAACGGCATCAATGCCAGCTGGGTAGCACTTGATGGCGACAAGCTGGTGGGTTTTCGACTGACTCTTGCCGCCGGGCAATGGCAGCCTGACCATGGCTGCAGTCCCGAGCTTTGGCCTCTTTCCTTAGACGAGATTTGCTACTTCAAATGCAACACTGTAGATGGTGATTACCGGGGACACGGTATTGGTCCGGCCATGTTGACCCGCTCCGTGGATTCGGCCCGTCAACAAGGAGCCAGGGCCGGTCTTGCACATATCTGGATGTCCAGTCCCGGCAACAGCGCCTACAAGTACTTTTCCAAATGCGGCGGCCAGTTAATTAAGGAGCATCCGGGCAAGTGGCATCACGACTGTGTGGAATATGGATATGTGTGCCCCGTGTGCGACGATGGGTGCCAATGTGTCGCCGCTGAAATGCTGCTTCGTTTCGATAATGCCTGACGGCAGTATTTACGATCCCTTAGTCGATAAACACCCTGGCTCGGGTAGCCCCTATCCGAGCTCTTACTGGGCGCGAGAACACCAGGTCGCGCCTGTAGAGCCATTAAAAACAGTTAGGAAAACCCAGGTGGCCGTTATTGGCGCAGGTTATACAGGTCTGTCGTGCGCTTACCACCTGGCTTCCCGATGGGATATTGAACCGGTGGTTTTGGAAGCCAACCGTATTGGCTGGGGCTGCAGCGGCCGCAATGCCGGTTTTGTTCTTAGCGGTACCGGACGCCTGGGTCTTGGCGATTATCAACATCGTTGGGGGAAAGATACCGCAAAGCTGGTATACAGCGAATTTCGCCAGGGCGTGGATAATATTCGGTATCTGGCCGAACAGGGACCAGTAGACTGTCAGCTCCAAGACGGCGGCTATCTGAAACTGGCCCACAGTGCCAGCATGGCCCGGAAAATGGCCCGGGTTACCGATAATATGCGCCGTGAGTTTGGCGATACCAGTCGCTGGCTAACTCAACAGCAGGCCAGAAGCCACATTCTTAGTCCCGGCGTCTATGGGGCGACACTGACTCCTTATAGTTTTGGCATCAACCCGTTAAGAATGGCCGAAAATCTGGCAGCCATGGCAAAAAACGCCGGGGCCAACATATACACGGGCAGTCCCGTGACAGACTGGCAGAGGAGCGACCAAGGTTACCGGTTATTCACCCCACAAGGCGAGGTCCAGGCCAGCAAGGTGGTTATCGCCAGCAATGGCTATACCCTGAACCGCTTCCACCCGGCACTGGATGGGCGGCATTTTCCCGTTCTCTCCTCGGTGTTGGTGACGCAGCCTCTGAGCCAACAGCAACAACAGGCTTGCGGACTGACTCCAGGCCCGCTGTTTATGGACAGTCGACAGTTGAAATACTATTACCGACTGCTTCCGGACGGACGCTTACTCTTTGGCGGCCGCGGCGCGATTACCGGCAAAGCGGCAAATCATCCTCGCTATCAGAATCATCTGAAACGTGCCTTGGCGGCCTGGCTACCGGCGACCAGGGATATTGGTGTCGAACATTTTTGGAGTGGCTGGGTCAGCGTGGCGCTCGACAATTACCCCAGAGTCGGGCCCCTAGAGGATAACCTGTATGCAGCGATGGGGTATTGCGGCGCCGGTGTCAGTTTCGCCACCCTGGCAGGACAGCGTCTGGCCGAGACCATCGCCCAAGGGCCCAACAGCTTGCCGGATCTCCCCTTTTACCAGACTCCCCTGCCTAAATTCCCCTTACCCCGTCTAAGGCGGCTAGGCCTTAAAGCCTTCTATCACTGGGCACAATGGCGGGATGGCTGAAGCAACCTGAACCTCGGCCATAGGCGACGCACTGTCAGAGTTTCCGGTGGTGGAGCCTTAGTCTGGAACAGAGCCAATGGCTTTGTTAGGCATTTCTTCCCTTAATGTATTTTGTTGCTTCGATTGGCTCACTATAGTTTGTTGTTGGTCGATGGTTTGCAATGCGCCAAAGAAAACTATGCCGCCGGCAACAACAAACCCAATGGCAGATAAAATCATGCACAACTGACTCCAGTAGCACACGCAAGGCTCAAGTAACTCTTTACTTCGGAATGAGCACTTAGGCCCGCGACTGTCCCACGCGAGTGAGCAGCGACGCCTTAAATGATTGTGTAGTACTGCGAAGACTAAGCCAAGTTGGAAGCAAAAAAGACTCCAAGCAATGCATCGAGTAAGCAAAACGTATTCGGGCTTACCCAAGACACTGGGTAGAAACGTAAGCAGGGCAATGGCTCCACCGCCATTGATGAGCAAAAGGCCCTTAACGTTTTCTGTATCTATATTGGATCGAATCTCAACTCCTGTCGGCATATATCTCCTTACTTCTAAACATTTTAGTCTGCGGCAAAGTACTGTGTTTAAGCTCGGCTTCTTACTTGAGGCCAACAACAGGGCTTTTTATCATACCCTTCATCCCCAGCATAGCTTGGCTTCTGTCTGTCAGGATATGATTAATAATGCAGACAATGAGCGCTTTTCGAGTACATTGGACCATTTAGGAAAGTCAAAAATAACGATGTGAGAAAGAGCAGAGTTTTAGTACCAGAAAGGGATTTTGGCGGCGCGCATTGACTGGCTTTCATGGATAAAGGACATAGAGATCTGCTTACCACACAACTCTATGTCCATATTCTACAGCGCGGCGGTCAAGGACTCGTTAGCCCCTGGGCTCGTTTCTAAGCGCTGACGCTGCGCTCCTGGCGCGAGCGATGACGGCCAGAGCCGCCGTTAGCATTGCCATTATTGCCGTTACCGGCATTATTTCCGCGACGCGGCCTGCGACGGCGCTGGTTGTTACGCGGCTTGTCTTCTTTAACCTCAGGCTTGGCGTTGGGGTCTGGCTCGAAACCTTCGATGATCTCACGAGGCAGCTGGTCGATATCCAGCCCTCGGGCGGCAATATCGGTGGCCACCAGCACCCGGACCTTGCCGGATTTAAAGTCGGCCAGCGCCTTGGTGCGGGTAAACACCAACACCCTTAGCGGACGCTTGCCACCTTTGCGATAAAGGGAGCAGAGTCATTGATTCATCACCAACAGCGCGATCACGGTTTGTTTTTCAAGTTGGTCCGAGTGTTCACTGCCACAGTCAGGCAGTGAGACTCTAGGCTCAGAAATGGGTTAGTGGGATATAATCGATAACACGAAAGGCAGGCATTCGATAAGGGCGGTCACCGAATCAATACTTCGCCATGAAGACTATAGACTAATCACAACAGCTTCTTTTTAATATTTTGTTAATTTTTAGATTCTACGAACGAAACTCATACTTACTTTGTCGCGTTCTTGATACGCCTTCGTAACACACTCCCCTGGAGTTTGACTTAAGCACCGGACTCAATGTGCCTAAGTTAATGAATTTTAATGTCATATAAACCGGAGGGGTTATGAGTGTCGAACCAAAAAACCAAGCACTTTCACTAACATCAGAAGCATTCGCTGAAAAGCTTGTCGACATGCTTAATAATGGGGCGACCATAGCGATGATAGCGCTTGGTCATCGATTAGGCATTTTCGATAAGCTTGATGAACATGGAAAGTGCGATGTGGGCACCTTGGCCAAGCAAAGCAACTTAAGCGTATGCTATCTAGAAGAGTGGCTATCTGTGATGGTAACCGCCCATATCGTTCAATATGAACCAGCCAGTCAAACTTTTGCTCTTCCCGAAAGCTACGCCAACTGTCTGTGCCGACGAGCCTCCCCTGATAATATTGCCGTCACGGCCCAGTTTATCCCAATGATTTGCCAAGCATTACCAGCCATTGAGGAGTGCTTCAAGACAGGGGAGGGTTTACCCTACAGCGCATACCCATGCTTTCATCAGGTTATGTCAGAAGACAGTCATCAAACGGTGGTTTCAGCTATTTCTGAGCATATAATGCCCGCTTTTGAAATGCTGCACGAAAGACTTTCAGACGGCTGTGATGTTCTTGATATCGGCTGCGGGAAAGGGCTGGGCGTTCAGGAACTCGCCCGCCTATATCCCAATAGCCGCTTTAAGGGCTATGATCTTTGTGAGAGTGTGATCTTGGAGGCTAGGGCCAATGCCCAGGCACAATCACTGACCAACGTACAGTTTGAGTGTAGAGATGCGACTGACTTTGACGAACCAGAGTCCTACGATGTTGTAATCACCTTTGACGCCATACATGATCAGGCCGATCCTCAGGGTGTCTTAAACGGTATTAAAAAGAGTCTGCGCCCTGATGGACTCTATCTTATGCAAGATATTGCTGGGTCCAGTTACCTGGAAAACAACCTGGATCATCCTTTCGCTCCATTAATATACAGCCTCTCCTGTGCTCATTGTACGCCGGTTTCCTTGCACCAAGGAGGACCTGGCTTAGGTACCATGTGGGGCCAAGAACTGGCTATGCAAATGCTTCGAAAGGCCGGTTTCAATAATATTGAGGTTAAGCACCTTGAGCATGATCCACTTAATATGTACGTAATGTCACAAGCGTAAGAACCTCCCTATGCCCCTACCTTTGGGGCATAGGGCTGACCTAACACATGTACCTTACAGGCCACTAAGAGGATAATAAGGATAAATGAATACTAAGATCATGAAGCTACTATTTAATCTATACCCGCCCTATTGGGGTACCGGAATATCGGTTTCCTTTATTTCCGACGATTACCAGTCTATTCAGGTTAAAATGCCTCTGAGGTTTTATAACCGGAATTTGGTGGGCTCTCACTTTGGTGGCAACCTGATGTCGATGACCGATCCTTTCCTAATGGTAATGCTGATGAAAAACCTAGGAAGAAAATATATCGTCTGGGACGTGGAGACACACATAAACTTCATAAGTCCCGGGAAAGGAACGGTTTACGCAGACTTCAGGTTAACAGAAAGCTGGCTAGAGAGCATAAAGAACCAAATATCGAACAAAGGTGAATCCATACGACCTAAATTCGAAATTCCCATCTATAATAGCCAGGGAAAAACCATCGCGTCGGTCAAAAAAACACTCTATATCAAAAACACCAAGGGTTAGTTCAAAATTTCAAGATATGAATCCAATCCACGGAAAAAGCCTGTCGTATCATCCAACCAAGGCCAATGTTTATCCGAGTCCAACTCGACATAAGCTGACTGCTTGATATTCCTTTTTAGATACCTTCCGTTATCCACACGAAGCATTTGATCCCCACGGGCGTGAACAATAAGACAGGGTAAATGCAGCTCTGGTAACAACGGGCGCACATCCATATGTTTGGCGGCTAAGAGGATTCGTTTAATCATAGAGGGGCTGGACGCTGTTCGCACTGTTCTAGCCCACCACAATGCCAGCTCCGTATATTGCTCGGCCCCTGGCGCGAAGTCCTTCAGATTCAGTGCCGTTCCCCATTCTTTTTGTAGTATGGATAACCATTTATCGTAATTATCCCCGGATAATGTGTAGGGGTAGTCTTCATCTTTAATCCATTTTGCCGCCGTTCCAATCAACACCAGCCCCTCCACTTTCTGGGCCAATTTATTTGCCGTATAAATGGCCGCCGGACCACCTTCAGAAAGCCCCGCAATGATAACTTTGTCACAACCGTAATGGTTAATGATCGATGAGATATCACTACAGGTATCACTTAAGGACGGAGGCTGCCCAATACGATCTGAGAGACCAACGCCTCTCTTGTCGAAAATGATAAGGTTGGCCCTCAAGGCAATAGATTCCAGAAAAGATCTTAAATTTGGCTCCTCAAGAAGACGATCCAGGTGTGACACAAAGCCCCAAACAAAGATGATCGTTTTGTTGCTGGGCTGCGTCGAGCGAAAGTACTTAGTGGCGATATAGACACCATTGTTCTCAACAAACTCTACCTCCTCAAGAGGAGGTATGGACGTATAAGCCTGTCTGGTACCTCGCATTCCTTCTGAGAGAATAGACGCCTTATATTGCTCTACGTTGGGTGACGGCCGAACGCCCAGTTCCGATTCAATGAGCTGTGAATAACCCTTATATTCCTCTATTGCCTTCTGGTTGAGTCCCTTCAGATGGTAAATACGCATCAGGCACATTATGGCCAGCTCGTTGTAAGGGTCCAATTTCTTTAATGTTGTTGCAACGGAAGCGTCCCCTTCCTCGCTCGTTCTATGAGTATCTACAAAGGGTTGCAGTTTGTTTTCCAGACAAGCTATTACTTCCTGTTTCAGTGAAGCTCTTTGCGCCTCTATCCACTCACGCATTTCATCAGAAAGCCCCTGCTCCACTCCATCCAGAAACTCTCGTTCAGCAACCGCAAGAATATCTGTAGCAAAACGGCGGCCAACCAAATCCGCTCTCAACTCCAGAGCGTCTAGCGTCAATGGAAATTGTGAAGATAAGCGAATCAGCTCACCATTGCTCTCACTCCAGCCGCTACCAAGGACCTGATTCAAATCAGAGATACAACTTCTGAGTGCCACTCTGGCGTTGCCTGACTCAGAATCAGGCCAGAGTAACATTGCCAACTTCTCTCTACTGGCAAACCGTCTCGACATAGCAAGATAAACAAGCAGGAGTAAGGACTTCTTTCTCCTTAGCCTAAGTAGGCTATCTCCTTGATAAATAGCAACCTCTCCCAAAGTCACTAATCGAAAGTAACTCTCCTGCATAAAACCCCGTAAATAAGTAGATAAGAGATTAGTTAAGCTAATGGAAGGCTCTAAAGGATTACCCTGCCCATTCTATAGTCTATGACATCTGTCACGCTTTTGTCATGGTCAACCGTACTATGAAGTCATTGTCTTAGCTACCTCTGGAGATTACTGATGATTATTCTTCAGAAGCCCAACCTTTTTCAGATAAATATATATTTTTAAAGGGCGCCATAGCTAGAAAAAATAATCATATCCTTTTTACCAATATCGTGAAAAAAAGGCAGATAAAAATGTACAACATGACTGTCGGGCTATACATTCACAACTCTATTGAATATGAGAAGTACAGAAGAAAGATAAGCCCGATACTAAGAGAACACGACGGGAACTTCAAACTAGACTTTTGGGTTATTCCTTTAAGAGAGGACAAGAAGATAAACAGACTCTTCATAATACAGTTCCCAAATAAAAAAATGATGAAAAAGTTCTTCTCTGATGAGAGGTACTTAAGAGCAAAAGCCGCACACTTCGAGACTTCTGTTTCGGAAACCATCATCTACCAGCGCTACTTTTACGAAAAAAAACATCAAAATGAATAAATCAATACCACTGATAGCTATAGCCATAGCAGTTAATGCATATTATATCGTTAAGCTCGAAAGCAGCCCAATGGATGCATCTGAGGATGCAATGACTTTAGAAGTAGTATCTTGCTCGGGTGGGACCAATGATTACCCTCGAATGGACTCTGTCGCAAGTGCTAAAGAAAAACTAATTATAACACCAGTAGAACAACCCACAACGGAGGAAATAACGAAAGAAGAACCATCGTCCACCCCCAATAAACAGCACCTCCCGGAAGATATAACTCAGGCAGTTGAAGATGCCAAAGGACTGATATCAGGACTCTCTGAAGCAAGCTCTCCTGCGCAGTATTTAGAAGTCAGAAAAGAACTGCACAAGCTCAGCCGGGATGAATACCACCATGTTATGAAGTGGTTAATAATAGAGTCAAACAAAGGCAACATTAACTTTGACATTGCCTTTCTAAATTAAAAGAGGATTAAAATGAGAACAGCATTATTTCTTATTATTCTAGTCGCGTCATCAGTGGCCTCAGCCAACGGCGGGGTTTATATGTACGACTTCTATTCCGGCGGCTACAAATTCACATCCGTTTCAGGAACAATTAGCCATATCGCAGAAAAGGGCGAAGGCGCTTATTTAAACTGCAAGAGTAACCTTTTCAAGCACAGTTTATACTGCCATGCAAAAGACTCCAATGGCAATCGAGCCTCCTGCTATAAATACATGGACTACGCTAAGACATCACGAATTCTCGGCGCTATAAATTCAGCTAGCTCAGTGAGATTTGAAGTTGGCGAGGATGGAAACTGTTACGACCTCACCATAACCAATGGATCTAGCTACTTAAGTGCTTTTTTTAGGTAAGTCTTTTAAGGGCCTGCCATGACCGGGCCCTGCTACCGAAATGACAGAAATTCATGGATATAAATTCAGCCTAAAATATAAGAGTGCTATGAAAAAACTTATAGGATTGATCACTTTTACTTTACTTTCAGGGTGTAACTTGGAAAGCTCAGAAAAAGAATCAGAACCTCCTATGTCCGTTACACTTGAGTTTGACTTTAATCAGGGCTTGCACTCATGGCAGGCTGGATTCTCGGATTTTCCTCCAGGAGATAAAGAGAGCTATGCACTCGAGTCTGGCATTGAAATGCTACCTAACAAAGATAACCAGCAAGGGTTTTATTTAAAAGGCTTCAACAAAAGTGATGACCTTTTCATGTTTATGAAGCGACCGATCTCTGAACTGGTCCCTAATACACACTATACCCTAAGCGGTTCAGTGACTTTTCTCTCCAACGCTGGCAAGAGCTGCTCAGGCATCGGAGGGGCTCCGGGTGAGTCCGTTTACGTCAAGCTTGGAGCATCGGAAATTGAACCTGAACAAGCCGATTATTACATGAATATCGACATCGGAAGTCAGTCCCACTCAGGCAATGATGCATTAGTTATGGGTAACATTGCGGTAGACAACGTGGACTGCAGTGGCGGCCAATTCGAAGAAAAGACCTTAACTCTTGAAGACAGCAGAGGTCTGCCAATACAAACTTCAGAAAACGGGGACTTATGGATATTGTTAGGTACCGACTCTGGCTTTGAAGGCGTTTCAGAAGTGTTTTACACGTCCATAACACTGACCCTGTCCCCCGCTTAAACGTTCAAGGCAAATGATATGACCAACACTCAGGAACATTATGAATCCCATCTGGGCCCCATTTACTCCTGGTCGTTGGGAGGAGCGGAAACAGCCATAAGTCAAGGTAGAAAAGAGCTAAAAGAGTTGGGTATCAGCCCAGCTACAACAGGCACCGCCATTGACCTTGGTGCGGGCTTTGGCACTCATTCGGTTCCATTGGCTGAGAACGGCTACAATGTGCTGGCTATCGACTCTTGCCCGACCTTAATCAGCGAGCTCCGCCAACATTCAGCTTCCCTCCCGATTAGGCTGATCCAAGATGATCTGCACAGCTTTCCTGATTACATTAAGGAAAAGGTGGATCTTATACTGTGTATGGGGGACACCCTGACACACCTAGCAAATAAAAAGGCTGTGGCAGAACTTATCAATACACTATCGGAAAATATAATTCCAGGCGGTTATTTTATTGCTACATTTAGGGACTATTCCGAAGCTTTAGTATCAGAAAATCGCTTTATTCCCGTTCAAAGTGACGAAAACCGCATACTTACCTGTTTTCTGGAGTACTCATACTCTCACGTTATTGTTCACGATATTCTTCACGAACGGCAACACTCTCACTGGAGTACGAGTGTCAGTCAATATAAGAAGCTACGTATCAACCCAGGCTGGATGATAAACGTCTTAAATAAATACGGTTTTAGCGTACGGATGGAGCAGGGTTTCTCCGGAATGATTCGTCTCGTCGCCCAAAGACAATCGTAGAATAACAGAGCTTGACCATATCAGGTTGCATATAATGAAAGTAATAAACACCAAGAACGCCACCCACTACCGATGGGGAACTAACTCTGACGGATGGCACCTATTGCATTCAGATGAGTTGAGTATTATTGAAGAGAGAGTGCCCCCAGGTGAAGCTGAACAACGCCATTATCATAAGAGGTCTCAGCAGTTCTTTTATATTCTCTCAGGCTTGGCTCATATAGAAATAGATGCAGAGATATTTTGCCTTCATCAAGGATGCGGCATTCATGTTTCGCCGGGATGCACACACAAACTGGAGAATAAGAGCTCTCAGGAGCTGCGCTTTTTAGTTGTATCCCAGCCCCACTCCCATAGTGACAGAGTCGAGGTATAAGAGCTCCCCCGAGTTTCACCATTATTGTGTCAGTACAAACACATAAAATATCTACAAAAGCAGGATACAACATGAACTTAAACTATAGATCAGCACAGAGGAGTGACTTAGAAGGTCTGGTGGAATTGCTTATCAATGATCCACTTGGTCACTCACGAGAAGACGCTTCTTACCCACTAAATCAAGCCTATGAATCGGCATTTGAAGCAATTGATAAGGACACCAACAACGAGCTTCTTGTTGTTGAATTAAATGGCAAATTAGTCGGCATGCTTCAGCTTACCTTTATCCCTTACCTCACCCATATAGGAAGTTGGCGCTGCTTGATTGAAGGTGTGCGCATTCACGAAAGTAGCCGTGGCCAAGGCTTTGGTGAGCAGATGTTTAAGCACGCCATTTCGTTGGCCAAAGACAAAGGTTGTAAAATAGTTCAGCTCACCAGTGACAAACAGCGTCCTGATGCCATTCGGTTCTATGAGAAATTAGGATTCAGAGCGAGCCACGAAGGATTCAAGCTTTCACTGTAATTGGACTAATTTGCAGACTCTGGATTCCCCTATAAGGACCCTTTCAATGTTAATTAGAGCAAAACTAGTCTCTCTCGGAAGAATGTCTCGATCAACTTGGAACCATCAATGTCCGTATTCACTTTGCCGAGGTAATGCGGGAAAGGAAATTGACTACCAGGCCAAGTATGACCACCTTCAGATAGCAAATAGGATATAACTGCGGTTTGATTCCTGCAGTCGTTATAAGTAAGTACCTTAACTGACTCAGCGAAGTTCTTGACTCTGGGTTTAGCTACACATTCGTACCGCTTTACCCAAGCTTTCACCGCTTCTTTGACTCCATATTGCCAATACGGGGGCGTTTTGGCTTTCGCATCCAGTGTGTAGGGGTTAATGGGGTCGTCTAAGCTATGAAATGACAGTATGGAAGGGGTTCCTAAAGCATCACATGAATCACCATCCAATTCCGGCTGTCGGATACCAGCAACTAAAGCAACTGCGGCAATCTGTTCAGACATCTTACATGCAAGCATTGAAGCCATCCTTGCTCCACCTGAAAAACCAGTCGCAAAAATAGGTAATTCGGGTAGTCGGTATCGGCTATTCAATTGGGCAATGATCTGCTGAACCATTTGTACATCATCGCTATATTTGGGGCTAGATGGCACATTCCATGTGTACCCTCCGCTTAAGAAGGGGCGAGCCGCTTCGGGTACAACCAGTAAAGCATTTAAACTAACAGCAACCTGCTGCATGTTACTGATCTTCAAGTGTTGTCTCGGATCACTACCAGAGCCATGAAAGTCGAATAGAATAGCCTCAGGAAAGCCCATACCTTCCGGCACCGATAAATGATAACGGCGCGGCTCACCCGAAACATGTATCGTCAACGTCTCATTGATAGCCATAAATTTAGAATACGCATACGACTCAAGATCAGGTTGCCTTTCTACTGCATCGGGACTTTTTACCTCTGCAAGAAAAACCAGTATTATCAAAATTAATCTGGATATTGAGTACTTCATCCGTTTTTCCCTTTTCTCAGTTGCTTATTGCTACTAAATATGAGGGGTATGAAGGGCGGAACTTCTTCCTTGTACTTTAAGTAATCTGGGCCAATATCCTGAACCAAGTCCTTCTCTTCGTGAGGCGTAGCCAGGAGAATGTAAACCAAAACCCCAACAGCAAATACCAGATGCCCCAGAGTCATGACCGGAGTACACCATGCAATCAAAACCCAACAGCTGGATATCGGATGCCTAACTACGCCATACAGAAATTTTGTTGAGAAGGGCGGATCCATGCTTTGCTTCTTAAGGAAATGATTCCAAGCCTGAGCCAGACCCAACAGATGAAAGTGTCCTATCGGGAAGGAGCTCATCACCATCAGCGCCCAGAAGAAAAAATAAAGACCAAGGATCAGGGTTACAACCTCAGGGTGATTAACCTGCCAGATAATGATGTCGATCGGTTGCCAGAAAATAACCAATACTGCAGTCATTAGAGCAGTAAAGTACAGATAGGTCGCTCGTTGTACAGGAACTGGATGATAGCGTTTCAACCAGTGCTTAAATTTAGTACGAGCGGTCAGAGAGTGATGCAGCCCGAAAAGACTGATCAAGGCAGCATTCACAAACAGCGATATCCATACGTTACCTGGCTCCCCATCGTTGATGCCTTTAGGTACAGCGACATTGATAATAAAGCCCATCAAATATATAAGGCTTAGCACTCCCACTAAATATCCACCCAGTGCATAAACCAGAATAAGTAACCGCTTTAGCATATGCTTTTCCTCTACTTTTAATTACAAAGACGAGGCACGTAGACTCATATACATAATACTCAGTGCTATTTAGCCCACTCTGCGTCATAAACAGCATTGTCACGATAACCGTGACAACAGTGTGACAAGATTGGAGAAAGAGGTTGAGAGGGGAAGGGAGGAGAACTAAGAGAAGAGCCCAAAGGACGAATCGGCTCGCTAACGCATTCTACCGGAAAAGGGAATTTCCCCTTTTCCGGGTCTTAGATTGGCAATTAAGCTCTAAGCGCTGACGCTGCGCTCCTGGCGCGAGCGATGACGGCCAGAGCCGCCGTTAGCATTGCCATTATTGCCGTTACCGGCATTATTTCCGCGACGCGGCCTGCGACGGCGCTGGTTGTTACGCGGCTTGTCTTCTTTAACCTCAGGCTTGGCGTTGGGATCTGGCTCGAAACCTTCGATGATCTCACGAGGCAGCTGACGCTTAATCAGCCGTTCAATGTCCCGAATCTGCTTGTTCTCATCCACACTCAGCAGTGATACAGCGCGCCCTTCATTACCGGCACGGCCTGTGCGACCGATGCGGTGCACATAGTCTTCCGGCACATTGGGCAGCTCGAAATTCACCACATGAGGCAGCTGGTCGATATCCAGCCCTCGGGCGGCAATATCCGTGGCCACCAGCACCCGGACCTTGCCGGATTTAAAGTCGGCCAGCGCCTTGGTGCGGGCGCCCTGACTCTTGTTGCCATGAATGGCTGCCGAGGTCAGGCCGTCTTTGTCTAACTGTTTGGCTAAACGGTTGGCACCGTGCTTGGTGCGGGTAAACACCAATACCTGCTGCCAGTTTTGCGAGCCAATCAGGTAGGACAGCAGCTTGCGTTTGTTGCCCTTATCCACCGGGTGGATTATCTGCTCGACCGTTTCTGAGGCGGTGTTACGACGCGCTACTTCCACCAGCACGGGGTTATGCATAAAGCCGTCGGCGAGACGCTTGATTTCATCGGAGAAGGTGGCCGAGAACAGCAAGTTCTGACGCTGATCCGGCAACAGACGCAGCACTTTGCGAATGTCGTGAATAAAGCCCATATCCAGCATGCGATCGGCTTCATCCAGCACTAGAGTTTCCACCTCAGACAAATCCAGATTGCCCTGGCCCACGTGGTCCAGTAAGCGTCCCGGTGTCGCTACCAGAATATCCACACCACGTTTAAGGGCGGCAATCTGCGGATTGATGCTGACGCCACCGAAGATCACGGCACTTTTCAATGGCAAATTCTTACCATAGGTTTTCACACTGTCGCTGACCTGTGCCGCCAGCTCGCGGGTAGGCGTGAGCACCAACGCCCGTACAGGACGCTTGCCACCTTTCGGCGCGTTCTGACTCAGCCGGTGTAGTAAGGGCAAGGTAAAACCCGCGGTTTTACCAGTGCCGGTTTGCGCGCCTGCGAGTACGTCGGCGCCTTTCAGCACTTCAGGGATGGCCTTAGCCTGAATCGGGGTGGGTTCGCTATAGCCTTGTTCGGCAACAGCACGCTGCAATTCGGCCGACAGGCCGAGCTGGTTAAATAACATAGAGTATAAGTCCTTGACCTGCCTGATTCGCTGCCATGTGGCAGTGATACGGTCCAAAGCAGAAAATTAATGCGTCTTGAGGAATGATTCGTAAGACAGGGGCCGACCGAAGGGCGCCCAAAAAATGAGCGGCCATAATATCAGCTTATGGATCAGCGGTCCATGCATTTAACCCTATTCACTTCTCAATAATTTCAAACACTTAAGCAGGTTTTCCTTGAGTGTGTAATAATTTAGCGACTTAACTGGTCCATTAGGCCACTGAATCGTAACCCTTTTTATGCGCCCGAATAAGAGAGTGTAATGAAATATCCTTGTCTCACCGTTCTCCCTCTGGTTTTGTCCGGCTTTGCATTCGCCCAACAACAAGAACACGATGATCTGGAAGTCGTGGAAGTGACCGGCTCAGCCATTGAGCAGCAGTTCTTTTCTCCCAAGGATGCGCTAATTGACGGCCCCTTTGGCCCCAACCAGACGCTAAGTGATATTGCCCGTTCGGTAACTCCTTTATCACAAGCCATGATGGACAACTTTAATATTGATGATCTGCACGATGTGGTGAACCTGGTACCCAACACCTTTGCCGCCAGCGGCTTTGGCAACCCCAGCCTGCCGACCATTCGCGGTCAGTTGGGCGAAGTGTTTCAAAATGGTCTTCGCCGTCAGGGCGGCAATAATGGTTTTGGCATTCCCTTATCCTTTAATGCCATTGAGCAGATGGATGTCGTCAAAGGGGCCCCGCCGGTGATACTGGGCACCACTCAACGAAACGGCGGCTTTGTGAATCTGCACAATAAAACGGCATCTCTGAAGCAGGGGCATACTCAGTTGCAGGGCGGTGCCGGGTCTTATAACCACTACCGGGGACAAGTAGATACTAACTGGCTCATAGATCAGGGCCACCAGGCGCTGCGCACCAGTGTGGAGGTGATCGACAATGGCAGTTTCTACGACTTTGCCCATTTTAACAGCGAGGATCTGTATCTGACCTACGCCTGGCAGCCCGAAGACGGACTGCGTTGGGATCTGAGCCTGGAATACTATGATGTGGATTACACCGATAACGCAGGCTTGAACCGGCCGACTCAGGACTTAATCGACCATGGCTTATACGTCACAGGGCAAGGCGTGCAGCCCAATGGCAGTGCGGTACCCGGCGCTTTTGCCATTGTCTCACCCACCGGCGAAGTCAACATTCCCAGAAGCCGGGTACTGACCCACCCAGGCGACCAAAACCGCATGGATACCTGGCTGTTGCACAGCACCCTCGATTGGACCATTAACGACACACACCGGCTGATTAACCGCAGCTATGTTCAGCATCTTGACCGCTATGAGGTAGCCCAAAACAGCTTTGTAGAGATCATCGATGGTGCCAGAACACTGGAAAACCGCACCGAGATCCATTCCCAGTGGAGTGACGGACAAAGCACCAGCTGGGGGCTCAACCTACGTTATAACCGGGTGCGCGGATTCAGCCAGTTTACCACCGAGGCGGATCTCCCCATCGACCTCACCGGCCCCGTTTCCAACCGGGAAATCCCGTTAACGGATGCGCAAAAGGCGCGGCTGGTCGAATTGGAACCCGGGGTTTTTGTCTCTCCGGGTGCCCAGTACGATCTCAACGGCGATGGCAACGGTGACTTTAACCTGTCGGACACCACCGACTCCATCGGTTGGCAGACCGGACTGTTCGCCCAACACATTAGCCGATGGACCGAAAAGTGGCACACCACACTGGGCCTGAGAGCTGATTATTATGATGTGACCGCTCAGGATGCCCTGCCGCCGGCAGGCGTTACCGAACGCGCCAGAGACAGTTTAGGCGCATGGCTGTATTCCTGGTCTGTGAGTACCCGCTATCATTTAAGTCAGGACTGGGTCGCCTATGCCGCCTATGATTACAGTGAGGCGACCTCCAACAGCATGGCGGGCGGCACCGTGTTGGGCGCGGGCAATAAAATCAGCCCGCTTAACTTTGCCACGGAAAACAAACTGGCCGAGATGGGCATTAAGTATACGCCCCAGCAGAGTCCCTGGTATGCAGCGCTGGCGGTTTTTGACCAGACCCGCAGCTTACGCAATCGCGATGGCAGTAATTCGGGCGTGACCACCAAAGGCTTTGAAGTCGAGCTGTTTTATCAGACCGACAGCCTGTGGGCCAATATGGGTTATAGCTATCTGGATGCCGAGTTCGACAACTCGGCGGCCTTTCAGGACTCCCGTCAGGTGCACGATGCCTTCGACAACTCCCGCCCGGATATTATTCAGGGCACGGGGGTGGGAGCGCCGAACTTTGCCGCCTTCCCTCCGTCCGACCAGCAACTGCACGGACTGCCCGAACAGATGGTCACCGCCGGTATGGGCTATTGGTTAACTCCGCATTGGAACCTGTCCGCCAATGCCAGATACACTAAGTCCTACCCGCTGGACTATCTGCAAACCGTGATGATTCGCGATCAAATCCAGCTGGATCTTAATACCCATTACGAGCTGAGTGACAGACTCAGCCTTAAACTGGCGGTGTTAAATGCCACCGATGAAGACAACTGGCAACCGGTGTTTGAGGGCGGCTACTTTGGCTCCACCCTGGTGATGCCGCAGTTGCCCCGTCGCGCCGAACTGACCCTGACCTACCAGCTCTAGGAGCCGAGAATGTTTAAACGCGTATTTCTGGTGGCGCTGATTGCCGCCGCTGTCGTTGGCTTCTTCGCTTTCGACTTACAGCAATACCTGACTCTGTCGGCACTAAAGAGCCACCAGCAAGAACTGGCTGGCTTTATTGAGGCAAACTTTATTACCGCCTTTGTGGCCTACTTTATTCTCTATGTCGTCGTCACCGCATTAAGCCTGCCCGGCGCTGCGGTGCTGACTCTGGGCGCGGGCGCCCTGTTCGGCCTGGGCTGGGGCCTGCTGCTGGCGTCTTTCGCCTCCACCCTTGGTGCCACGCTGGCCTTTTTAACCTCGCGCTTTTTATTGCACGACTGGGTCAACCGTAAGTTCAGCAGCAAGCTTAAGGCCATTAACAAAGGCATGGCACGGGACGGGGCCTTTTACCTGCTGAGCCTGCGACTGGTTCCCCTATTCCCGTTCTTCGTCATCAACTTAGTCATGGGCGTCACCAGCATCCGCCTGTGGACCTATTACTGGGTCAGTCAGGTGGGCATGTTGGCGGGCACTGTGGTGTATGTAAACGCCGGTACCCAACTCGGCCAAATTGAAAAGCTGGGTGACATCGTCTCTGGCGATCTGATTCTCTCATTTGTGCTACTAGGCCTGTTCCCGCTGAT
This sequence comes from Saliniradius amylolyticus, assembly GCF_003143555.1. NCBI lineage: Bacteria > Pseudomonadati > Pseudomonadota > Gammaproteobacteria > Alteromonadales > Alteromonadaceae > Saliniradius > Saliniradius amylolyticus. The sequence continues at coordinate 2,706,697 of NZ_CP029347.1, forward strand.
CGCCAAATGGCTGCTGGATTTACTCAAGCGCCGCAAGGCGTATAAAGGCTGGCAAAAGCCCAAGTCCTTTAACCGTAATCTGATTGTGATCGGCGGCGGCTCCGCTGGCCTGGTGTCGGCCTATATTGCCGCCGCGGTTAAGGCCAGGGTCACTCTGGTGGAGAAACACAAAATGGGCGGCGATTGTTTGAATACTGGCTGCGTGCCCTCCAAAGCTTTGCTGCATGCCAGCAAGATGGCGGCACTACATGAAAAAGCCGCCGCCAGCGGCGTGCATTACGACAAACCCAAAGTAGACTTTGCCGCGGTGATGAACCGGGTGCACCAAGTGATTAAGACCATCGAGCCCCATGATTCGGTGGAGCGCTATACCCAACTGGGCGTGGATGTGGTGCAGGGCAAGGCCGACATCAAAACGCCCTGGCAGGTGGACATTCACACCGATGACGGCATTCAGAGCCTGACCACACGCAATATCATCATCGCCACCGGTGCCAGGCCATTTGTACCTGATCTGCCAGGGCTGGATAAGGTGGATTACCTGACCAGCGACAACCTCTGGCAGCTCGATGAATTACCCGAAAAACTGGTGGTGCTGGGCGGTGGCCCCATTGGCTGTGAGCTGTCACAGGCTTTTGCCCGCCTTGGCTCGAACGTCACTCAGGTGGAGATGGCCGAGCGGTTGCTCGTTAAAGAAGACCCCGATGCCTCACAGATCATGCAAAGCCAGCTCAACAAAGATGGCGTCGAGGTGCGCACCGCCGCCAAGGCAATGGAGATGATCACCGACGCTCAGGGCCAGTCGGCTTTGGTGGTAGAGCAAGACGGTGAGCGCCAGAGCATTGCCTTCGACAAGCTGCTGATTGCCGTAGGCCGTCAGGCCAATCTCAGCGGCTATGGTCTGGAGCGGCTAGACATCAAGACCGAACGCACCATTTTGACTAATGAGCTACTGCAAACCCAGTACCCCAATATCTTTGCCGTGGGCGATGTGGCCGGGCCCTATCAGTTTACCCATACCGCCAGTCATCAGGCGTGGTATGCGGCCGTAAACGCGCTGTTTCAGCCACTGAAAACCTTTAAGGTGGATTATTCGGTGATCCCCTGGGCCACCTTTACCGAGCCTGAGGTGGCTACCGTAGGCCTGAACGAAACTGCCGCCCAACAGCAGGACATCGACTACGAGGTGACCCGTTACGATATTGGCGAACTGGACCGGGCGCTGGCCGACGATCATGCCAGCGGCTTCGTGAAGGTATTAACCGTACCGGGTAAGGACAAGATCCTCGGTGCCACCATTGTCGGGGCTCAGGCAGGAGAATTGATAGCCGAGTTTGTGCTGGCGATGAAGCACAATATCGGCCTGAATAAGATCCTCGGCACCATTCATATTTACCCGACCATGAGCGAAGCCAATAAGTTTGCCGCTGGGAACTGGAAGCGAGCCCATGCCCCACAAAACGTATTGAACTGGCTGGAGAAGTTTCACCGGTGGCGGCGATAACACAGGCCATGCCAGAGCGCCGACGCTGACAAGGCTTGCTTTTGCTGGGCCGGCACCGCCATTAATAAAAAAGCCATGATAGCAATTGCTCACTGACTCAGAAAACCTGAACTATGAGACTCGAGGACCAGCGAGGCCAGACAGAACTCCCGGCCCCATATCTACGCTACTTCGGTGGCCGTTCCTGTTGGCAGGGCTATGCTAAGGGGATAAGCTGTCTTTCAGACCACAACAGCCTGCGCATCAAACGGCTTTTCCTTAGCAATGGAATGATATCGTTTTTAATGAAGTTTTTACTGTTAATACTCAGTCTGGTTAGCAACGCCTTATGGGCCACACCAGACTGGGCTCAGATACAACAGCAGGCCAGAGGCCAGACGGTGTATTTTTACGCCTGGGGCGGTTCGGATGCGGTCAATAACTACTTACGCTGGGCCAGCCGAGAACTGGCAAAACAAGATGTACGCCTCAGACACGTTAAGGTGGCGGATATCAGCCAGGCTCTGGCACGACTCAAAGCCGAGGGGGGTCGCAGCAGTGCCATCGACCTGATGTGGGTTAACGGCGAGAATTTTCACTTCCTGAAACAAGCGGGTTTGCTCAAACCCGAACTTTGGCAGCGCATCCCCAATGCCCGCCATTTGGATACTGAACGACTGCCCTTGGAGAATGACTTTGGCGAGCCGGTGGACGGGCTTGAAGTTCCCTGGGGACTGGGCCAATTTAATATCATCGCCAGACAAGGCCTGTTTAAAGGCCAGTCCATGACACCTGAAAGCTTAATGGCTGTGGCAAAAACGCACCCTAATCAGCTCAGCTACCCTAAGCCCCCGGAGTTTCACGGCACCACCTTTATCAAGCAGTTGCTGGTCGGCTTAACGGACAATGACACCAGACTGCACCAACCCGCCACAGCCGAATCTCAACGGGCCCTGTTGCCGATCCTTTGGGCCTATCTCGACCAGTTGCATCCGCTGCTTTGGCAGCAGGGCCAGGCCTTCCCCAGCGGTGCCGCAGAGCAGACGCGTCTGTTAACCCAAGGCGAACTGGCCATGACAGTCAGCTTCAACCCGGGCCAGTGGCAGAAGCAACGCCGTCTTGGCAAATTGCCCCGGCACAGCCAGCAACATTATTTCACGACCGGAGCCATCACGAACAGCCATTATCTGGCGATCCCCGCCACAGCACCAAACTGGCAGGGCGCTATGGTGGTCATTGAGTTTCTATTAAGCCAGGAGGCTCAAAGGAAAAAGGCACAAGGCAACTGGGGCGATCCACCGGTAGTTACCCCGCTAACCGAACAAACTCACTTATTACCCGCAGCCCGTGAGCTGCACAGCAGTTGGCAATCGGTTCTGGAGCAGCAATGGCAGCAACGCTACGGCAGTTAGTAAAATACAGCAGTTACCTGCTGCTGGCCCTTGTAACGCTGTTGCCGTTTGCCGGGTTGCTCGCAGGCCTATGGCCTCAGCAGGGCCTGAGTACAGAAGGCTTGGCACAATTCGTTGCTTCCCCCGGACTTAGCAGCTCAGTATGGCAAAGTGTTCTGGCAGCACTGCTTTCCAGCTTCGCGGCCTTCTACCTGGCTTTTATCATCTACAGCCACTATGGCTTGTCATTATGGTGGCAAAAGCTGGAGCGCCAGCTTGCGCCTATTTTATCTTTGCCTCACCTGGCCCTGGCCTTGGGGCTTGTCTATTTGCTTGGGAGCCAGAGTCTCTTGGCAGAGCTCATATCTTTGGGGCTGCCCCAAAAAAGCCTGGCAACACTTATTGTTGCCATTACCCTGAAAGAGATCCCTTTTTTCCTACTTGTGCTGGGCGCAGTGCGGCGGTCACTACCTCTGCGTCAGTGGCGTCAACAAGGACAAGCCCTGGGCTATAATCATGGCCAAATCTGGTTTTTGATCGTGTTGCCTTCTGTTTTGCCTCATATCCGGCTGGCTTTCCTGGCCGCCTGCATTTATACCCTGTCGGTGGTGGATGTGGCGATGGTGGTCGGGCCCAATGTGCCCGAGCTGTTTGCGGTAAAACTGTATCAATGGCAAAGCGGTTTTACCGACCACAAGCAAACACTGGCTTTCTGGGGAAATGGGTTATTAATCCTGCTCATGGTTGTCATGGTCGCTTTTATCTATGGCCAGGAGCGCCTGATGCGTGCTCTGCTGCGACTGGCAGCGGGGGCTCGCAGTACACTTGAACCGGTACGCTGGTTAGCCCCCCTGAGACTGATCGCGCCTGCACTTATCATTGTCAATGCGCTCGTCCTATTCACCTTCTTGCTGCAGTCGTTTCAGGGGGTACAGGACGCCGTGCTCTCCGTCCGGTTATGGCAGGAGGAATGGCTGTTTCTGCAGCTTCCGCTCTATCACACTCTGGCCTTGGCAGTTCTAAGCGCGGTGGGTGGCCTTTGTCTGGCTTTAGTGGCGTTACATTTTCAGCATCTGCGCGGTCGTTATTGGTTTGACGGCATTTGGCTGTCGGCCATCTTATTGCCTCAACTGAGCCTGGTCTACGGATGGCAAATGGGTCATAGCTGGCTGCGTGGCGATTATTCAGTGGCCTGGGTCGTACTCGCCCACCTGCCTTTTACTTTCGCCTATGCCTATCTGGTGCTAAAAGCTCCTTACCGTCGCTTGTCGCCCCATTACGAAACCATAGCGGCCAGCTTTGGGTATGGGCCGTGGCAACGATGGTGGCGCGTGCGTTTGCGCCTGCTGGTGCCGAGTCTGATGACCAGCCTGGCCCTGGCATTTTCGGTTAGCGTGGCACTGTATATTCCCACCCTAATGATAGGCGCTGGACGAGTGCCTACCATCACCACCGAGGCGGTGGCGCTGGCATCGGGCAATGATCAGGCTCAGGTCGCGATCTATATGTTGCTACAGGCGTTATTACCCTTATTGGTTTTCTCACTGGCCCTGCTAATAGGGCAACGAACCCGAGGAGTTTTCAATGCTGAGCATTGAGGGCATGGTCCTGAAATTACCCGGCGGTACGCTTACCATACCGGATACTCAAGTTGATGCCGGTGAACTGCTGGTCATCACCGGTGCCAGCGGCATTGGTAAATCCAGCATATTGCATTGGCTGTTAGGGGATACTCCGGCCTACGCACAATGCTTTGGTCGATGCATACTGAATGGCGAGAACATCACTCGCCTGCCTATTGAGCAACGACACATGGGATTGTTGATGCAGGAGGTCGGGTTATTCCCTCATCTCAGCGTACTGGATAACATTGCCTTTGCCTTGCCACCGGCCATAAAAGGTCGCAAATTACGCCGACGGCAGGCGCTGGAGCAACTGCGTAGTATCGGATTAGAGGGGGTGGTACACCGCTACCCGGAGCAGCTCAGCGGCGGCGAGCGCTCCCGGGTGGGCCTGGTGCGGGCCTTAGCGAATCAGCCTAAGGCGATGTTGTTGGATGAACCCTTCTCGGCGCTGGATCCCGCCACCCGTGCCACGATCCGCCAATGGAGCTATCAACAACTTCGACAAGCTAAAATACCAACGGTGATGGTCAGTCATGACCCCGAGGACCGTCCCGCGGAAGCACTGCACCTGGATTTGAATCAGCATTACCAACCCGGGGACGCGCAATGATAGACCCACTGTTAAATAGAGCCGTTGGCCCACCACTGGCTGTGATAGCAAGGCTCCTGGTTCGTCTGAAACTGAGTGCCGACCAGATCACTATTGGTGGATTTGTGCTCGGCATGGCAGCGCTACCTGCGATTTATTTCGAGCATTACAGCCTGGCGCTGCTCTTTATTCTACTTAACCGTCTGGCCGATGGGTTAGATGGCGCGGTGGCACGACAAACCCACACCTCCGACGCCGGTGGTTTTCTGGATATCGTGCTGGATTTTATCTTCTATTCGGCGGTAGTGTTTGCCTTTATCGCCCATAGCCCGGCGGACTATGGACTGGCTGGCGCTTTCCTGATGCTGTCGTTTATGGGCACCGGCGGCAGCTTTCTGGCCTTTGCGGTAATGGCGGGCAAGCACCGTATCGACAACCCCGATTACCCCAATAAGAGTCTGCATTACATGAGCGGGCTGGCGGAGGGCTTTGAAACCATCCTGACCTTGTGTCTGCTGTGCCTGTTTCCGCAACACTTTGTACTGATCGCGGTGGTGTTCGCCCTAATATGCTGGGTCACCGCGGCCGTGCGGATTATCACAGGTTACCAGACGCTGAAAGCCTTACCGGCGAAAGGGCATCAGCAGTAATGCCTTAAGCGAGGTGTTGTTCTCCGTTTTAGGGTATTGCCTCAAACCCAGCTGTACCCCGCTATCGCCTAACCGGGCCCTATGGGTATAGCTGCCAAACAGCCGGTCCCATACCGATAAATTAAAGCCATAATTGCTGTTGGTCTCTACCGGCCGCTGGCTATGATGAATGCGGTGCATGGCCTGAGTCACAATCAACCAACGCAATGGCCGTTCCAGCCAGCCTGGCAAACGCACATTGGTGTGATTGAACAAGGAGGTGGCGTTGAGGATAACTTCAAACATCAATATGGTCAGCGGAGCAATGCCAAACAACGCCACCACGGCCATCTTGATCAACAAACTCAACAGGATCTCCAACGGGTGAAAACGTACCCCGGTAGAAACATCCACATGGGGGTCGGCATGATGCACCCGATGAAAACGCCACAGAAATGGCACCACATGGAATAAGCGGTGCTGCCAATAGATGGCACAATCCAGAATTAGTAGCCCTACTATCACTTCCAGCCACAAAGGCCACTGAGTGAGATTGAACAGTCCCCAGTGCTGTTGTTGCAGGTTGAAAGCCAGGCCGGCCAGCCCCGCTGGCACCGCCAGGCGCGCCAGCAGCGCCCCCATCACCATCAGGCCGAAATTACTCAGCCAGCGCTGACGGGGCGCTACCGAAGTACTGCGGGCGGGTGCCAGAGTTTGCCACAATGTCATCAGAGCCAGTATGCTTACAAACACACTCAGTCGTATCAGGCTGCCGTCTTGCATAAAAACAATCTAGAATCAGTTAACTCGCGTAACCCTAAAGTTACCATTTAAAGACACCGGATTATTGTACGTCCGACAACAACAAAAAGGATACTTATGACTGCGATTACTTTATTTATCGGAGTGCTTGCCGCGCTAATGGTCGCCTTACCTGGCCCGCTATATCAACTGGGCGTGGTGGATCTGGGACCGGCCTTTACCGTGATGCGCTGGAGCGTTTATGTCGGCGGGGCGGGCATTGTGCTGGTGATCCTGCATGCCATTCTGCGTAAGAAGATGGGTTGGTCCACCCCGAGACTGGCCGTCGCGGTGGTGTTATCTGCCGTCGCGGTTGCCATGCCGGTGTCCCTGATGCAAAAAGCCCAGTCCGTGCCGGCGATCCATGATATCACTACCGATACCCAGGACCCGCCGGTGTTTGCAAAGATTGCCGATTTGCGTGCCGATGCGCCCAATCCAGTGGCCTACCAGGGTGAGGAAGTGGCTAAGCAGCAAAAAGAAGCCTACCCCGACCTGCAGACTCTGACGTTCGATAAGGGGACCGAGACGGTCTTTACCGCCGCCCTCAAGGCGTCGAAAGACATGGGCTGGCAGATTCACTTTGCCAACGACAAGGTCGGCGCTATTGAGGCCACCGACACCACGTTCTGGTGGGGCTTTAAGGATGATGTGGTGATCCGCGTACTGCCTCAGTCCGATGGCAGCAAGCTGGATATTCGCAGTAAATCCCGCGTGGGTCGTAGCGACCTGGGCAAAAACGCCGAGCGCATCCGCGCCTTTATTAAAAAGCTGAACCTGAACCTGTCTTAACGACTGGTAAAACACCTAATAAAATCATAGGCTTGATGGACTTACCTCCATCAAGCTTTTTTATGTTCAAACGATTTTTTGTAGCCGCACTCGTTTTAAGTCCAATGGCTGGTGCCGAACCCCCGCCGGAGTTTCCCGTCCTGGCCGAATTTGGCGGCAACTACTGGGTGGAAACCAATCAGCCACTGCCCGCCGACACTCAGTTTAAAGTCGCCTTCGATGTGGGCGACGGCGCCGAGCCAGGCAAGCTTAACTACAATATTCACTCTCTGGCCCGATTCTTAAACATGCATGTGCGCCATGGGGTAGCGCGGGATAATATCCAGCTGGCGCTGGTGGTACATGGCAAAGCCACTAAAGACCTGCTTACCAATGCCCACTACCAACAAGAGTTTGGCACCGACAATGGCAGCGAGGCACTGATTCAGGCCTTATTGAACAACAACACCCAGGTCTATGTGTGCGGACAATCCGCAAACCACTACGGCGTGACTCAGGATAAACTGATCGATGGGGTGCAGATCAGCCTGTCGGCCATGACCCAGCATGCCCTGCTGCAACAACAGGGTTATACGCTGAATCCGTTTTAGCTAAAAAAGGCCGCTCACTGAGCGGCCTTTTTACAGGGTGTAAATTTGACTGTGGTTAACTATTTAACCCGTTCTACTGAAAACTCACCGCCCTAGAAGGCTCGAATTGAGTCTATAGCCGGATCGGCATTAAATACCGCGCGAACCGACTGCCTTCCCCCGTCCTCCTGAGCAATATAAAGTACCTGAAACCCGGATGAATGCATGGGTACATTTTCACTATTGATAAGTTGTATTACCTTATCCACATCTTCTTGCCGGTCCGCCGAGAAATAGGTCAAACAAAGCTGATCATTACAGTTTAATCGGTAATCACTGCTGTAATTAGCCGCACCATTTAAGTTAAAATAGTCCATAACTCCTTGCTGGTATTTTTCTGTCGCCAGGCTCACATTCTGATCATCTCTGATCTCCTCCAACAGTTCAGTAAAGTTGTCAGCACTCAACACTTGCCCAGCCTTTTCTTTATTAACACTGCTAAAATCAGGGTTAACAATCGTCTGAATGAAACTGGGGGACAGCGCTTTTTGATTATCGACTCTGGAATGCTCAGGCTCAGACGGATCCTCGGAAACTGGTCCGTTGTCACCTACTGACATATTGCTGTATCCATCTTGAGCAATTAAGGCAGGCTCAGGACTATTTTTCTCGCCGGAAGACGTTAACTCTTTTTCCACCTCATCATTAACAGCCTTCTCATCGGCCCCTACTAAAGTCATGATAATCACGGTCGCGAGAATCAGAACCAGCATAGATAACATAAATAACTTCTTCATCACTCTTTCCTTGTTGTTTGAAGGGAGGCCATTATTAACGTATATAATCACCCTAACCTTGCCGCTCAGCAACCGTTAAAGTCAAAAAGGCCGCTCACTGAGCGGCCTTTTTGACTTTAACGAGAATGCCTTCTTAACGCATTAAATTGCGATCAAAGAAGTGAGTAATGGTGTTGTACAGATGAATCCCGGTTTGCTTGCCGCGGAGGCTGTGCTTCTTGCCGGGATAATCCATCATCTCAAAGAGCAACGCCTTATCCTGCAGGGTTTTGTACAACTTGGTGCTGTGTTTAAACAGCACATTATCGTCGGCCATGCCGTGGTAAATCAGTAACTTACCTTTTAGGCCATCCACATAGGGGAACACCGACGAGTTGGTATAGCCTTCTGCGTTCTCATCAGGATGCCCCATATATCGCTCGGTGTAGTGGGTGTCGTACAATAGCCAGTCGGTCACCGGCGCACCAGACACACCGGCGGCATAAACATCACCGGCCTTAAACATGCTCATCAGGGTCATATAACCGCCATAGCTGTGACCATAGACACCCACTCGCTTCTCATCCACATAGGGCTTGCTGGTTAAGAACTTCACGCCCTCAACCTGATCCTTAACTTCGATATCGCCCATATTCTTGTAGATGGCGTCTTCAAAGGCCTTACCGCGCTTATAAGAACCGCGGTTGTCGATGGAAAACACCACATAGCCTTTGCTGACCCAGTGCTGCATCAGCAGGCCACGGTTGCCGCCCCAACTGTTAGTTACCACCTGAGCATGAGGACCGCCATAGTGATAGACAATGGCCGGATGTTTGCCGTTAACCTGCTTGGGCTTGTACAGGCGGTAGTGGATGGTAGTGCCATCCTCGGTGTTAAAGGTGCCAAACTCGGGCTTAACCCAGCTGTCCTGATAATCCGCCAGCGGATGCCCGCCTTGAACGGCGTTTTGTTCCAGCCAGGTGAGTTGCTCGCCGCCGGCCTTATGCAGGCTTACCTGAGGCGGGGTATTGACGGTGGAGAAACGATCCACATAGATGCTGGCGTCCTTACTAAAGCTGATGCCATGAAAGCCGCTACGCTGGCTGACCCGCTCGATATCGCCCCCTTCCAGAGATACACGGTACAGGTGTCGCTCGATGGGCGTATCGGCGCGGCCAGTGAAATACACCGCCTTGCTGGCTTCGTCGATGGCTTCGATCTTATCCACCACCCATTCACCCTGGGTCAGCTGACGCACCAGCTCACCATCATTGTTGTACAGATACAGATGCTTAAAACCGTCGCGCTCCGAGGCCCAGATAAACTGCTCTGAGTCTTTTAAGAAGTGCAGATCGAAGTGCAGGTTTATCCAGGTGTCCGAGGTTTCCGTGAGCAGGTTGCTCTGCTCTGCGGTACGTGTGTCGTACTTACGCAGCTCCAGACGCTGCTGATCGCGACTTTGCCATTGGTAGGACAGATGACGACTGTCGTTCAGCCAGTTTACGCGGGCCAGATAAATATCCTCGTTATCGCCCAAATCCACCCATTGGGTGTCATCCTGGCCGATTGCTTTTACGCCCAGGTCGATTTTAACGTTGTCGGTACCCGTGCTGGGGTAACGCTGGGTGATCATCTTGATGGAATCGGCGTAGATTTCGCTGCGGGTGACTTCTTCCACCGGCGATTCATCTACCCGGGTAAAGGCGATTTGACTCTCGTCCGGGGCCCACCAGTAGCCTGTCATACGGCTCATTTCTTCCTGGGCCACAAACTCGGCCATACCGAATTTAATCGGGCCACCGCCTTCGGTGGTAATGGCCACTTCCTTACCGGAGTCGATGTCCATTACATAGAGATTCTGCTCGCGCACATAGGAGATATACTTGGCTCTGGGCGAGAAGCGGATGTCGGTCTCAAAGGCTTCCGTATCCAATAACTGGCGAGCATTGTCATCGCCCAGACGATAGTAATAGGCATCCCCTGCCAATGGGAAGAGTAAGGCCTTGCCATCGTCAGACCAGTGATAGCTCATAATACCCGACCCATGCACTCGCATCCGTTCGCGACGAGCTTTTTCTTCGTCGGACAGTTCTTCCGGGCCCTGGTGCAGATCGTCGGAGTTGACCAGCATCCGGGTTTCACCGGATTCAACGTGGTACTCCCATAGATCGTAACGCTCGTAGTCGTCTTCTTTGCCTTTAAGAAAGGTGACTCGCTGACCGTCGGGGGAGACTTTCAGCATCTTGGGGGCGCTGCCCTCCAGCGAGGGCGATTGGAAAATCTGCTCGATATCAATGCTATTGGCAGAAGCAGGGGTGCTTACCAGTCCAACTGCCGCCAATGCCGTCATCAGTTTTTTCATTATTCTGTTCCTGTCGTTAATGCCAGAGCGATTCTAGCCGCTGGCACTGACAGAAACAATCTACCCCCCAGGGTAGCGGGATCAATCGTCCTTAAATGGGATAACCTGACCATTGTCACGCAGGCGGGTAAGCTGTATTACCTCCGATAGTGCAATACGATAGTGCTGCTCAGTACTTTTTAGGGTTAACCACTCCTGCCCCTGGCTGGCATCGAGCCCCACTAAGACTCCCTCCTCAATATGCGAGCCGTTCGACTCATCCCAGCTAACCCGCACCGGTTCCACCTGAATGACCAATAATTCCAGTTGGTCGGTGAGCTGACATTGGCTGGACATATTTCACCTCTACACTTTAGGCTTTCTTTTCTGGCTAACACCAGACCGGAAAAACGCTATCTTTATAACACGAGAGTAGAAAGAGGTAATAAGGCTTGCAGACTTTCACCGCTCAATCCTGGGACCACCTGCAGGAACTGTTGTTTGCCGGCTCCTGGAATGCCGATATCGGCCGCTACCGCTCGCCCTACGTGTTTCGCGGGCTGTCCGACGACCAGTTTGACTTAAAGACCTCGCTGATGCGTCTGGGCGGCCAGTATCCCCAGCTCGAACACCACCTGCTGCGTAACTTTAAGAAATACGGTCACGACAACTTCGAGCCCACCGACTCAGTCTGGCACTGGTTGACGATTGCTCAGCACCACGGCCTGCCCACCCGCCTGTTGGACTGGACCTACTCTCCCTTTGTGGGGATGCATTTTGCTACCGCCGATATTGGGCAGAGTGAAAAAGACGGCGTGATTTGGAAGGTCAATTATCATGACTCCTGCAAACAACTGCCATCGGATATGAAGCGTCGTTTGGAAGCCGAGGGCGGCAATGTATTTACGGTAGACCTGCTTACTGACCTGGTACAGGATTTAGATGCCTTCGAACAAATGGAAGACGAGGATTATTTTCTGTTTTTCGAACCGCCCTCGGTGGATGGACGCATTATTAACCAACACGCCCTGTTCTCGGTCGCTTCCAATCCTACCGTCGCGGTTGATAACTTGTTGGATAAAACCCAGACCGACTGCGAGCGGATTATCATCCCGGCCGGGATCAAATGGGAAGTACGGGATAAACTGGACCAGGCCAATATCACCGAACGGGTGTTATTCCCCGGTCTGGAAGGCTTAAGTCATTGGCTGAAACGCCATTACAGCCCCAGAACGCCTGAGTGACTTGCCAGCAGCCAGATACAAAAAAGGCGCTGCCGTAACGGGAGCGCCTTTTGCTTATCTGTGTCGTAAGACTGGATTAAACGGTTTTCGCTTCAACCAGTACTTCAACCAGATTCCAAGCTTTGGTCTTGGAGATAGGACGGCATTCGCTGATGCTTACCCAATCGCCTTGCTTCGCTTGGTTGTTTTCATCGTGGACGTGCAGCTTGGTCGTGCGGCTGATGTATTTGTTATACACCGGGTGCTTAACACGACGCTCGATAGCAACGGTGATGGATTTTTCCATCTTGTCGCTGATTACACGACCCTGCAATGTACGAACAGTTTTCTCTGTCATTACGCACCTGCCTTCTGAGTCAGAATGGTTTTAACACGCGCAATGCTGCGACGCACTGTCTTCAACTGGTGAGTTTGTTCCAGCTGACCTGTGCTGTGTTGCATACGCAGGTTGAACTGTTCGCGCAGCAGATTCAACAGCTCTGCGTTCAGCTCTTCTACGCTTTTGTCTTTCAGTTCAGTGGCTTTCATTACATCACCGTCCGAGTTACAAAGGTTGTCTTAAATGGCAGTTTAGATGCCGCAAGAGCCAATGCTTCACGAGCCAACTCTTCTGGCACACCTTCCATTTCATACAGCACACGGCCTGGCTGAATCTGGCATACCCAGTACTCAACGTTACCCTTACCTTTACCTTGACGAACCTCAAGAGGCTTCTCAGTAATTGGCTTGTCGGGGAACACGCGGATCCAGATTTTACCCTGACGCTTAACGTGACGAGTCAGTGCACGACGGCCGGCTTCGATTTGACGCGCGGTCATACGACCACGGCCAACCGCTTTCAAACCATAAGTGCCGAAGCTCACCTTGCCGCCGGCGATGGCCATACCACGGTTACGCCCTTTATGCTGCTTACGGAATTTCGTACGTTTTGGTTGTAACATCTTTTAGCCCCCTTGCTTCGCACTGCGGCCTTTCTTCTTAGGTGCCTGAGGCTGTTGCTCGTTTGCCGCTGGCAAACCGCCCAGGATTTCACCTTTGAAGATCCAGACTTTAACGCCGATGATACCGTAAGTGGTTTCAGCTGAAGAGGTCGCATAGTCGATGTCCGCACGGAAAGTGTGCAGTGGAACACGACCTTCGCGATACCATTCAGTACGGGCAATTTCTGCACCGCCCAAACGGCCGCTGACTTCTACTTTGATACCCTTGGCACCCAGACGCATAGCGTTTTGTACCGCACGCTTCATGGCGCGACGGAACATAACCCGACGCTCCAGCTGGCTGGCGATGTTGTCGCCAACAAGTTGCGCGTCCAGCTCAGGCTTACGTACTTCAGCGATGTTGATCTGTGCTGGCACGCCAGACAGTTTCGACACGTGCTTACGCAGCTTCTCGACGTCTTCACCTTTCTTACCGATAACCACGCCAGGACGAGCAGTGTGAATGGTCACACGCAGGCTCTTGGCAGGGCGCTCGATAACGATGCGCGATACCGAAGCGTTTTTCAGCTTCTTGGTCAGGAACTGACGTACCTGATGATCATTGTACAGGTTATCTGCATATTCTTTAGTATTAGCGTACCAGGTAGAGTTCCATGGTTTACTGATACCCAGGCGAATACCTGTAGGATGTACCTTCTGTCCCATTATCTACTCCTAGTTATCAGCCACAACCACAGTGATGTGACTGCTACGCTTGAAAATACGATCCGCACGACCTTTGGCACGGGGCTTAATGCGCTTCATGGTAGGACCTTCGTCAACGAAGATCTTAGCTACGGTCAGCTCATCGATATCTGCGCCCTCGTTGTGCTCAGCGTTGGCAATGGCGGACTCCAGCACCTTTTTGATCAGCTCAGCTGATTTTTTCGGGCTGTAAGTCAGAAGCTCAAGCGCTTTCTCAACGTGCATTCCGCGAATTTGGTCCGCTACCAAGCGTGCTTTTTGAGCCGAGGTGCGGGCAAAACGGTGTTTAGCTAATGCTTCCATTATCTACCCCTTATCTCTTGGCTTTCTTATCGGCGATGTGACCGCGATAAGTACGCGTTGGCGCAAATTCGCCCAATTTGTGGCCGACCATTTCGTCAGAAATCAAAACTGGAACGTGCTGGCGACCGTTATGGACTGCAATGGTCAACCCAATCATATTTGGGATGATCATAGAACGACGTGACCAGGTTTTAATTGGTTTACGATCGTTATTTTCCACCGCAGTCTCTACCTTCTTCAGCAAGTGCAGGTCAATAAATGGACCTTTCTTGAGAGAACGTGGCATGGTGAATCCTCGCTATTATTTATTACGACGGCGTACGATGAGCTTATCGGTACGCTTGTTAGAACGGGTTTTCTTACCCTTCGTTGGCTGACCCCAAGGCGATACAGGATGACGGCCACCAGAGGTACGACCTTCACCACCACCGTGTGGGTGATCAATTGGGTTCATGGCAACACCACGTACGGTAGGACGTTTGCCCTGCCAACGGGTGGCACCCGCTTTACCCAATGAGCGCAGCATGTGCTCAGAGTTACCAACTTCGCCTACTGTGGCGCGGCCTTCGGCCAATACTTTACGAACTTCGCCAGAACGTAGACGCAGCGTTACATACGCGCCGTCACGAGCCAGAATCTGTGCGTAAGCACCCGCACTACGTGCGATTTGCGCGCCTTTACCAGGCTTCATTTCGATGGCGTGTACCGTAGTACCCACCGGAATGTTATTCAATGGCAACGCGTTACCCGCTTTAATGGGCGCGTTAGAGCCGGATACGATCTTGTCACCCGCTTTCAGGCCTTTCGGGGCCAGAATGTAGCGACGCTCACCGTCGGCGTAAAGTACCAGAGCGATATTAGAAGAACGGTTTGGATCATATTCCAGACGCTCAACTGTCGCAGGTACACCATCTTTATTACGTTTGAAGTCGATGATGCGGTAGTGATGCTTGTGACCACCGCCAATGTGACGGGTTGTAATCCGACCATTGTTGTTACGACCACCAGACTTGCTTTTCTTTTCCAACAAAGGAGCGTAAGGCGCGCCTTTGTGCAACTCTGGGTTAACCACTTTGATGACGTGGCGACGACCCGGAGAAGTTGGATTAGCTTTCATTAATGCCATGTCTAAACCCTCCTATTATTCACCGCCACCGACAAAGTCGATGTCTTGGCCTTCTTTCAGTACTACGTAGGCTTTTTTCCAGTCACTACGCTTACCGAAAGTCATACCGTGACGCTTGGTTTTACCCTTCACGTTCACAGTGCGAACTGCATCGACTTCCACCTCGAACAGTTTTTCAACTGCTGCTTTGATTTCGGTCTTGGTTGCATCTTTTACAACTTTGAAGACAACAGTGTTGTTGCTTTCAGCAGCCAGAGTCGATTTCTCTGAGATATGTGGTGCAATTACCACTTTCAGTAGACGTTCTTCGTTCATCATGCCAACGCCTCCTCAAGTTGTTTCACTGCATCAGCAGTCATCAACACTTTTTCAAATGCAATCAAGCTTACTGGATCGATGCCTTGAACATCACGGACGTCAACCTTGTACAGGTTGCGTGAAGCCAAAAACAGGTTCTCGTCCACTTCGGGAGTCACAACCAATACATCGTTCAATTCCAGCTCTTTCAGCTTGGAAACCAATTCTTTGGTCTTTGGTGCTTCAACACCAAAGTTTTCAACCACAATCAGACGCTCTTGGCGAACAAGTTCAGACAGGATGCTTTTGATCGCACCACGGTACATCTTCTTGTTAACTTTCTGTTCGTGATCCTGAGGCTTAGCAGCGAACGTACGGCCACCACCAACCCAAATCGGGCTGCGGATGGTACCGGCACGCGCACGGCCTGTGCCTTTTTGACGCCATGGTTTCTTACCACCACCGCGCACTTCTGAACGGGTTTTCTGTGCTTTAGTACCCTGACGAGCACCCGCACCGAAAGCCACAACTACCTGGTGTACCAGAGCTTCGTTAAACTCACGTCCAAAGGTAGCTTCGGATACTTCAAGAGCGCTGTTCGCGTCTTTCAATACTAATTCCATCACTAATCTCCCAGACGTTACGCTTTAACCGCAGGCTTAACGACAACGTCGCCGCCTGTTGCACCAGGTACCGCACCTTTTACTAATAAAAGGTTGTTTTCGGTATCAACGCGCACT
Source organism: Saliniradius amylolyticus (assembly GCF_003143555.1). Taxonomy (NCBI): domain Bacteria; kingdom Pseudomonadati; phylum Pseudomonadota; class Gammaproteobacteria; order Alteromonadales; family Alteromonadaceae; genus Saliniradius; species Saliniradius amylolyticus. The sequence goes on from NZ_CP029347.1 coordinate 2,723,088, forward strand.
ACTTCCAAAGACTGAATCGTAACCGCTTCGTCACCCAAGTGACCGGCCATCTTCTTACCTTTGAATACTTTACCCGGTGATTGGTTTTGACCAATCGAACCCGGCGCGCGGTGTGACAAAGAGTTACCGTGCGTCATACGCTGTGAACTGAAGTTCCAACGCTTGATGGCACCGGCAAAACCTTTACCTTTGGATGTACCGCTGACGTCAACTTTCTTGGTATCAGCAAAGATCTCAACAGTGATTTCACTGCCAACTTCGATGCCTTCACCGTCTTCACCGTCGATGCGGAATTCCCACAGACCACGACCTGCTTCTACACCAGCTTTGGCAAAGTGACCTGCCTGAGCTTTGTTGATGCGATTTGCTTTCTTCGTGCCTGTGGTTACTTGCAACGCTTTGTAACCGTCGTTTTCTTCAGTGCGTAACTGAGTCACACGGTTAGGCGTTGCTTCAATAACAGTCACAGGAATCGACACGCCATCTTCGGTGAAGATACGGGTCATACCTACTTTACGACCGACTAGACCAATCGCCATTGTTAAAACCCTCTCTCGTTAGCCCAGGCTGATTTGAACATCAACGCCGGCAGCCAAGTCCAATCTCATCAGAGCGTCAACTGTCTTATCAGTTGGCTCGATGATATCCACCAAACGCTTATGAGTGCGGATCTCGTACTGGTCACGTGCATCTTTGTTCACGTGGGGAGAAATCAACACAGTGTAGCGTTCCTTGCGGGTAGGCAGAGGAATTGGGCCACTCACCTGAGCACCTGTGCGTTTGGCAGTCTCGACGATTTCAGCCGTAGACTGATCGATCAATTTGTGATCGAACGCTTTCAAACGAATACGAATTCTTTGATTTGGCATGAACCAAGCTCCAATCAAAAGAACAAAAAAAATCATCCCGCCTTCTACAATTCTTGGTAGAGGGAGGATGCGCGCATAAACCGCTGACCCCAAATCGGGGTCCTGTTTCTTCATCGATGCCGGTTTAGGCCATCGATCTCTGCCCAACGAGGGGCAAGTGGGCGCGAATTATACCCATGTTGCTTTTTTATGCAACTGTTTTTCTCTAAACAATAGCCAACATCAAACGACATACCTATCCACGGTATTCATCCGAATGGCGCTGTTCTATAGTAGGAAGATACATTATTGAATTCTGAGCTGTTATAAACCGACGATGATCACCAACTCCGCGCGACAACTGACCGCCATTTATCAGCTACTCGATCAAGAGCAAGAATTGATGGCCGTCTACGGCCAGCTGGAACCCCTGATACTGGACCTGTTCGACGCCGAACGTATGAGTATCTTCCAGCGTCGGCGTCAACATCAGGATCTGGTAGCACGATTTAAGACCGGCTCCGAAGTTAAGGAGATTAAGGTTCCCATCACCCCGCAGTCTATCGCCGGGTATGTGGCCATGAGTCAGTTACCGCTGGTGATCGACGATCCCTATGACAGCCAGGCGTTAACCGAGATACACCCAAGGCTCAGGTTCCAGGGTAAGTTTGATAAAAGCTCTTCCTTTATTACTCGCAATATTATCTGTGTACCGATTCTCAACGCCGGAGTACTGCTAGGAGTATTGCAGATCATTAATAAACGCCATGGCGACTTTAATAATGAAGACTTACAAACGGCACAGGAGTTGGCGGAGCGCCTGGGTGACGCTTTCCGGTTCGAGCTGGGCGGCACCAATAAGCCGTTCCAATATCTGGTACATCGCGGGCTTATCGGCGAGAAGCAACTGGACGAACTGCTGCAGAAGGCCAGAGATCCCAAAGAGTTGGTGCAAAAACTCAGCAGCGAATTTCGCATCGAAGAAAAAGAGCTGGGCCATGCTCTATCGGTGCACTTTCAGGTGCCCTTTATTGGTTATGACCCAGAAAAATATCATCTCTATCAGAGTGATGCCCGGCTCAATCTGTCTTATCTGAAACGCAATTATGTGGCCGTGGTCGCCGACGTACGGGAAAACCCCATTATCCTGATGGCCGAACCCAATAATGCCGCCTTATTGATGGAAATCGAGAGTGCCCTGGGCATCAACAGTTACGACATTAATGTGGCCCTGCCTAATACAGTGCTGCAATATCTGGGTGAGAGCGTCGGGGGGAGTGGCCCGGGAGACATGGACGAGATCTTAGATGAGATCAGTAGTGGCTCGGACGAAGACGAAGAGTCAATGGAAGAGCCCAGCGACGATGCCCCCGCAGTGGTTCGTTTGGTGAGTCGTATTTTGCACGATGCCAAGCGGCTGAACGCCTCGGATATTCATATCGATCCGGAAAAACGCGGCCCGACCAAGGTACGGATGCGGGTGGACGGTGTCTGTCGGGAGATCACCCAGATCCCCGCCTCCCATCACAATGCAGTGATCGCGCGGATTAAAATCATGTCCCATCTGAACATCGCCGAAAAGCGGGTTCCTCAGGACGGTAAACTGGCTGCCAAGATGGGCGGTCGGATGGTTGAGGTGCGGGTAGCGACCATTCCCACCGTTGCCGGTGAAGGCGTGGTCATGCGGATTCTGGCTTCTGGCGGGGCCATGCCGATGGACAAGCTCAATCTTGCCCCTCAGGTGGATAAAACACTGCGTACCATGATCAAAAAACCGCACGGCATTATTCTGGTGGTGGGCCCCACAGGCTCGGGGAAAACGACCACCCTGCACGCCGTGTTGGGTGAACTGAATACCCCGGAGAAGAAAATCTGGACCGCCGAAGACCCGGTAGAGATCACCCAGTCCGGCCTCCAGCAGGTACAGGTCAGCCCCAAGATTGGCTTTACCTTCGCCAATGCCCTGCGGGCTTTCTTGCGTGCCGACCCAGATATCATCCTGATCGGTGAGATGCGGGACAAGGAAACCGCGCATGCCGGTATCGAAGCGTCACTGACCGGTCACCTGGTATTATCCACCCTACACACCAACTCAGCTCCCGAGACCATTACTCGTTTGCTGGATTTGGGACTGGACCCGGTCAACTTCTCCGACGCCTGTGTGGGGATCTTGGCTCAGCGACTGATTCGGACGCTGTGCAGCAACTGCAAGGAAGCCTACCCCGCCACAGAGGCGGATATAGGCTTTATCCGCCGCCAGTACGGCGAACAGTATCTCGATGAACTGGATGGCTACGAGGAGCCTTTAACGCTCTATCGCGCCAAAGGTTGTGACCAATGCGGCGATACCGGCTATAAAGGTCGTACCGGCATTCATGAGCTTTTGAGCATGACCTCAGAACTGCGGGCTCTCGTTTATAAGGAAGCCTCTGCCGCCGAAATGAAAACACAGGCAATGAAAGATGGCATGCGCACCCTGACTCAGGACGCACTCTATAAAGTATTGAAGGGCGACACCGATATTGCCCAGGTACAAATTGTCAGCGGCAGTGATTAAAGGCAAATGCGATTTGTCGCTTATAGGGCCTGTCCGGTTGGACGATAGTGCTACAGAAACCGGACAGGTTAATGCTATTATTAATCCCCTGGGCTTCAAGACACACCGCTGAAAACGGCGTGAATGGATGGCCCAGCCCCGCCGAAGAGTAGACCTGCAATGCTGGCTGGTCTGTATATACATGCATGGCCACGCCATTAGTGGCGGCCTCTAGCGTCGCAGCCCAGGGCAGCCATTCTGTAGAGTCTTCTTGGGGTAACAATATACAATGGTCCAGCCCATTACCTTCGTTCACTAATGCCAACTGAGTAGCGTTAACGCTATGAACCTGACCCAGGTTACTCAGGCAATCTGTTTTTCCGTTCGCGACATTATCTTTATCAACCACCAGATATTCGTTACCGGCCACCCGGAGGCTTAGCTGCCTTACAGACTCACAGCCAAGATTGAAATAACTGTGATTGGTCAGGCTGACAGGACAAGCCTCGGATACCCTAGCCATTAAGGTCACGATCAGTGCATTATTCTGGGTCAGTTGATACTTAACCTGAATATGGGCACACCCCGGAAAGCCACCTTCTCCTGCGGGCGAGGTATAATGGTAATTGACCTCAGAAGTCGTTGCCTCCCCGCGTTGCCAATTTCGCTGAGAGATTCCATGCGTGCCGCCGTGCAAGCAATGATTGCCCTCGTTCACACTCAGTTTATGAGTACGACCATTAAGCTCGAATCGACCATTTCTAATACGGTTAGCGACCCGGCCCACCGTTGCCCCCATATAGTAGACATCGTCTTCGTAGGCCTCCGCTTCAGGATACCCAAGTACCATCTGACGATTATCACGAGCAAAAGGAACGCTGATACCGGTTATCCTCGCGCCGTAAGGGCACAGCGTCACTCGCATACCATGCGGGTTTATCAATTCATCACATTTCATCGTTGATTATCTGGCTGATAGGTTGAAAGAGAGTGACCGCTTCCATGCGCCGACCAGGAATGGTCTAAGTGCAAGTTTTTCAGGAGCGAAAACTTGTCCGTTCCTGAACATCGCCGCTCCTGCGCTTCCTTGCGCCCGCGGCATACAGTCCTTCCATGGACATAAAAAAGGCGGTGCGAGAGGGCACTCGACCGCCAGAGCTCACTTTTTTAACCGTCAGCTCTAAAAGCTACCGCGCACTCCCAAGGCATAGCGCGCTCCGAAATCTCCGTAATAAATAAAGTGATTATCGAAGCGGCCATGTTTATCGACCGTTGATTCGGTGATGTTGATGCCTTCGAAATACACACTCATGTTGTCATTGATTTCATAGCTACCACTGACATCGACCTGATCGTAGTCATCGACGTAGATGGGCTCACCTGCATAAGGATTGATTTGGGTTTCCAGGAACTCGCCGCGCATGTTGTACGCCAGACGCACCTGATAGGGCCCTTTCTCATAAAACACAACGGCGTTAGCGGTATCACTGAGACCTTCCAGAGCGAATACCTGGTCCGGGTTGGTATTATCCAGTTCGGCGTTGCTGTCCACAAAGGTGGCATTCAGCTGTAAGCCGAATCCGCTGTCCAGAGTGTGGATCCAGTTGGCTTCAATACCGTCCACGGTGGCGCTTTCACCATTGGTAGGGCGGTTGACATCAAAGTCAGACCATTGTCCACCGAAATCCAGGTCAAAGTTTTCCACGCTGTTAGTCCGGACAATGAAGTTGTCCACTGACTTTTTAAAGTAAGCCAGTGACGCCATGCTTGCCTCGTCGTAATAGTACTCCAGCGATAAGTCGAAGTTTGTCGACTCAAAGGGACTCAGCATAGGGTTGCTGCCTTTGGCAGTGCGCAGATCCGTTGTTGTGGAAGTGACACTCAAGGAAGGCGCCAGATCGGTCAGCGTTGGTCGTGTAATAGTTTTTGAGACACCGGCTCTCAAAACGAGTTCGTCGGTAATATTAAGGTTACCGCTAATCGAAGGCAGCCAGTTGTCATAGTCGTTCTCAATAGCTACAGCTTGATAACCTTCATAGCGAGGGACAAGGTTCACCGACTGCTCAACTGGCTTTTCGAGGCCTGCTAAGCTCTGAATTGTGCCATTGGAGGTCTGGTCTGTCTTAGAGTAACGCAGTCCGGCAACAAGGCTCCATGTCATGTCCCCCCAATCCCCATTGAAGTAGGTGTCGGCATAGAATGAAGTGACATCCTCTTCAATCTCATAGGCATCATTGGTTGCTCGGGCAGTAAAGCCGCCATTTGAACTGTGCAGCGCAATTAATGCGTCTTTAATGTCAGGGCTTTGAGTTAAGAGCTCTAGAGACGCAGGGTCGTTGGCCAAATCCCACATGGCCGATTCATTCAACTCAAAGAATTGTGCGGCCAGATCGGCGGCCGGGAACACATTGCCATAATTACGCACCGTGGCATGAGCACTGGTCGCCACAGGCCGTGAGCCACTATTCTGGTACATTTTTATCAACTCTTGAGGAGTTTGATAGGCAACATTCTGCTTAGATTTTGACAGATAATGCGCACCAAACTCCACCTTATTGAAGTACTCACCGTCCACAAGATAGGAGAAGTCTAGGCGAAGCTGCTGATTCTCTGCCTCTGTGTAGTTGCCATAACGCTCCATATGACGCATTTGCAAATCGGACAGTTCCGCATTTTCAGGCAGCGTAACCGATGGATCTACGTGAATCATGGACGGCACCTGTCCCGTCGTATAATCCAAGATAATCCCTGGCTGATTCAATGCCTCTAACGTCTGGCGTGAATCTAGACCCTTATTGTCATTTTCTGCCTTCGACCACGCGAAGTCAGCATTAAGACTGAGTCGATCATTAATAATCCAGTCCGCATTCAAACCTAACACTTCTGTGGTCGACGGACGATGCTCTTCGAAGCGTAAATGAGCGTAGCCAGAGTAACCATCAGCGTGAGTCTGACGCACAACCGTATTGTTTGCATCCACCTCATCAATAGAGTGGGTAGCCCAGAACCAGTTATAAGCCTGGTTGTTAACACTGTCCACATCCAGTTTGGAGTAAAGATAATCCCCGGACAGAATCAGATCATCGGAGGCCTGAAACTGCACCGCCAGATTGCCGCCGACCCGCTGACGGTCCTCTTGGGTCACACCGCGACCTATCGCCTGATGAGAATAAAGCCCCTCGGCCACACCGAGAACCTTACGCCAACCATCATCAGGGCCGACATCACGACGATGAGCGTACAAGTCGAGATCCCGCTGGATTATCCCATCATTATTCACTTCATAGCTCTGAGCTTCACGGTTCTGATAGGTAAATGACGCCAGCAAACCAAGACGGTCATTCAAGAAGCGGTCTGTTACCAGGAACGATGCCTGAGGCGTAATGCCTCCCCGGTTTTGCTCACGCACACCCTCGATGCTGCCTGCGGCATGAAACCCTTCGAAGTCAAAAGGTTGAGCAGTACGAATATCGATATTGCCGCCAATGCCGCCTTCCAGCATTTCCGCTGTCGACGTTTTGTTCACATTGATATTACTGACAAGCTCAGAGGCCAGCGTATCGAACCCAAATGCACGACTCTGGCTCTCACTTGCGATCTCACGGCCATTCAGGGTTACACTGCTGAAGTCCGGGCCCATTCCTCGGATGCTCACAAAGCGGCCTTCACCACCACTGCGGTCGATAGACACACCGGTTATACGTTGCAACGACTCGGCTAAGTTTGAATCAGGAAACTTACCAATGTCTTCGGCTGAAATGGTATCCACCACATTGTAAGCAAAACGCTTGTTGTTCATTGACTTCACCAGGCTGCCCTTAATGCCGGATACCTGGATGACCTCAACGTCTTTTTCCTGTTCATTGGCCTGAACCGTCAAGCTCAGTGATGCCGCAACCGCAGCCGTAATCAGACTCTTATTGAATTTCATAATCGTACCTTACTTGTGCTCTCAATGTGGTGTGCAAGCTACTGACTGCTCTCTAATAGCTGACACGTTAGTAATCAGTCTTCATACATCTTACAAACATATATTCAGATGATCAACATTGCCGTAATTTTTTTTTAACAAAGATGAAATGAGTATCTGAACTGCAGAAGACTGAGGGCTCAGCCCTGGTCAGCCATTCAACTGAACTGGAAAAGGGAGTTACTTCGAGAGGCGAAGCTTTAATTGATTGGCTTCAATAAAATAAAAGTCAGCGTAGATAATGCCAGTGTCGATCTCACCCGCGGCTGGCATATTGCCGGTTGCTTCCATCAGCAAAAAGCCCCGTTGATAAGCACTGGATTCTGGCGCTCTGTGACTCAGATAATTTTTGGTTAACGCAGCCATCACCCTATCAGCCAACGCAGTGACTTGCTGCTTTTCAGGCCAATCCGGGTTTAAGGCCAAACGATACAGCCCAGCCGCAATCAGAGCTGCCGCAGAAGTGTCTTTAGGAATAGCACGATCCCTCGCGTGCTTAATACTCTCCCGGCCGCATGGGTAAAAAAGATCGCCCTCTGACAGGGGCTTGCCTTCCGGCGTCTCCCACAGCATCAGACGTTCTCTGGCAGAAACCGTCAGCATTGCCGTCGACAACGCCAACGGCTGATAGCCCTTATACGGGAGGATATGTTCATCAAGTTGTCGTGGACACAAATCCTGCATTGGTGAATAGGTCAGTCCCCGGTCATCAATCACCAGGTTGTTCGCGTCTTCATCCGCAGCAAAAAAGTCCCAATCCGGCACCGGGTGCGAGACGAGTAAAGACTCCAGTGTGGACACTAAAGACTGCGTATGAGTCATAAAGTGAGAACGCTGCCTATTATGGTTAAACGCTTCCGGGTAGGCTAATAGTGTTGCGAACCCATAGAGCGACCAGCCCTGCCCTCGCGACCAGGCACTATGATTGCCTAAACCTTGCCAGTTTCCGGGTAAATCGAGCTGATGATCGTACAGATGATAGGCAATGGTGAGTGGTAAGCCCGGCTCTCTTTCAAGGGTAAAATAATGTTTGTCTATGGTTCGCTGACCATGACTGATTGCGGCCTGCTGATGCTCGCTCTGTGAACTGGTGAGTAACAACTCTAAGTTCATCATATTATCGATGATCACGGGCAGCTGCCAGGGTTGAGCAATGTCAAAGGCCATCGGTTCAATGCCTTGAGCACCACGCACGGGAAACTTAATGGCAGGTAACCAATCCCACGACTGTACGACTCCATACTCAGGACGATACCGTTGATACAAGCTTTCGCGGGCCTGATTCAATGCTCTGGTGTAGCGATGTTTTAGCGGAGCGGGCAGGTCAGGATAGTCCAATGCTTCAGCAAACGAATCATACGCAATGAAGCCGAGATCATGGGTATCGGTGCGCCAGACCTCTGGATATATTCGCTGCTGATAAGCCACAGCGTGGTTTTGCAAGCGCCGCCGTAATACCGTATCCGATTCATTCAATGCCTTGGACACGGACAACAATTTCCAGAAAGCCCCTGGGTAGAAACCATTCGTCCATTTACCCGGGACCGCCATTTGAATGTCGTCGCCGTGCAGTGCTCTGGGAGTGCACAGATGAAGTGATTCCTGACACAAAACAGGCAATTGCAGGTGCTGACGAGCCTCTACCTGCTGCATCATTTTAGTGTATTGCGTCAGGGCAAAGTTGAGATTGGCTTTGGCCTGACTGGGCGTAAAGACTTCAGCCTGACTGGCGCCCGATAACAAGCAAATCCCCAGTAAATAGAAACGCCAACCCATGATGCTTCCCTATTGATACAACCCAGTTATGGTAGGCAGCCATTCACTGACGGCAGGCACGTAGGTGACAATCATTAGTGCCACAAACATTGCCATATAAAGGGGTAATAGTGGTGGAATCACCCTGGCAATACTCGCCTTACCCACCGAGCAGCCCACAAACAGCACCGAGCCGACCGGCGGTGAGCACAACCCAATGGACAGGTTCATGACCAGCATAATGCCAAAATGCAAAGGACTCATGCCCAGACTCTCGGCCACCGGCAGTAATATCGGGGTAAAAATCAGTACCGCTGGCGTCGTGTCCATAAAGGCGCCAATGAACAACAACATCAGGTTAATGATCAGCAGCAGGATAATGGGATTATCACTGATCCCCAATAACGCCTGAGTGATCAACTGAGGAATGTTCTCATAAGCCAGTATCCAGGACATGGCTGAAGACACGGCGATCAGCATCATCACGATCGCCGTTACCTCGGCGGTCTTGAGTAACACGGCCGACAGTTCTGACCAACGAATCTGCCGGTATACGCCCATAGCAAGTGCCAACGAATAGACTACCGCTATAGCACCGGCTTCTGTGGCGGTAAACAGCCCTGAGATAATCCCCCCCATGACCAGGACCACCATAAACAGAGCAGGCATTGCTGCCCCCGTGCGCCTGATAACTTCCTTAAACGGCAATGCCGCCATAACCGGATAGCCGCGCACTTTAGCAAAGGTGGCACACACCAGCATGAGGGAAAAGGCCACCAATAGCCCGGGTAAATAGCCCGCCACAAACAACGCCGATATCGATACACCACCACTGGCAATAGCGAATACAATCAATATATTACTGGGCGGAATGACCATCCCCGTCGTCGCCGCGGCAGTCGTCACAGCGGTAGAAAAATTCCTGTCATAACCTTTCCTTTCCATCTCTGGAATCATAAAGCTGCCAATGGCACTGGTCGTCGCTACCGCTGATCCAGAGATTCCGCCAAACAGCGCACAGGAAACGACGTTAACCAGTGCCAGTCCACCCGGCAACATGCCGATATACGCCATCGCAAAATCTATCAAACGCCGGGCTATCCCCCCTTGTCCCATAATGACGCCAGACAAGACAAAAAACGGGATCGCCAATAGCGCAAAGCTATTGAGGCCATTCGCCATCCGCTGCGCCAACGTAGTGACCGCCGGCATGGCATCCATACTGAGCAGCATGGTTACCAGAGTCGCAAATCCGATGCTAAAGGAAATCGGTACACGCAATACCAGCAACACCAGGAACACCACCAGCAGCACCAGCCCACCAAACTCCATGACTAGGACTCCCTCAAAACAGAAATCAGCGCAGAACACGCATAAACGGATATAACGACACCGGATATCGGCAGCACGGCGTAGACCCAGGCCATATTGAGTTGCAGCGCAGAGGATTGCTGGCCTGGGTCAATGGCTAACGCCATCAGTTGAATGCCACCTAACACCATGACAGACAGAGCAAAACTCAAAACGACGCCATGTACCAATACCGTCACACGCCGCTGCCATAGCTGTGACAATTGATTCACCAGCAAGTCCAGACCCAAATGTGCCCCGGTCCGGTAGGCATAGGATGCCCCTAAGATTCCGAGCCAGATCAACAAGAAACGAGCGATCTCTTCACTGTAAGCACTGGGGGTTTGTGTGACATAGCGGGACAGGACTTGCCAGCAGACACAGACAACAATCGCTGCTGTCAAAGCCACCAACAACCGGCTCAGGCCCTTATCCAGCCAGGCTAGAGATAGCCTCATTGTGATACTCCCATCGACTTAATGCGCTGCATTAGCGGCCCGACGGCGGAATCACTGAGACGCTGATGCAGCGGCTCAACAGCCTTATAGAACGGCGCTTTATCCGGACGAGTGATGGTCACTCCTGCCTCGGCCAATCTGGCTAACGCCTGTTGTTCCGCCTGTTCCCAAAGTTGACGCTGCTTCCGTACCGCATCGTCCATAGCACGCTCCAGCCACCGGCGCTCTTTGGAATTCAGGCTATTCAGAACATGATTACTGATAATGATGACGTCAGGAATCGAAGCGTGTTCGTTCAATGAATAATGCTTCGCGATCTCGTAATGGCGCGACGAATAATAACTGGGCGGATTGTTCTCAGCCCCATCCACTACCCCCTGTTGCAAGGCGGCGTACAGCTCACCCCAGGCCATGGGCGTGGCGGCGCCCTGCATCGTATCAATCAGCTGCACTGCCATAGGACTGTTCATCACCCGCACTTTCTTACCCTGAACGTCTTCTGGAACGGACACCATTGATTCGGTCATGTAGAAGCTGCGACTGCCTGCGTCCATGTAAGCCAGGCCGGTGAATCTGGCGGGTCGGGTGGCCCGTAAAATCTCCTCGCCAATGGCCGACTCCAGAACGCGCCAACGATGCTCATCGGAACGAAACAGGTAGGGCACACCAAAGACCCGCATTTCAGACACAAAGCCTTCCAGAGAAGCGGCGGAAACTTTGGTCATCGCCAGGCTGCCAATTTGGAGAAGCTCCACCATATCCCGCTCTGAACCAAGTTGGCCATTGGGATAAAGCTTCAGCTGCAGCTGCCCATTGGAGTAGATGACCAACCGCTCTGCCATATGCTGCAGAGCTTGATGCACAGAGTGATTAGTATCCAGAGTATGGCCTACCCGCAGAACCCGATGGGGACCTTCGGTCTGACAGGCCGATAAAGCCACCACCATTATTGCGATCAAAAGAGAAGAGTGTCGATACATCACAGCCCCGCTAATAGGCACTCACCGATAACAATCTGTTAACGTATCTCGGCAGGACCATATTTGTCCATATCGTCATAATCCAGGTTTTCACCGGCCATCCCCCAGATGAAGGTATAGTTAGCCGTCCCAGCTCCACTATGGATTGACCAGGCAGGAGAGATCACCGCCTGCTTATTTGCCATCCAGACATGCCGGGTTTCCTTGGGTTCACCCATAAAATGGCAAACAGCCTGATCCTCTGGCACATCAATATAGAGATACGTCTCCATTCGACGATCGTGCTGATGTACCGGCATTGTATTCCAGATACTACCGGGCTGCAGGCAGGTCATGCCCATCTGCAATTGACAGGTATCCACGATGCCGTTGATGATCATCTGATTGATGACGCGCTCATTACAGGTTTCTTTAGAGCCTAGCTCCAATACTTTGGCCTGATCTCGCCCCACCTTTTTCACTGGGTATTGAGCATGAGCGGGAGCGGAATTCAGATAGAACTCTGCCGGACGGGTCTCATCGGCGCTCTCGAAAACAACTTTTTCATTACCCGCTCCGATATAGAGCGCCTCTTTATGGCCCACTTCATATACCTCGCCATCAACCGTGACGCGCCCTGCACCGCCGACATTGATGGCACCTAATTCCCGACGTGCCAAAAAGTAGGGTGCTTTTAAGGGATCGATGCTCTCCAGCTCCAGCGCTCCCTTAACCGGCACAGCTGCACCGACGATAAAGCGGTCATAGTGGGTATAAACCAGCTTTATCTTATCTTCGACAAAGAGGTCAGTAAGCTGAAAGTGTTCACGAATCGCGTCGGTACCAAAACCTTTAAACTCATTATGGCCAACGGCGTACTTAACTTCGTAATCTACCATGATGGAATTCTCCTATTAGGGTTTATCGAGCCAGCCAGCCGCCGTCGACGGCTAACACGTGGCCATTGATGTAGTCACTGCCCTGAGAGGCTAAAAATACAGCGGCCCCACTAAGCTGCTCTGGCTCTCCCCATCGTCCGGCAGGGATGCGCTTTTCAATTTCTTTGTTGCGCTCAGGGTCGGCTTGCAGTGCGGCGGTGTTATCGGTACGGAAATAACCTGGTGCGATGGCATTCACCTGAACATTGGCACTGGCCCATTCATTCGCCAGGGCCTTGGTCAGACCCACGATAGCGTGCTTACTGGCGGCATAGGCCGGAACGGTAATCCCTCCGGTGTAAGACAGCATTGAGGCAATGTTAATGATCTTGCCCTGGCCGCGCTGAACCATGTGTTTACCAATGATCTGGCTTAACAAAAAGGGCGCATCAATGTTCACATCCATCACCCGCTTCCAGTCCTCAAACGGATAGTCAACGGCCGGACTGCGGGCAATGGTGCCGCCATTGTTAACCAGTACATCGACCTGACCCGTGACGCCCAAGGCCTGCTCAGCCATTGCCCTGACCTGATCGGGTTGACTCAAGTCGGCGACAAGCTCGTAGCTTTCCCCATCAAACTCAGCAATGGATGCTCTGGTCGCATCGCAGCCCCCTTCTCGCGAACTGCTGCACACCACCACGGCACCGGCCTTTGCCAGACCAATAGCCATGGCCTGTCCTAACCCGCGACTGGCGCCGGTTACAAGGGCCGTTTTGCCTGCTAAAGAAAACACATTGTATTCTTGGCTCATCTTCTCAAAGCCTCTTTCTGGTTAATTGTTATGACTTATGTTGTAAGTCTTCATACAACATAACACCTGCTAAGTTAGTGTCAATAATTCGTTAACGATTTCTGGTGAACTCAGTGGCTACATGGATGGATTTTCAGGGTTAATCCGTCCCCAATGTCGGCCTGGTAAATGTCTGCTTCCAGTCCAAACTGTTGGGGATATTCCCGTTTTATACGTCGATTCAGCGTTTCGACCCGATCATGGGGACACAGGCACACAATGGCGCCACCGAATCCTCCGCCGGTCATACGTGCGGCGCCGGCTTGTCCTAACAAGTCATCACAAATGGCCACAAGGCCGTCGGTCGCCGGTACGGTCACCTCAAAATCGTGTTTTAATGACTGGTGAGAGGCTCGCATCAGGTTGCTCATCGCATTGATGTCTGAGGCGCCAAGTGCCTCCTCAAACGCAAACACTCGTGCGTTTTCGGTAATCACGTGCCGCGCGCGGCGGTATTGGTCGGCCGTCATTGAAGCCCGGCACTGCTCAAGCATCGGCAAGGTGGCCTCTCTCAGGGAGCTTAACCCCATCGCTGCCGCAGCCTGCTCACAGTCCCGACGCCTTTGGTTATAAGCACTATCCACCAGTTTGCGAGGGTAGTTCGAGTTAATAATTAATAAGGAAAGACACTTGGGAATTGGCGTAAAACGTCGCTCCAGAGATTCGCAGTCAATTAACACCGCATGCCCGGCCTGGCCTGTGGCCGAAACGAGCTGATCCATGATGCCACACTGACAGTCCATGAAGTCATTTTCAGCCTGTTGACCGATAACGGCCAACTGCTGCGGAGAGAGCGTCAACGACAGTGCTGCATTGATGGCTCCGGCGACAGCGACCTCTAACGCGGCCGATGAGGACAGCCCCGCCCCCTGCGGCACATCACTGGCAATCACCAGCTCCATCCCCTTCAAGGCATACTCTCTTTGCTGAAAAACAGCAAACACAGCACGTACGTAGTTGCCCCACTGACAAGGCCCCGGCGCTAACTGATTCTGCACAGAAAACTGGTCTGACTCCTGGGGGTAGTTCTGTGAGTAGACGAAAACCTGGTCATCATTCCGCAAACGGAATGCCACCTGAGTGCGGAACTGCAGTGCGGCGGGGTAAACAAAACCTCCATTGAAGTCAGTAAACTCACCAATCAGATTGACTCGCCCCGGGGCACTGGCGATACCCTGAAGATCAGACTGGAAATGCTGACGAAACGCTTGATACATATCAGTCACTGCTCGTCTCCTTGTAGTGAGTCAACGACGTCTGTCGCAATGCACCCGCTGCCTTCTCAGGGGTAAGATCCCGCTGGCTCTCTGCTAACATTTCATAGCCCACCATATGTTTTTTTATGGTCGCGGATCGAAGCAAAGGCGGGTAAAAGTGGGCGTGCAGTCGCCAATGGCAGTTATCCTGACCATTGGCGGGGGCATTGTGCCAGCCCATTGAATAAGGAAAGCGACACTGGAACAGATTGTCGTAACGGGTCGTAATATTCTTCAGGATAGAGGCCAGCGATGTCTTCTGGGCCTTGTCGAGATCACCGAAATCCCGGATATCGGCGCGTGCCACCAACAATATTTCAAACGGCCAGGCGGCCCAGAACGGGACGACCGCTAACCAGTCATCATTCTGCTCCACGATCCGTGTTTGCTCATTCAGCTCCCGCTCAACATAATCAGCCAACAATGGACGGTCGTGTTGCAGGTAATATCCGGCCTGATGCCTGTCTTCAGCTGACACCTCGGAGGAAAGGTGATGATGAGCCCAGATTTGACCATGAGGATGGGGCTGTGAGCATCCCATTATCTCGCCTTTATTCTCAAAAATCTGAATACAGGCGTAGCTTTGGCTGAGCTCCTGATATTGACTCTGCCAAGTATTAACTACCTGTGTAAGCTGCGGCACGGTCATCTCTGCCAGGGTCTTGTCGTGTTCAGGGGAGAAACACATCACCCGGGCACAGCCTTGCGCTGTCTCAACCTGCATCAACTCATCGGACGCGCTGCTCACCTCCGGCGAGTCTTCCAACAGCGCCGCAAAGTCATTGGTAAAAACGAAGGTCTCTGAGTAATCAGGATTACTGTCACCATTGGCACGTTCCACAGCGGGGCATAACGGACAATCTGCCTTAAATGCCGGTAGGTCTGGCTCAAAGGCTGCTTCGGTCGCACCATGCCAGGGCCGGTTATTGCGATGAGGTGACACCAGTACCCATTGTCCGTTGAGGGGGTTTCGGCGTCGGTGAGGAAATTCCATAGGCTGCATAACCACTCCTAAATGCCTTGTGGATATTTAGACTGCCAGTGCCAGCTGTCTGCCAGCATCTGCTTAAGATCTCGCGAGGCCTGCCAATTCAGGCGAGCTTTTGCCAAAGTAGGAGCCGCAATCGTCGTCGCCACATCTCCGGGACGACGCTCGGCGATCGAATAAGGAACAGCCCGACCAGAAACCGCTTCAAAGGTGTTCACCACATCAAGCACTGACGCGCCCGTTCCGGTTCCCAGGTTAAACGCGTGAAAGCCATTGCTGGAGTAAAGCTGCCCCAGAGCCTGCACATGCCCCTCGGCCAGGTCCATCACATGCACGTAATCCCGAATCCCGGTGCCATCGGGCGTGTCATAATCGTTACCATAAATGTGCAGTTTCTCGCGCTGACCAACCGCGGTTTGGGTCACATAAGGGACCAGGTTGTTCGGGATCCCGGTAGGGTTTTCCCCCAACAGGCCGCTTTCATGAGCGCCCACCGGATTGAAATAACGCAGCGCAATGCTCAAGTCGTCTGAGTGCGCCTGGCATTGATCGCGCATCATCTGCTCGACCATCAACTTACTCCAGCCATAGGGGTTGGTGGGCGCCTTTGAGTGGTCTTCATCAATTGGCAGGTATTGCGGATCGCCGTATACGGTTGCCGATGAACTGAATACCAGCCGTTTAATGCCCGCTTCGTGCATCTGCTTCATCAGGATGGCGCTGTCGCAAACATTATTTTGATAATACATCAGCGGCTGTGCCGTTGATTCTCCTACGGCTTTTAAGGCGGCAAAATGCAATACAGCTTCGATCGGGTAGTCGGCAAAGCATTGTTTCAGCGCCTGGGCATCGCCCACTTCGGCCTGAATTAAGTCAAACCGCCTGCCACAGATACGTGCCAGCTGCTCTGCGACGGCGGCGCTGGAATTACTGAGATTGTCGTAGATAATGGGCGTATAACCGGCCTGGTGAAGGGCAACACAGGTATGACTGCCTACATACCCCAGCCCGCCGGTGACCAAAACATTCGGTGACGTTATGTTATTCATCTTTACCACCACGCCAGATAAAACACCCCAACGATAAGACATACCGCCAGTGAGCTCAGGTTAAATCCAAAGTGTGTATGAAAACTGACCGGTGCAGAGGGCTCGCTGACCTTGCTTTCAGAGGAGTCCAGTAACGACATCACAACGCCCAGTATCAGACAAAGTACAAACACCAGCCCCACCCGATCCATAAAGGGGAGCTCAGGCCAAAGCAGCTTGAATGCTAATGACAATAGTGCAGAGCCCAGTGCCGCCACTAAGGCGCCAATGGCCGTCGCTCGTTGCCAAAACATGCCTAATAAAAACAGCACTACGATGCCGGGGGTGAAGAAGCCGGTGAATTCCTGAATGTACTGGAAGGCTTGATCAAACTGACCCAAGAGAGGTTTGGCGGTAATTAACGCCAGTGACAGGCCGACTAAGCTGACGATTCGCCCAACCTTCACATAGTGGTGCTGAGATCGGTCCTTTACCCGATGCTGATAGATGTCCATGGTGAAGATGGTGGCAATGCTGTTACTCATGGACGCCACCGATGACACGATAGCGGCGACCAGAGCGGCGAATACCAGCCCTTTTAGTCCTTCAGGCATCAGTGTCATCAGCTGAGGATAGGCCTGATCAGGTCGGTCCAGGCCAGGAGCCAGAAGCACCGCAGCCACTCCGGGCAAGACCACGATAACGGGCATCAGAATTTTCAAAAACGCCGCGAAAACAATGCCTTTTTGGCCTTCTCTCAGGCTGCGTGCTCCAAGCGTGCGTTGAATGATGTACTGGTTGAAGCCCCAGTAGGACAGATTCATCACCCATAAGCCGCCCAGCAGTACCGACAGGCCCGGTAAATCAGCGTAGTGGGGGCTTTCTTCGGACAAAATCATATCAAACTTAGAGGGTAGCTGTTCGGTGAGCACACCGAACCCGGTCAGAGCCCCTTGCCCATCACCAATCATATTCAGCGCGGTATACGTCAGGAACAGCCCGCCGGCTACCAGCAACACCACCTGAATAATATCCGTAAGCGCCACCGCTTTAAGGCCGCCATACAATGAGTAAGCGACCGAGAACAACGCCAGAAACACCATCGCCGCAACCATATTGACCCCGGTAATGGTGTAGATAGCCAGCGCTCCCAACCACAGGATTGCAGTCAAATTGACAAAGACATAAACGCCTAGCCAGAAGATAGCCATCAAGGTTCTCACCCGATGATCAAAGCGTTGTTCCAAAAATTGCGGCATGGTGTAGATACGGCGTTTGAGAAAAATAGGCAGGAAGAACTTGGCAACGATAATCAGGGTTACTGCGGCCATCCATTCATAGGACGCAATGGCCAGACCGATTTGATATCCGGAACCTGACATACCGATGATTTGCTCTGCTGAGATATTCGCCGCTATAAGAGAGGCGCCAATCGCCCACCAGGGCAGTGATTTACCGGCAAGAAAATAATCATTCGTGTCTTTATCATGACCTGCTTTTTCTCGTGAAACCCATAAAGCAAGGCCTATCAGGCCAATGACATAGGCAAAAAAGACGGTCATATCGAAAGCGGTTAACTGCATGCTTGCTCACTCCATATCATGACACTGATAGTATAATGACATCATCTCATATGATGACTTATGTTATTAAAAAGCGCCCCACTGATAGGTGGGGCGAAACCCAGTCCAGAGAGAATTGCACTAGGGAGAACTCTGTTGCACACCCTGCAAGGTGAAATGATAGCGATACTGGTTGTCGGTCAGCGCATAACGGGAGAGAACTGGCGTCTGCCAACTGTCAACACCGCCCACCCCCATCTGACCGAAGTCGATGTTCACACTGACTAAGTCTCGGGGGACTAATTCTCCGGAGTGGTGGTTTTTGCGCACCATTCCGGGATCAAGGTCACCGATTCGATAATGCAGCGCACTGAAATCAAAGGTCGGCTGTCCTTCAATTTCCAGCCCTACTCCCTCACTGTTAAGGAGCTGAGCCCAGCGAACCTGTGTTTTGTAACCACTTTCCTGCGGACGGATATAGGGATGGTACTGCTCCGCTACTGAGCTGTGATAAACCCCAACATGAGCGCTGTAACGACGATCCTGATAATTTTCGTGAGGACCGCGGCCATAGAAGCTCAGTTGGTTAAAATCATCGAACAACTCCAAATTCAGACCGACTCTGGGAATCATGGGCATGTTTTCCATACCCACATTCAGGGCGTAATCGACCTCTACACGTCCAGCGCGATCTACCCGGTAATCGATGGCAACCTTGCCCTCTACATCAGGAACATCAAAGCGGGTCTTAAAGCCAATATCACCATTGTCATGACGCACTATAGTGGCTTCAGTCAAAGTATGTCGCTCAGAGGCAAGCTTCCAGACGCGCAGCACATCCTGGCTACCCGCACCGAAGTCATTGTCGTTGGGTGCACGCCAGAAGTTGAGCTTTGGTGCCTGTTTGAGCAGCTCTTGCCCTTGATATCGCCAACCAGCGAGTTGTCCGCGTAACTTAGAAAAGCGCAGCTCGAATCCTTCGCCCACAATGGTGGCCACCCGCTCAGTATCATAAAGCTGGAGCGGCGCTCCGCCTTTTGCCAGCTCCGACTCTGGCTGATATTCAACCGGCAACGGAAACTGTTCTTTAGCGACCTCATGACCTTGTTCAAGCAAGGGCAACGGGCGCTTGGTAACGACACTCAGGTTTAAGAACCACTCACGATGATCATCATCCTCGATGTCGTAGCCCAAATCCAACGTGCGTCTCTGTTGTGGACCTAGCGCCAGTTCATCAATACGGCCGGATTCCATCACCTTACCATCGGCTTCTACCTGCCAAATTAACTGGTAGTCACTGAGGTCTTTGAAAAAGTACTCATTGAAGACCTCAATTTCACCGTCTTTTAAGTCTTTGGCCGTAAACTGAATATTCTGATGTACTTTCTTCACCTCGAACAAAGACGGGTGTGGCTCTCGATCGGGGTTAACCAGCCCATTTAACAGGAAGTTACCATCAGAAGGCGTGCCCGGTGGGCCGTAGTCACCGCCGTAAGCAAAGAAGGATTGGCCCTTGTCATTGGTTTTACGCAGTCCCTGGTCCACCCAGTCCCAGATGTAGCCGCCCTGCAACATGGGATACTCACGGATGTAGACCCAAAAGTCGCGGAAGTTACCCACACTGTTCCCCATGGCATGAGCGTACTCACTCATGATCATAGGTCGTCCATCGCCGCTTTCTGCGAACGCTTTCAGATCATCCGGTTTCGGATATTGGGGCACATACATATCCGTATTCCACTGGTTAATGGCGCGCTCATACTGAATAGGCCGTGTCGGATCGCGCTCATCCACCCAGTCATACGCATGGAAAAAGTTATAGCCGTTACCGCCTTCATTCCCCAAAGACCAGACAATCACAGAGGGATGGTTCTTATCCCGCTCTACCATGGCTTCAATGCGCGCCAAATGGGCCTTTTTCCACGCGGGATTGTTGCCTAAGCTCTCTCCGCGATCCAAGCCATAGTAAAAGGCGTGAGACTCGATATTGGCCTCATCAATGACATAGATGCCGTAGCGGTCACACAATTCGTAGAAGTAAGGGTCATTGGGATAGTGAGCCAGCCTGACTGCGTTAATGTTAAACTGCTTAAATAACTGAATGTCTTTGAGCATGCTCTCGCGGCTAACAACCTGCCCCGTATCCGGATCATGTTCATGGCGGTTGACCCCTTTGATCAATACCGGCTTGCCGTTGACCAACAGCTGTTCGTTTTCCACCTTCACATCACGAAAGCCCAGGTCCCGCCGGACCAGCTGTTGCAGTTCTCCCTGCTCATCCAGTAAGCGCATTTCCAGTTGATAGAGATGGGGTGTTTCGGCACTCCAGGAGCGCACATCCTCCAGCACGGCCTGAAATGTAAGCTGGTGATCACTGCCCTCAAACGCATAGGCCTGCGACGACTTCCACAATGCCCCCCCTTGAGTGTCTGTCAAACTCGCCTGGAGCCGTCCCTTAACCCTGTTATCACTGTGATTTTCTAAAGTCACAGAAAGTTCGAGCTGACCATCCTGATAATCCTTGCTCAATCCAGACTTGGCAAAGTAGTCCTGAATTCGCTGCTCAGGTGTGGCGTACAGGTACACGTCACGGGTAATTCCCGACAAACGCCAGAAGTCCTGATCTTCAAGGTAGCTGCCATCGCTCCAGCGCAGCACTTGCAATGTGATCTGGTTGCTGCCCGTATTCAGGTAGGGCGTGACATGAAATTCGGCTGGCGTCTTACTCCCCTGGCTGTAACCAACTCTCTGACCATTGACCCAGACATAAAAGGCCGACTTTACAGCCCCAAAATGCAAGAACACCTCTTTGTCCTGCCAGCCTTCCTCTATATGAAATCCGCGTCGATAAAGCCCCACCGGATTATGATGCTCCTGAATGAGTGGCGGATTTTTCTCGAAAGGCATAGGGATATTGAGATAAATGGGAACACCATACCCCTCTACCTCCCAGTTCGACGGCACCGGAATACTGTCCCACTGACTGTCATCATACTCAGGCGCAAAAAACGACGTATTGCCTTGCTGTAACGCCGCGGTCATCGAAGGCCTTTCCAGCCATTTAAATTGCCAGCGACCATTCAAACTCTGATAGTTAGACGCCTGTTCGGGTGCATTTTTTGCGTCCGCCTCGTTGGCATAAGGGAAAAAGTTCGCCCTTGGCTCTAGCTTATTAATCGAAATCAGGTTCTGATCCTGCCAATGAGCCGGGTCCGGGCCTTCGCCCGCAAAAACCAAAACACTGGTGGTCATTCCAAGCCCGGCCAGGGCCCAACGAGCGAGTTTAATCATTGGAAACCTCCTGCCCTTTTTCCTCTTCTAACAGCTGATATAACTGGGTACCGGTGAGTAACAGCGCCCCCACGGCATAAATTTGAGAATCATCTTCATCCACCGAGTCTGGTGATGCCGCAATCTGCTGAACCCAGCCCAGCTTGCCACTAGAATGAATCGCCCCAGTTAGTCCTTCCCAGGCGGACAAAAGCACTGGCATATAGGTCGCCTTGTCCAATACGCCCTGGTGAATCCCGGAGGCGTAGGCAAACGCCATCAACGCCGTGCCACTGGTTTCTTTATAAGGCTGGGTTTCGGGGGCCAGAACAGAGGGACGCCAAAAACCATCTGACTGTTGCGCACCCGCCAGACGGGCCATCAACTTACGAAAGATGTCCTCGTAGCGTGGGCGTTCCGCATAGTCAGCGGGAAGCTGCTCCAGAATTCTTGCCAGGCCTGCCGCAACCCAACCCACACCGCGGGCCCAGATAACCTTTTCACCATTCGGCTCGCGTTTGTCGAAAAATCGGGTATCGCGGAAAAAGAGATGATCTTCCTCGTCCCAGAGTAAATCCACGGTGTGCCAAAATTCCTGATTGGCGTATTCACGATAACGTTCATCGCCGGTTACGTTAGCCAGATGAAACCATACCGGCGGCCCCATAAAAAGCGCATCGGCCCAGCACCAACGATTCTTACAAGGCACATAACTAAAGTCCCGTCCCTCAAAGTAATCCGCCATCAGTTCACCGGTAAACTGAGACTTTTGCATTACCCGCTCAAAGCGGAGATCGACCGAGGGGGGCGAATTAAGAATCTGATCAAAAATGACTCGCAAGGGCGTAATCATCCCGGGCTCCTGATACTCCTCATAGAGATCCAGGTACAACTGACCGATAGCATAGTCATCGGCATTGTAGATCCGGGGGGCAAAAAGGTAGCGACTGTCTTGAGCGATAGCCTTAAGGCGCTTTAGATGTTCATCATTGCCGAGTTCCTCGGCCAACTGAGCATAGCGAGCCATACCAACGTAGAACGCGGCGTAGACCCAACCCTGTGGATGACTGTCACCGGATGACGGCGACATATGAGCTGAGGCGTCATAACCGGTAAACAGGTTGGAGTCATCATCAAACTGCTGCCACTGCCAGTCTGATACCGCCTCCATCGTCTTTAACACCTGTTTCTGACTCACGGACTGTGCCTGCACGGGTATCAGGCCTGCAGCAAAAGCCAAAAGAAACACCAAACCGGCACCAGCGCCGCCTCTTCGGAATGAAGCATAAAGCCGGGATACTGCTGTGCTCATTTTATTCCTCAACGATACTTATCAGTCTTCATACAACTATAGATAAAAACGATTTGATTAACAATAGCCAAGGCAGGAAAAATGACAGGTTAAAAATTAAAAACATTTTATATCAACAAGATAAGAAATATCAGTCTTCATATATGTTATGTGAAGTTGAATGATTTTTAACCTCGTGCTAACAATTTAAAGGCTTTGCATGAGCTCACCAAAAAGTAACATTCTCGGAACAATAACGCTGGACGCCCTATTGCTCCCCCAATAACAATGGAGCGACATACGATGATCTTTAAAAACAACTCGTCGACCTGCAGACGAATGTCTCTGCAGTTGACATTACTTTCTATAATTGGGCTTGTACTCATGATCAGCAGCCAGCCAGCCCAGGCGCAAGCCAATGAAGTTGACACCCTTAAAGCTCGCTTAATACCCGACTTTGTTAGTGATGAACAGCAGCGAGCCCAAGAGGACAACACGACCGTCAATGCTCTGGCGACCAGTTACTTCAACAACCAGCAAGCTAACGGCAGTTGGAATGACATCAACTACAACGACACGTCCCGCTCCGACTGGGCCCCCTCAGAACACCTGTCCAGGCTCAGAACCATGTCGGTCGACTACTACCAGACCCCAACAGCGGCAAAAATGAATCAGCTCTCTGATGGCATCGACTATTGGTATCAGGTCAACCCCACGAGTAATAACTGGTGGTGGAATGATATTGGCAAACAAAAATATCTTGGGGCTATCAGCTTGATTCTGGAAGATCAGCTTCAGCCTGCTCAGGTCACTAACATCCTTGGCGATTTCCCCTCAACGCCCTCTATGACAGGAGCCAACCGCACCGATATCTCACAATCAGTGATCTATGGCGGCCTGCTGGACAATGATGAAGCTCGTGTGCAAGCCGGCATCGACGGCATAGGCGACAGCATCATTCAAACGACTGGGGAAGGCATTCAGGCCGATAACTCCTATCATCAACACGGCCCCCTGCTGCATAACGGTTCCTATGGCAAGGTGTTACTGGGAAGCTCGCTCTACTGGGCTTATCAGGTGCGCGATCTTCAGTGGGCTTACTCCCAGGCTAAAATTGACATTATCACCGACTATTTTCTGGATGGGGATCGCTGGATGACTCGCCATGGCCGCATGGATTACAGCACAGGCGGCCGCTCGATTGCACGCCCCGGTCCCGCGGTACTCAGCAACGAGACCATGCTTAAGCGCATCGATTATACCGAAGCGTTAGTGCCTGCCCGAGCCAGTGACACTCAGGCTTTTCGCAACCATGTTAACGGCGCATCATCGGGTTTGGACCAGCATAAGCATTACTGGCGTTCCGACTATGGTGTCAATGCGCGTCCTGATTACCTTTTCACCGTCCATATGAGCTCCAACCGGATTCTTTCCAGTGAAACAGGTAATGGCGAGAACTTACTCGGCTTCTGGCTGGGTCTGGGCAACACCTTTTTGTACCAGAGCGGTCAAGAATACCGGGATATTTTTCCGGTCTGGGACTGGACCCGGCTACCAGGAGTCACAGGCCCGGACTACGAAGGCCCGAGCCGCACATGGGGAGGACCATCACTACAAAACACCACATTCGTTGGCGGAGTCAGTAACGGTAGCGCTGGCATCAGCACCATGAAACTGGACGTCCTCTCTACTCAGGCGAATAAATCCTGGTTCCACTTTGATGACCTTGTTGTTGCACTGGGCAGCGGCATCACGTCGTCGCATACCAATGATGTCTTTACGACCGTTGAACAAAACCTGCTTAGCGGCAATGTAACGGTGGACGGCAATGCACTGACTTCAGGCAGCCATGCTCTGGTTAACGCCGGTTGGGTGCACCATAACGATGTGGGGTATATTTTCCCACAGAGTTGGTCTGGTACGGTAAGTCTGCAAGCCCAGAGCGGCAGTTGGAAGCGTATTAACGAGAGTAAGTCTGACACCTTAATCAGTGAGGACGTGTTTAAACTAACCATAGACCACGGTAATCAACCTTCGGGCGCGGACTATGCCTATCTGATTCTGCCGAAGGCCTCTGCTGCTGACACTCAAGCTGCAGCCCAGTCGTCTAATGTCAGCATTCTGACCAATAGTGATACCCAGCAGGCGGTTTACCACTCAAGTAGCCAAACGACCGCTATAGTCTTTTATCAGCCAGGCAGCCTGACACTGTCAGGGGGGGAAATCATCAGCGTGACCCATTCCAGCGCCGTTCTGATCGATCAGAGCCAGGCGACGCCGTCGATCACCATAGCAACACCGGGAAGTGGTGGCATGGACATGGGAGTATGCTGGACCGATACCAGTGGCATCACCCAAAAGAGCACGGTCACTATATCCGGTGATGCTGCCGATCTCGGTCGGAGTCATACGGTGACCCTGGATGGCACCACAGGTGATTGCACGCCGACCCCCGCGTTATTGCCGGAACACGATGCCTATACGCGAAACGGCGCCTACGCCGACACCAACTATGGCAGTTACTCGTATCTTGCCATTAAAGACAGTGCCCCTGGTTATCAACGGTCAGGCTTCTTACAGTGGGACCTCAGCCAACTGGCAAGCGCCGCTGTGCAATCAGCAGAGCTTAAGCTGCATGTGCGCAACAGCGACCCCACGACCATCGGGCTATATCAAACGGCTGACAATTGGGACGAGCAGTCATTGACGCACAACCTCGCACCCAGCCCCGGAAGCCTGGTGGCGCAAGCTAATATTAGCGGGGACGACCAGTGGCTCAGCCTCGACCTGACCAACTATGTCAATGCCCAACTTGGCACCGACCAACGGCTCAGTCTTATGCTTCAGGGCGCGACGGCTGAGGCCTATACCGCCATCGACAGTAAAGAACACATCAGCGCCCCGAAACTTGTATTGAGCCCCCTGGCTTTGCTACCGAGCGATGACGCCATGGTGCGAAACGGCAGTTATGCCGATACAAACTACGGGTCCTGGTCTTACCTGGCTGTGAAGCAAAGCAGTAATAGTTACTACCGTAAGGCCCTGCTGAAGTGGGATCTGAGTGATATCAGTAGCGACAGCGTCAGCGAGGCCATGCTTAAACTGCATGTTCGAAACACGGACGCAACAACCAGTCTTAAGCTCTATAAAAGTGGTGATAACTGGAGTGAACAGAGCGTGACCTGGAATACTGCCCCGGCCAACGGATGGATGTTTGCCGAGCCAAGCGTTTCGGGCAACAACCAGTGGATAAGCGTGGATATCACCGATTTTGTCAACGCTGAGCTCAGTGGTGATAAACAACTCAGCTTTATTATCGAAGGTAGCAGTGCTGAAGTTTATACCGCCATTGATAGCAAGGAAGACAATAACCGTCCCTATATTACGATTAACCTCTAAGAGGCGTTGTTAGAAAAAGCCCCGGGCAAACCGGGGCTTTTTTATTTGCTAAACGCTCCGCGCACCGCTTTACATATTTGTACTGTTACCCTTCCATAGGGCGATATTCCAGCTCGGCCTTATTGCTTTCGGCGTCCTGTCTTCAGCAAAATCCAGGTCGGGCATCCTCTGTCCTCTCGCTCACCACTCTATTGGCTGCGCACGCTCGCCAATAGCTGGCGTGCTTCGCCCACGGCCTCGCGTTCATCCCTGACATCGCCTCGAGTCGCTCCTGCACTCTCGGCATACCGTCCATCCCTGACATCGCCTCGAGTCGCTCCTGCACTCTCGGCATACCGTCCATCCCTGGACATAAAAAAGCCTCCGCTAGGGAGGCTGTTATGGACATGCCCGGGTTAATCTTTTAACGACGTATCTCTGCGCACATCACTATCCCCTCCCCAGACTTTCTTCGCAGTCCAGGGTTCTGCCGGGCTGGTCCAGAATGAATGCTGCTCAGGTAACCCGAGGGGCAGGAACCCCAGTGAGGCCATATACAAACTGCCTGTGGAGATATAGGGTTCTGCCAGGCCTGTTTGCTCACCGACGACGCCGATTTTTAACCAACCTTCATCATCATAACTCTCACCACTGAGCAGTCGCTTCATGACAGCGGTCATTGCCGAACGCACCTGCCCCTCGTTAAGTCCCTTCGGCAAACGCTCCATTAAGGCCATTTGGGCTAACGTCTGAAAGGCACCAAAGCGGTAAATAGCGGAACGCCCGACGATAGGATAGGTTCCCTCTGGCGAGATTTGCCGTTCTAATATCGCTGCATAGCGCTGGGAACGGGCCATGACCTTGTCTTGCAATGCGTTCAGACGATGGCCTGTTTTGGCCTTCAGAACCCGGTGCACATCCACCAGCATGGGCTGGATAACGTATGAGTTGTAATAGTCCCAATGATAGGGCTCGCCGTCGGAATACACCCCATCTCCTACATACCAGTCCTTATGTTTATGCAACCCAAACTCAATGCGCGGCATATTGGTGGGGTAATCAAACTTTAAGTAAAACGCCTCCAGTGTCGCCGGAAACATAAGCCAATTGCTGTAGGGGATGTCGGCAATGTGGCGCGTTTTTTCAAAGGCAGCCAGCACGTCTTCCTTTACCCCATCAGACAAGCCGTACCAAAGCTGCTTCGGTGCCCGAATAAAAGCCTGGGCCAGGTAAGCCACATCAACCAGTGGCTGATGACCATTATTAAAATTCAAATAGTCTGGAGATTCAGGGTTCACACCATTGGCAATGGCTTGACGGGCCAATTGGATATACTCAGCCCTGAGTTTACCTTCCTCAGTGTCTGATGGTCCCAACTCTAGCCATGGCGCCATGCCAGCCATCAGCCGCCCCAGAGACTCTAAAGGTGCATATTTAATACGCTGGCCATACTCTGCTTCAAACTCTCCTTGCTTGTTGGGGAGGTTAGTACGGAGCGTTTCATCGGCAAGATTACGCAGCACCGGATCCGCCATAGCTGTCAAATGCCCAACCCATTGTTGACGAACATTATCATCAGCGACTGAATTTACGGCTATAGCCAACCAAAGCACGAGAGTTAGTATCAGTTTCCCACTATCTAACATGTCTATTTCCCTAATGTTCTACTTGCACGAGTAGCGGCTGGTTAAGCTTAATCAGCTCGTGCTCGAGCATGTCCTGAAATTGCGCTTTACTGCCAATAGCATCGGGGCCTTGCTGCCAGTAACCCCCGAAGTAGTATTCCAAGGTCTGCAATGAAGGCTTCATCACCACCAAATGATTGTGCTCGTCTTGAGTAAGGGTCTGAACATCCGTTTGACGATAAAACACCACCATTCCCAAACCATCATTGATATAGCTTTGGTCGCCATAGGTCGCTATATAGCGCCATGGCCCGGCTTGATGATCCCCTGACTGCATTAGCTGAGACTCATGTTTGACTATGCCGGTAACCCACTGTGGTAGTTCACCTTCTGCCGAGACTGTTACCTGTGTTAACGCACTGCCGGCCTCAATACCGTAACGAGCATCAATATCGGCTTGTCCGGTTTCTCCGACAAAGCCTTGATGAGACACCTCAACTTCACTGTACAGGGGAGTGCTGTGGCGGATGCTCACGGTCATTTGTTCGCTGTTATCAATACGTCTTGCCCGCTTGTCCTGATACACAGCCAGGCTGCCCAAACCAATAGATGGGCCTGTTTTCAGGATATCCATGCCCCATGGCTGTAACTCGTGATAAGAGGGCGCATCGACGTTACCGACCTGTGGCAGGGTGAGCTCCGGTTGGCGCTTGCCGAAGATATCGATCACATTACGCTTATCAAAATAGAGTCGGTACGCCACCTTGTCCGATTCCCATCCTGGTCCTTCATATTTAAATAAGCCGTCGCCAATTTCGTGCTGCTCCGGTAACGTCATTGCTTCCACTGCCTTAAAACTGCCACCGGTATACACCCCATCTTGCCGCTGAGCGTCATAACGCTTGCCCAGCTCCGCATAAGTACGCGTCTGAAGACTGATTTTATCCGCTTCTCGCAGTCGGTAGCTCGCCTTCCCATTGGCTTCCAGCGACACACTGAATAACAGCGTATCCGGTTGACTATCCAGATCCTCATCCAGCCACTGCCCCGGTACTATTTTCCGCCCGTTGTCCAGGACCACGGCGGCCCCTCGAAGGGGCTGTCCTGGTTCGCCCAGTTCGGTTACAGAAACCCGGACAATTTCATCCCGTCTTTCTGTTGGTGATGGATTTGAGATAGTAATCTGGGGGGCCGACTCGACTGAGGGCTGACACCCTGTGACCACCGCACTCAATAGAAGAGAAGCGGCGCAAAACGTCCAACGGGTTTGAAAACTAGACTTCATTATTTGTGTTCTCCTGGGTTATGAGTTTTAGCCGATAGCCGGGCTAAGTATGAACTGACGACACTGCAGGCGTGACGTTGACGGGAATGATAGCCCCGGGATGTTGGATAACGCTCGCAGCTAACGTCTGACCCTTTGCGACCCTCTGTTCTGGGGGCTGCCCGGCAAGCAAGGCAGACAGGTACCCCGCATTAAATGAATCCCCCGCAGCCGTGGTGTCCACCACCGAGCCCACAGGTTCAACCGGGAAGTGCTGGCGCTCGCTTTGAGTCAGCCGCATCACATGGTCAGCCCCCGCTTTGATCACCAACTCAGGAATACAAAGAGGAGCCAAAAGGTCGGCCACTTCTTGAGAGGTGATATCTTCACGCCCCAACAGGCTCGCCATATCCTCACGACCTGCAAATACCAGGTCACAAGACTCCATAAAGGCGTAGATATCTGTCTTCGCTTTGTCTCTGCTTTCCCAAAGCACAGGTCTGAAGTTAGTATCAAACACTAACTTTACGCCTTGACGACGCAGATCAGTCAGCTTTTCTAACAAGCGGCTTCGGTCATTGGCGGATAAAATTGCTAACGAGATACCAGAAAGAAACACCCAGTCCACCTGTTCGGCGATGGCGGAAAAGTCGTTGTCACTAAAAGTATCGAGCAAAGTGCGGGCCGCAGAGTTCTCGCGGTAATAGGTAAATTGGCGCTCACCCGCAGTATCAGTCTGAATAAAATACACACCGCAAGATCGACTTTCGTGCGACTTCAGCCAACGCGTATCCAGACGCGACTGTTCGCAGTAGTGACGTAAGTCCTGACTGAACATATCGCGGCCCAATACCGACGCGAAAGCCACCTCACACTCTTCTGATATTCGCTTCATGTAAACCGCAGTATTGAAAACATCACCTGCAAAGGCTTGATGCCACACGCCGGCTTCCCCCTGACGAAATTCAGCCATACATTCACCAATAAACAGGATTTTCATCACCACTACTCATATGTCTTCATACAACATATGACATTACCTATGTTTTAGGGTAATATCAAATATGTAAACTTTCGGTTGCTGGTCACAACTCGTTCGCTACCTTGTTCCGACTGTGTATCAGCTATAGTATTATCTTCAGATCAGATGACAGAGAGAGTCATAACGTGGAAAACAGTACTTTCAGCCTTTCACAGTTACAGAGTTCAAGGAGTCTTTCGAACGACCTGACCAACTCATTACGACAGAAGATTCTGGATGGCAATTTACCTCCCGGAACTAAACTGCCTACGGCGAAGGAAATAGAAGAGCAGGCTGGAGTCAGCCGTAGCGTTGTCAGAGAAGCCATCGCCGCGCTCAAGGCCGAAAAGCTGATTGTCAGCCGTCAGGGCATTGGGGTGTTTGTGGCCGCGGGTGCCAACAGTCGCCCCTTTGAGATCGATACCAATGAGTTTGCCTCTATCGAGGACGCGATCCAAATCCTGGAGTTACGTATGGCTGTCGAGCTGGAAATGTCAGCCATGGCGGCACGCCACCGCAAGAAGTCCCATTTAAAGCGCCTTTGGAAATGCATCAGCGAATTTGAAACCAAGAAAAATCAGGGCGAAGATGCCGTGAAAGAGGATTTGGCGATTCATCTGGCCATAGCAGACGCATCCGGCAACCCTTATTTTGCACGCTTTATCAAGTACATCGGCTCGGGCGCCATTCCCTCTAGAGACTTAATCAGCAAATACGATGAAAAGTCCAATAAGCCGGAGTATTTACAACAACTGCATGAAGAACATCGTCAGTTGGCTCAGGCAATTGAGGATAAGGACGAGGAAGCAGCAAGAGAGGCCGTACGACAACACCTGGGCAATAGCCTGAAACGTCACAAAGCCCTTGCCAGAAAAGCCATCGCCCAATAAAGCGCCAAGGACAGCAGACTATGGCACTAGCGGAGCCTTACCAAAACTGGTTTCTGTCCTTGTGCTGTATTTCAACACCTCTGTTAGAGGAAACCTGAAAAAGGGGTTGGCAATTGCCCCCCTTATTGGGTTAGAATCGCCCGCTTTTTAACCACCCCAGCTAAAGCTCTGATTAATTTCGCGACTTAAGGCGAGTATTTAAGCGTTTTTTCTTGTATACTTGCGCGCGATTTTTTAGACCGACTTTGTGAAGGAAACTATGTCAGATTTATCTCTTTACAGAAACATTGGTATTTTTGCCCACGTTGACGCGGGCAAAACCACCACGACAGAACGAATTTTGAAACTCACCGGTAAAATTCACAAAACCGGTGAGGTACACGATGGCGCGGCAACCACCGACTTTATGGAACAGGAAGCCGAGCGTGGTATTACTATCCAGTCAGCAGCAACCACTTGCTTCTGGAAAGACCACCGCCTGAACATCATCGACACTCCCGGACACGTTGACTTCACCGTTGAAGTATACCGTTCACTGAAGGTTCTGGACGGCGGTATCGGTGTATTCTGTGGTTCTGGCGGTGTTGAGCCTCAGTCAGAAACCAACTGGCGCTATGCGAACGAATCGGGCGTATCTCGTCTAATCTTCGTTAACAAGCTGGACCGTGTCGGTGCTGACTTCTATCGCGTTGTCGATCAGGTTAAGAAAGTATTGGCCGCTAACCCATTGATTATGACTCTGCCAATCGGTCGTGAAGACCAGTTCTCAGGTGTGGTAGACGTACTGGAGAAGAAGGCTTACGTATGGGATGACACGGGTCTGCCAGAAAACTACGAAGAAGTAGAGATCCCTGCCGACATGGTCGATGACGTTGAAAAGTATCACGAGCAGCTGGTTGAAACTGCCGTTGAGCAAGACGACGACCTGATGATGGCGTACATGGATGGTGAAGAGCCGTCTATTGAAGACCTGAAGCGTTGTATCCGTAAAGGAACTATCAACCTGGATTTCTTCCCCACTTTCTGTGGTTCAGCCTTTAAGAACAAAGGTATCCAGCTGGTACTGAACGCCGTTAACGATTACCTGCCTAGCCCAACCGAAGTTAAGCCTCAGCCGCTGACTGACGAAGAAGGCAACGAAACTGGCGAAGTCGCCACCGTTTCTGTTGACGAGCCTTTCCGTGCCCTGGCATTCAAAATCATGGACGACCGTTTCGGCGCCCTGACTTTCGTTCGTGTTTACTCAGGTAAACTGAACAAAGGCGAAACGATTTTGAACGCTGCCACCGGCAAGACCGAGCGTATCGGCCGTATGGTTGAGATGCACGCTAATGACCGTACCGAGCTGAGCTCAGCTCAGGCGGGTGACATCCTGGCCATCGTGGGCATGAAGAACGTACAAACCGGTCATACTCTGTGCGATCAGAAAAACCCTTGTACTCTGGAGCCCATGGTATTCCCTGATCCAGTAATCTCTATCGCGGTAACGCCAAAAGACAAAGGCGCGTCCGAGAAGCTGGGTAACGCACTGGGTAAGATGATCGCTGAAGATCCTTCATTCCAGGTTGAGACCGATGAAGACTCTGGCGAAACCATCCTGAAAGGTATGGGTGAGCTGCACCTGGACGTTAAGGTAGACATCCTGAAGCGTACCTTCGGTGTTGAGCTTGAAGTCGGTCAACCTCAGGTTGCTTACCGTGAAACCATCACTCAGGAAGTTGAAGATTCCTACACTCACAAGAAGCAGTCTGGTGGTTCCGGTCAGTTCGGTAAGATCGATTACCGCATCAAGCCAGGTGAAACTGGCAGCGGCTTTACCTTCTCGTCGACCGTTGTTGGCGGTAACGTACCTAAAGAATTCTGGCCTGCTATCGAAAGCGGCTTCAAGAAGATGATGGCAGAAGGTGTTCTGGCTGGCTTCCCAGTACTGGACGTTGAGATCGAACTGTACGACGGTGCCTTCCACGCGGTTGACTCCTCGGCCGTTGCCTTCGAAATCGCCGCTCGTGGCGCTTTCCGTCAGTCAATTCCGAAAGCCGGTCCTCAATTGCTTGAGCCAGTGATGAAGGTTGACGTGTTCTCACCTGAGGACAACGTGGGTGATGTGATCGGTGACCTGAACCGTCGTCGCGGTATGATCAAAGACCAAGAGCCTAACGCTACTGGCGTTCGCATCAAGGCTGACGTACCTCTGTCTGAGATGTTCGGCTACATCGGTCATCTGCGTACCATCACTTCAGGCCGTGGTCAGTTCTCTATGGAGTTCTCACACTACGCTCCTTGCCCTAACAATGTGGCAGAAGAAGTGATCGAAGCGGTTAAGGCGCGTAAAGCGGCTCAGTAATGCCCTCGCGTTAAGCCATCTAATAAAACCCGGCCTCGTGCCGGGTTTTTTATTGCCCATAGATCAGCCACTTCCCTCGTTCGCAGGGCCCGCCATTTGACAGTCCCCCCCGCCGGTCTGTTACCGTGCTTATGTAACCTTTGAATTTATCTGATTTCCGACAGGAGTTTCTATGTCCTTATTTTCGGCTACCGCCAGTCAGGCAATTATCACAGCAGTTCTGGCAGCCACTTTCACCTTTTCCGCCAGTAGCGTTCAGGCACAGCAACTGGGGCAGGCTCAGAGCCAGGCACAAAAACAAGGCCAGATGGCAGCACAAGCCGCACCCGCCATGCAGCTGTCTCAGGTTCGTCAGAAGATCCAGAATCTGAACAGTGAGCTGCAGGAAATTCAGCAAAACACGCTGGCCAACAACGAAGATTTACAGGCCCAGCGCGATGATTATCAAACGCTTCTGGACGACACCATGAAAGGCAACGGCTTTGAAGCTGCCGCCACGCGCGACCGTTTGAATACCATCGTCGAAAAGGTACAAAGCGGTGAAGCCAGTCAGGAAGAACAGCAAAGTCTGCGCAAAGAGTATCAGCAGAAAAGCCAGAAGCTGAGCCAGGCGCAACAACAAGCTATGCAAGATACCGACGTGCAGGATGCACGCACCAGCTACGGTGACGCGCTGGTAGAAGCCATGAAAGAGCAAAACCCCAAAACGAAGCAGCTGATCACTCAGTTAAATCAGGCTCAACAACAATATCAGGCCATGATGCAGCAGATGATGCAATCACAGATGCAGGGGCAGGCAAAAGCCAAAGGCACTGGCTCTAACGGCTAAGCTTCACAACTGATAAAAAACCCGGCAACTGCCGGGTTTTTTATTGCCTTAATACGGCATGGGGTATTGATGCAGAATTTTACCAATAGCATCGAGCTGCTCTTGAGAAAGGGTGAGCTCGAAGGCATCCATATCCTCTTTTAATTGCGTCATATCAGTAGCACCAATGATGGTCGAAACAACCCCATCCACCTGGTTACACCAGGCCAACGCAAGCTGAGCCGGGGTGATGTCAAACTCTCCCGACAGCTCTACCAACGCCCTTATTGCGTCTCTCGATGCCTGAGTATCCCTGAATAAGCCATTGCGGTGATTCGCCATCAGCGTCCAGCGGGAGCCTTCCGGCATTTTGCCATCCAGATACTTACCGGTCAGTGCCCCCGACGCCAATGGCGACCAAGGCAGGTAGGCAATGTCTGAGTGAACACACTGCTCGATCAGATAAGGCCAGTCTTTCCAGTGCAAGAGATTAAATTCATTTTGGATCGACACTGGCTTAGTAAACCCGTGCTGTTCGGCCAAG
Organism: Saliniradius amylolyticus; assembly: GCF_003143555.1. NCBI lineage: Bacteria > Pseudomonadati > Pseudomonadota > Gammaproteobacteria > Alteromonadales > Alteromonadaceae > Saliniradius > Saliniradius amylolyticus. The sequence continues at coordinate 2,757,964 of NZ_CP029347.1, forward strand.
CTGAGATATTGTTGAATGCCCCAGGGAGTATCGTCGGATAAACCCCAGTGCCGGATCTTACCGGCCTTAATGGCCCCCTCCAGAGATTCAAGAATACCTAACATCTGCTCCGTCTGCTGCTGAGCATCGACGCCAGAAAGTGCCAGCATCCCAGGCCATTGCTTGCCAAAATGGGGCGAGGTGCGATTGGGCCAGTGGAGCTGATACAGATCGATATAGTCGGTGTTAAGGCGCGCCAGCGAGCCGTCGATAGCTTCACCAACGGTCTTGGCGCTGATATCACTGCCACCACGGATGTACTTTAGGCCATTACCGGCGATCTTTGAGGCGATAATCACTTTATCGCGCGCGCTGCCATGACGCTCTAGCCAGTTGCCGATAATACGCTCGGTGGCCCCATAGGTGTCCTGAGTTGGGGGGATGGCATAAAGCTCGGCGGTGTCGATAAAATTCACCCCACGCTCAAGCGCATAGCCCAATTGCTGATCGGCATCAGCCTGGTCATTTTGCTTGCCCCAGGTCATGGTGCCCAGACAGACTCTTGAAACCTTGAGGCCGCTACTACCTAGTCGGCTATAGTGCATAACAACTCCAATATTGAGTGGTGTTTAGAAGAGTAAACCATAGTGGTAGGCAGGAAAAGACAGGCTGAGTTCCAGGCACTGAAAGTCACTCTCATTGTTCTACCCCCGGGGTACCTGCTTTCGCAGGTACGACATATCCCACGAATTGCTCCCTGCATTCGTCTAATATGCTCCGACATATCCCTCGAATTGCTCCCTGCATTCGAGGGATACCATACGTCCCTGGACATCGCCGCTCCTGCGCTTCCATGCGCTCGCGGCATACCGTTCGTCCTGAACATAAAAAAGGCTGCCCGGGGGCAGCCTTCTATGAGCCTGGGTAACGTAATAACGGATTAACCGTTAACGAAGTCTTCGCCAAGCTTGATATCACCGCGCAGGCCTTCAAGCATATCCGCCTTGGCTTTCTGCTCGAAGTCGCTCAGTTCACCATAAGGCAGAATTTCTTCCACACCGTTTGGACCTAAGCGAACCGGGTGCGAGAAGAAGCGCGCATCGTCGCTGTTGGTTTCTACATAAGTGTATTCAACCACATTTTCACCTTTCATGGCTGATACCAGAGACAGACAGAAGCGTGCTGCCGCCTGACCCATAGACAGAGTAGCCGAGCCGCCACCCGCTTTGGCTTCGACAACTTCGGTACCAGCATTCTGAATGCGATGCGTCAGCTTCTCTATCTCGTCGTCACTGAAGTCAACGCCTTTCACCTGAGACAACAGCGGCAGGATAGTGGTACCTGAGTGACCACCGATAACCGGCACGTGTACATTAGAGGTGGACAGCCCTTTCAGCTCAGCCACAAAGGTTTCGGAACGAATCACATCCAGCGTGGTGACACCGAACAGCTTGCTCTTGTCGTAAACGCCTTTGGCCTTCAACGCCTCGGCGGCAATCGCTACTGTGGTGTTAACCGGGTTTGTGATAACACCAATGCAGGCCTTGGGGCAGTTATCCGCACAGGCTTCTACCAGGTTCTTAACGATACCGGCGTTCGTATTAAACAGATCGGAACGATCCATGCCAGGCTTACGAGGCACGCCCGCAGGGATAAGAACAATATCAGCGCCACTCAGTGCCGAGGCCAGATCGTCTTTACCAAATCCCTCTACCTTTACGTCGGTAGGAATGTGACTCAAATCTACAGCAACGCCAGGAACCACTGGGGCTACATCGTACAGTGACAGCTCAGAGCCTGCGGGAAGCTGAGTTTTCAGCAAAAGTGACAAGGCCTGACCGATACCCCCGGCCGCGCCCAAAACGGCTACTTTCATATTCGTCTCCTGTGGGATTATGTGAATAAATACGCGAGCAAATACTAATGGCTGACGCCCCTTATAGCAAGAACTCAGGCCAAGAAACACTTACCCCCTAGCGCCAGATCAAGTATCATGTCCAACTTAGATAATTATGCATTTTAAGGCGGAGGATTATGGCCACCAAACAAGACGAGCTGGTTAAATATTTTCGTGAGATTCTAAGGGCGGAGAACTTTGGCTCTCAGGGCGAGATTGTGGATGCACTTAAGCAGCAAGGCTTTGACAACATTAGCCAATCCAAGGTTTCACGGATGCTCAGCAAGTTTGGTGCGGTCAGAACCCGCAACGCGCGTGGCGAAATGGTTTACTGTCTGCCTCCGGAGCTCGGCGTTCCCACTGCCAAGAGCCCGCTGAAACAGTTGGTGCTGGATATCACCCATAACAATGTGATGATCATTATCAGGACCAGTCCGGGCGCCGCTCAGTTGATTGCCCGCTTATTAGACTCGCTCAGCCTGGCTGACGGCGTGCTCGGCACCATCGCCGGTGACGACACCATCTTTATCGCTCCCAGCGATGTGAATCGCATCGATAAGATCTGTGATCACGTTCAGGATATGTTTGAAAACGTGAGCTAGAAACTATTTCCAGCCTATCGGCAAGTTAATAAAAAACCCGGCATTTGAAGCCGGGTTTTTATTAAGCGTCGTCCTCCCTGACGGACAGTCCATTAATTAAAAGCTATAACGAACACCCAGCTTAATGCTCCAACTTGAACTGTTCAGATCTATCTGATCATAGTTACGCACATCGTAACCATCGAATCGGGCATCGATTTGATAACGGCCATCGTCCGATACGCCACCAAAGTCGTACAAGTTCTGGTTCCAGAACCCTAAACGGCGCTCCTGCCCCCAGTCGTCATTAAGAAGGTTCGCCAAGTTGTCTATTGTGACGAACAATGTGCCCTTGTGACCTTCAACAAATCCGGGGATCTCTTGTTTCACGCTCAAGTCCAGCTCGGTAACCCATGGCTGCGTTTCCGTATTGCGGCCTAAAATGTAGCCACCAGGCTCTATACCAGCTTGCGCCAGAAGTGTAGACAGCTCGTCCCAGCTGATGGAGTTTTCCCAGTCGACATTAGGATCGTTCGGCCCTGTAGGAATATAAGGCAGATACGCGCCGTTGCTGTAAAAGTCTTCTGTATCCCCCAGGTCGCGGTCTTGATACATTCCCATGGTGTAGCTGAATGGGCGGCCAGATCTACGCTCAAAGAACAGATTGATGCTGGTTTCATACCCGCTGAAAAATTCCTTTTCGTAACCCAGGTTTAACTTAAACATATGTTCAACTTCGTAATGTCCGCGCCCCGCAAACGGGTGGTTACGGTTTTTAACGATGTAATGTTTATAGTTGCTTTGAGCTCTGGAGGAGGAGCCCGGTGTGTTTTCTTCAATATTTTGATTGGCATAGCTGGCAGTGAAATGCAGCCCGTTGTCCCACTCTTTAGCCAGCTTGGCCGTGAAGATAATGCTCTTACCATCTTCTTCGGCATTGGTCATCATGATATCGAAGTTCTCTGCCAGGTCACCTTCGTAAATACTGTCTTGAATCAGGCGCTCACCGTCAGTCATAGTGCCTACAGGTTCAATCGCCGTGTTTAACCACACTGGCTCATCCTTTTTGATCATGTAGAGCAATTCAGAGCTGAGCTGGAAGTTGTTGCCTATGCCGGCAATATCGAAGCTGTAATCAACACCAATTTGAGCTCGCCAGTCCGATGGCAAGTCAAAATTTGGATCGGTGTAATTGGTACTACCCGCACCTCTCATCAGAGAGTCCCGGATCGTCTGAGGCACTTGCGTGAAATCGGCAGGTGCGCTGGTGTTGGCGAAATAGTCGTTCACCACACTCTCAGGCGCTGATACAAGGGTGATACCGTCCTTTGTAAAGGGGTTGTTGTACCAAACGTTTGGTACACCACCGTAGAACCGGCCAATACCACCACGAACAGTAATATCATCAGAGGCATAGTAGCGGAAGCCTACACGGGGCATGAGGATATCCAGCCCGTCCAGGTTCTCCTGATTGCTGAACCCGTAGGTATCGACAAAGCTCTGGTTCAACGAAGGCTCGTCATCTGAAGACAGACGTTCGTAGCGTAGACCAGCTGTTAGCTCCAGATAGTTCGAGGCGTAGAACGTATCCTCGGCGTAAAACGCCATCGTGTGGCGAACGGCATCGTACGCGGCATCGGTGGGATCATTAGTGTAGGCATTGGCATATGAGAAATCATAGTTGCCTCTGAAGTTACCTACCTCTCTTTCTTCAAACCCGTCCAGACTGTCGAATTCCCATGAGCCAAGCGAGTTTTCGACGAACATGTTATACAAGCGAAGGCGTTCGAATTCGGCCCCGAATTTGATCTCATGCTCACCCAATAACCATGTCGCATCTAAATTGAACTTTAAATTTTGGTTATCGGAGGCATTCGCATGACGATAAACATCACGACCAAATTCATATGAAGGGCCTCGGTAATACTCATCCACAGTGACAGAACCAAAGCCAACGCGAGTCAGCGACTGAGATTCAACATCTTTATAACTCACGCCCATCTCAGTCACAAAGCTGGGTGACCAGTCGCTGTATAAACGCGCAGAGATGTTATTCATGCGCGTGTGATAGACGTAACGACGAGACTCGAGCATAACGTCATCGCCCCCCGTGCCAAATTCGCGCTCGTCTTTGTTATCCTGCCACTGATAGGTAATATCAAGACGATGACTATCACTGGCATTCCAACTCAGTTTGGTCAGCCATTTGCGATCATTATCTTCCGGGTTGCCGCCCAGGGAGTCCTCAAAGCCATACGTGTCTTCAAGAATACTCAGGAAGCGGTCAAAATTCTCTCGGGAGGTATTGTAGCGATGAGTCGCATCACTGCCTAAAAACCCATAGTCCATTTCCAACTCACGCTTCCACTCTTCGTAGTTGGTAAAGAAAAACAACTCATCTTCAATGATAGGTCCGCCCAGGGTCAGACCGAATCGACTCTCTTTTTCAATCGGCTCGACTTGTTCCGTATCAAACACCCGGAAGCCATTCTCGTCAGTAGCCTTACCCCCCTCGTCAATCAGGCGAACGATGCGCTCTACATCACCTTGCATTTCCGGGGTGATGAACTCATAAAAAACGGAGCCCTTGAATTCGTTGGTGCCCGATTTGGTAACAGCGTTAATGGTACCGCCAGAAAAATCCCCTTTCTTGGCTGAAAATGGCGCCGCTGATACAGAAACCTGCTCAATCGCATCTAATGATACCGGAGGCTGCTCAGTGGGGTAACCACCATAGTTGAGACCAAAGTCATCATTTTGGCCGATACCATCCACAGTAATGCTGTTAGTCCGCGGGTTACCGCCAGCAATGCTCAATTCGCCACTGCCATTAATACTCGCGAGAGGGTTAAGGCGAGCGACATCTTTCAGATCACGATTCAAGCTGGGAACATTGTCAATAACGTCTTCACCGAATACGCTGTTTGCGCCGCCAGTATCCATCATCATTGCCCGGCCGGTCACAACAACGGTTTCCACGTCTTGGCTCTCTAACTGGCGTTGTAACCGATAAGTTTCCCCCAAATTCAGGTAAACACCTTCGACCATGGCATCACGAAACTGGTCTGAATCGATTACAACAGTGTACGGGCCGCCGACACGCAGACCTTTGGCGATAAAAGTACCCGATTCATTGGTCACGAACTCACTGACCGTGCCAGAGGGCTGGTGTAACACGGTTATTTTCGTATTACCCGCAGGATTACCTTCGGGTCCTTTGATCACCCCCCGCATAGACGATGAGGTCTCTTGTGCGACTGTGGCTGTTGAAAGTCCAACAGAAAGCGCGACTCCAAGTGCGATCTTGTTAAGCTTGTTACTCGACAACATTCTTGTTCCTAGCTTTTAAAATAATGTATGGTCATCGGCTGCCCCGCACCAAATTGGTTTTCTGCTGTGGCATCAGCCGTACTTAAAATACCGGCCATATTCTGAGCACTTTATGCCAGAAAAAAAGCACTTAAAGCCATTCATAATCAGTTGTTCATATAGTCCTGTAATCAACAAGTTACAGCCATAAAGTAAGCTTACTTATTGCGATAAGTAAGCTTTACTGGTGAAATACGGCTATCTTGGTCCGCCCAGAACTAGAATTGATGCCCGTACTTCGAAAGCCCTGGCTGATAGCCTTAGTTACCTCAGCCCTCGCTATTGTGTTAATGGTCGTCGCTTACCGGCAGGCCTATCAGAGTTACCTTCCTCTCGCTCCGGTACTGCAGCGTCATTACGAGTGTTCTACCGGGAACGATTCTCAGCAAGTATTTACTCTCATCACCTCTCAGCCTGAACAAGCCCGGCATTTACCATCCAGGCTCTGCCAGGCACAAGACGTCATTAAACAGTTTGGGCGGGTAGAAGCCCTGTGGCTGAACGACGACGCTGAAATCATGCAGTATGTGGGTAAAGGACAGGCCAATTTAGCACTAGTGAAAAAGCATCTCATGGCCGTAACTCAGGCTTCAGAAACCTACAACTACCAACGTATCGCCAGCTATCCGGATTACCGGGCTTTTTTCATTGCTCTTAAAGAAAAGCCCGAGTTAAGTAAGGGTTACCTAATGGATAAGTCAATGGGGTTGGTGGATTCCCCGACAAGCCGTTCAGGCTATATTCTGCCACTGAGTCTCCTCAATTCACTGGATCTTCCTCCTGAAAACATGCAGCTGACTTACGCCAGCAGCCATGATGAGCTCCGGGAACTGCTGAGCCGCGGGGAGGTGGACATTATTTCCAGCTACTGGAAGCAAAGTGATGAGCAGCGTTTTTCACTAAACTATGCCACTGCCATTGGTGACACTATCAGTGGCAGTCACTGGTATCTGAAATTACCACAAAACAATATTAATCTGCGCTGCGCCATACAGGATGCCCTCAGCCAGCAAGCAGCCGAAGCTTCAAGCTCTTACTACCAGCAGCTTGAGCTGGAGGGAGACTGCAATGCAGCTGAGTAAGCTAAAACCACGTCTGCCTGTGCTGTGCTTTATGGCCATCTACCTGATACTTCAGTTTGGTTATAGCACCAGCTGGCACTATGCCAACACAAATACAATGCAAAATGCGGAAACACTGATAAAGCAGAGACTGGCACTCGATCTGCCTCAGCTCAAGCTAACCGATCCACGACTGAGTATCTCCGTAGATGATTCATTACTGCAGCGTTATATTCACCAACTCAACAAGCAGCTGCAAAAAGAGCAGTGGCCATTGCGCGTGTTGTCGATACAGGGTGCCGATGTAGCCCTTCCCATTCACTCTAGTCTGCGAACCGAGCACCAGCTGATGCTGTCTCAGGGTCCGGTTCCCGTTGTTATTGCCTCTTATCCGAAACCTCTTTGGCAATCCCTCTCTGCGCTTACAGTGCTTGTTGCTGCGTTTCTAAGCTGGCTAGTGAGCGCCAGCACCATGCTAAAAAACGAGCAGGAAGCCGAAACCCCGGATACATCCTCAGAAGACACCTTATACCTAACCATTGATCTTAACCAACGCAGCATTGTTAACCGTATTAATGGCCACGATGTGCAGTTGCCCAATAAACCATACTGCTTTTATCTGGCTCTGCTGGAATACTGTCAGAAAAACCCGGAGCAACGTCTGCACCACCACAAGCAGGTACCGGAGGAATTGGTGGAGCTGGCGAATAAATACTTTCAGCGACTGATAGAACTGGGCCATACCATTCGTAAACGCCCAGACTTTAACGCCAACCTGGATAAGATGCTAAGCGAGATCCGTGCGGCTCTCGATGAAGTGTTTTTCGATACGCCCGAATTGAAAGCGAGCTTTTATCCCCCCAAGGCGCGCGGCGAAGGCTCTCGTTCCAAATTACACAGCTATGCACTGCCAGCACTGGATGACACGCGCTATGAGGTGATAGGTAAGTAATTACGTAAAGCAAACTTATGCCCGGTGCTGGCATTTTTTAACCACACTGGTAAGCTTGCCGCCCTAATTCACCGCCTTGTTTTGTCATGTCTGTGTCTTGTGTCATTGCTATCGCCGGAGCGTCCGGCTCAGGCAAGTCGCTGTTTACCCAAACCCTGATTCAGGAAGCCTTGGGTGATGGTCTGGATGTTCGTACTCTGTGCGAGGACCACTACTATCGGGACCAATCCCACCTGAGCATGGCTCAGCGACAGCAGACCAATTATGACCATCCGCAAGCTTTCGAGCACGAGTTGCTCGAACAGCATCTGCACCAACTCAAGGCCGGTGAGTCCATCGACTATCCTCAGTATTGCTTTAACACTCATACCCGGAAACCGAAAACACACGCCGTTGAGCCAGCCCAGATCATACTGGTGGAAGGCATCATGCTGCTGGCCAGTCCGGAACTGCTGCCGCTTTTCGATATCAAGGTCTTTATGGATACCCCACCGGATATTTGTCTGATCCGTCGAATCAAGCGTGATATGCAGGAGCGCGGACGCAGTCTGGACTCCATCACCGAGCAATACGAAGCCACCGTCAAGCCTATGTATCATCAGTTTGTGGAGCCCAGTCGCTTTAAGGCTGATGTAGTCGTTACGCAGGGCGGTGAGAACCGTATCGCGCTGGATATTCTTAAGTCCCACATCCAGCAGCTATTAAATCAGTAGGTTACTATCATGATGAGTTTAATCGGCATTTTGCTGCTGTTTGGCCTTGCGCTGCTACTGTCGAAGCAACGCCGTGCCATCAACTGGCGCACGGTACTCGGCGCTTTTATTATTCAGGCTGGTATTGGCTTGCTGATTCTTTATGTGCCCGCAGGAAAGCGTGCGCTGTTATCCATATCAGAAGCGGTGGGTCATGTTCTGAGTTACAGCGACACTGGCATTGAGTTTCTGTTTGGTAAGGTGGGTGACAAATCACTGGGCTTTATCTTTGCCTTTAACGTACTGCCGGTGATCATCTTTTTCTCGTCTTTGATCAGCGTGCTTTACCACCTCAGTATTATGTCGTGGATCATTCGTTTGATTGGTGGCTTCTTACAAAAAGTACTTAAGACCAGCCGACCGGAGTCTATGTCGGCGGCCGCAAATATTTTCATCGGCCAGAGCGAAGCCCCGCTTGTGGTCAGGCCCTTTATCCGCCAGATGACTAGTTCCGAGTTATTCGCGGTGATGGTAGGAGGGCTTGCCAGTATCGCTGGCTCGGTAATGGCCGGTTATGCGGCTCTGGGTATTGAGCTTAAATACCTTATCGCGGCCAGCTTTATGGCTGCTCCCGGTGGTCTGATGATGGCAAAGCTCATCTACCCGGAAAGCGATAAACCCCGCAATGATATTGAAGAGCTGGAAGACCCGGGCGAAAAATACGTCAATATCTTCGATGCTGCAGCGTCGGGCGCGGCCGCAGGCCTGCAAATCGCGGTCAATGTCGGAGCCATGTTGCTGGCCTTTATCGCGCTGATCGCGCTGCTTAACGGCTTGATTGGCTGGATTGGTGGCCTGCTCGGTTACGAAGCGCTCACCTTCCAGATGATCCTGGGCTACATTTTCCAGCCATTAGCCTGGGCCTTGGGTATTCCATGGGAAAACGCCCATTTAGCGGGCAGCTTCATTGGTCAGAAAATGGTGGTGAACGAGTTTGTCGCTTACCTGGACTTTATTGATCACAGACAACAACTGACCGAGAGCAGTCAGGCTATTATTACCTTCGCCCTGTGTGGCTTTGCCAACTTCTCGTCCATCGCTATTCTGATGGGCGGGTTGGGTGCCATGGCACCCAACCGGCGTCAGGATATCGCCCGGCTTGGCCTTCGCGCCGTACTGGCTGCCACCTTATCGAACCTGATGAGCGCCGCACTGGCGGGCTTTTTCCTGTATCTGTAATTGCCTAACGAGGATCATATGCAACTGCAAGCTGTTGACTTTAATGCCCCTGACGCAGCAGAGCACTTTGTTCAGTCTCTGCGCGAGACCGGCTTTGGCGTATTAAAAAACCATCCGATTCAACAACAGCAGGTAGACAGCATCTACCAACACTGGCTGGACTTTTTCGGCAGCGAGCGTAAACACGACTTCGAATATAAAGTTGAGACCCAGGACGGTTACTTCCCCCCCACGGTGTCGGAAGTGGCCAAGGGCAATCAGGTCAAGGATATTAAGGAGTACTTCCATTACTACCCCTGGGGTCAGTGCCCGGAAGAACTCAAAGCCGAGTTGGCAGACTACTACACAAACGCCAATCAGTTCGCCGCGACGTTACTCGGCTGGGTAGAAGCCCATTCACCAGCCGATGTTAAAAGCGGCTTTAGTCAGCCACTGTCTGAAATGATCCGCGACAGCCAGAAGACCTTGCTACGGGTGCTGCACTACCCGCCCATTACCGGCGAGGAAGAGCCGGGTGCCATTCGCGCCGCCGCCCATGAAGACATTAATTTGCTCACCGTCCTGCCAGCGGCCAATGAGCCGGGACTACAAGTGAAGGCCAAAGACGGAAACTGGCTGGATGTGCCTTGTGATTTTGGCAACCTGATCGTCAATATCGGCGATATGCTGCAAGAAGCTTCTGGTGGTTACTTCCCGTCTACCACTCACCGGGTCATCAACCCGGACGGGGGACGCCGCACTCGGTCACGGATTTCTCTGCCGTTGTTTTTGCACCCCAGACCGGATGTAGTGCTGTCCGAACGTCATACCGCCGACAGCTATTTAAATGAGCGCTTACGGGAGCTGGGCGTACTCTAGCCGTTTTTATGAGCCCCGCGCCTGACGTTTGATGAAGCTCACCGAGGGCGCAAAGAAAGCGGCACCGGTTTCTGCGCTGGTGTAATCCAGCAGCTTATCGTAGGTGCCCTCGTCATCGCCGTAGATCATGGATTCCAGCATGCGAGTGAAAGGCTTGGGGCTGGCCGCACAGGACACAAAAAACAGCCCCTGTTCCTGCATATCACCATAGGGCATACTCTGGCGCAATATTTCCTGTGGCTGACCGTCCTGTGCCTGTGAAGTCCGTTGAAAGTGAGAGCCGCTGTCGAGCAGACTTTCTGGCAGCGGTACACCGTCGGCCTTGGTACGGCCCATCACCACTTCCTGTTCGGCTTCAGACAGTTGCTCCCACCTATCCATATTATGTCGATAGCGCTGGATATGCAGATAACTGCCACCGGCGAAGTCGGGATCATTGTCACCCACAATCGCCACATCCATCTTGCGCAGGCCTCTGGGGTTGCCGTTGTCATCGCGAAACCCATTCAGGTCACGACCATCCAGATAACGAAAGCCTTTCACCTGCTCCACCAACTCGACATAGGGCTTCAACAGCTCATACACAGCCATACCGAGGCCAAAGCAGACATCGGCCCGATCGGCGCGAATTTGAATATAAAGATCGCAAGGCACCGCCGGGGCATGACGGTCGCCACAGTGCATATCGGGGAAGGGTGCCAGTTCGATGGGAATCAGGCCGGGGTACAACTCCAGCCAATAGTTGCTGCCCACCGCCACTACGCCGGAAACCATGGCTTCGTAATGCTCTTCATCATAGTGGTCAAACAGCCCCAGTATCCGGGCCAGTTGACGACGGATCAACGCCGGGTCGTCTTCCACTACATTGAATAACAAAAACAGTCCGTGCAGATTGGCCTCAGCACAGATCCCTTTTTGCGGTTGCGACATGCCATCCCCTCTGGTGCGTGCCTACGATAGCGGACACGCTCTAATAACCGGCGGCCTGTCCATCCTTGCGGCTTTCAGACGCACCAATAAACGTATTGTTCTTATGATCGCGCATAATAGCCTGATAGCCCCCGAAAGCGCCAGTGGTATCCTGCAGAGTGTGACCCATCTTCATCAGCTTGCGCCTTACTTCAGGCCCGAAGCCGTTTTCCAGGCTGATCACTCCGCCATCGGCCATCACTTCACCGGTAGGCTGACTGGAGCCGGTATGCAAAATACGCGGCGCATCACCCGCTTCTTGCAGATTCATGCCAAAATCGATGATATTCATCAGCACCTGAGCGTGCATTTGCGGCTGGGCCGCTCCGCCCATTACCCCAAAGCTGAGCCAGGGCTTACCATTACGGGTCACAAAGGCTGGAATAATGGTATGGAACGGGCGTTTACCGGGTTCATACTGATTAAAGTGCCCCTCCTCCAATGAGAACAGTTCGCCGCGATCCTGCAAAATAAAGCCCAGACCCGTCGGTGTCATGCCCGAGCCCATGCCTCGATAGTTACTCTGGATCAGCGATACCATATTGCCGTGCTTATCGGCCGTGGTCAGATAGATGGTATCGCCATGCTGAATACCAGCATCATAGCGTTTAGCGGCCTTGCCGCGATCAATCAACTGACGGCGCTTTTCGGCGTAGTCTTTAGAAATCAGCCAATCCACCGGAATATCGTTAAAGTCCGGGTCGGCGTAGAACTTAGCCCTGTCTTCGAAAGCCAGCTTCTTGGCTTCCACAAAGGCATGCACATAGTCGGCCGAACCAAATCCCATCCCGGCCACATCGAAGCCTTCCATGATATTGAGGATTTGCAGCGCGGCGATGCCCTGACCATTAGGCGGCAGTTCCCAGACATCGTAACCACGGTAGTTAGAGGAAACCGGCTCGACCCATTCAGACGTATGGGAGGCCAGATCCTCATAGCTTAAAAAGCCCCCTTGCTGCTCCATGTAATCGGCAATAATGCGGGCGATATCGCCTTTGTAGAAGGCATCCCGGCCACCGGTGGCAATCTTCTCCAGAGTTGCTGCCAGATCCGGGTTTTTAAAGATCTCGCCCTTACGAGGCGCGCGGCCATCCGGCATATATGTCTCTTTAAAGCCTTCGTATTTAGACAGCCTGGGCACACTGCGCTGAATGTAATAGGCGATGAGCTCCGAGACAGGAAAGCCCTGTTTAGCGTACTCGATGGTGGGAGCCAGAATCTCGGTCATGGGCAGGCCGCCAAACTTATCGTGCAGTTCAAACCAACCGTCCACCGTGCCCGGTACGGATACCGGCAGAGGCCCGTACGCAGGGATCTTACTCATGCCCTGCTCGCGGAAATACTCCAAAGTCAGGCTCTTAGGCGAGCGACCCGAGGCATTCAAACCATAGAGTTTCTGCTCTTCAGCATTCCAGACAATGGCAAAGAGATCGCCGCCAATGCCATTGCCAGTGGGCTCCACCAACCCCAGCATAGCGTTGGCCGCGATGGCAGCATCTACGGCGTTGCCGCCTTGCTTGAGGATATCCAGAGCCACCTGGGTAGCCAGAGGCTGACTGGTGGCCGCCATACCATTTTGAGCGATTACCTCGGAGCGACTGGCAAACATCTTTCCAGTCACACGATCAAAGGCGAACGTCGGCAGGCAGGTCGACAGAGCCAACAGCAAGGTCAGAGTTCGAATCATAAAAAATCCTAAAAATGTAAATGGCTTAAGTGCTTCAAGCTAGCAGAGGCAGACCAGATTAAGAAGTGTCCTACGTCAAAGTTAGCCAAATCGACGACCATTGTCGATGGAGTGTTGGAGTTACATACGTATTCATTTTCCCTGGCATTGTGCAAATGTTAAACATCGCAACCGAGTCAGTTACAAAATATTAACAATGAACACCAGCGACTCCGTCAAATTAAAATGGACACGGAGGGCTCTCTTCCATCAATTCTGATGAAAGACCTGTACGCCCCTCTGAATGGCATCGAATTGGGACGGAGCTGCAATTCAACCGAAAGAGGACACCATGCATCCATCACATTTAACCCGAATACTATACAAAAAGATAAACGCTGCCTTATTGGGGTCTGCCACGCTGTTAAGCAGTTTGACACTTGGCGCGCAGGAGCTGCCACAGATTCCCGAGTCTGAGGTTAACGACACCCTGTACCAGGCCTTTTATTGGGATGCCTACCCTGGGCTTTGGACGGAGCTGGGTACCATGGCTCGGCCTCTGGCCGACGCGGGTATCACCGCCATGTGGTTGCCTCCGGCGGCGAAGGCCATGAATGGAACCAACAGTGTCGGTTATGATGTATACGACTTCTGGGATCTGGGTGAGTTTAATCAAAAAGGCACCATCCCGACTCGTTACGGCACTCGGATGGAGCTTGAGCAAGCACTGTCGAAACTGGACGCACTGGGCATCGATGCGTATTTCGATGTGGTGTTTAACCACCGTATGGGCGCCGATGCACAGGAAGCCGTACCCGGTTGGGGAGATGCCTGGACCGAGTATCAATTACAAGGTCGCCAGACTCATTACACCAATAGCCGTTGGGGCGTACTGTGGCACGACTTTGACTGGAACTGGCAGGCCTTTGATGCTTCCGGGGGTAACCTGTTTCCCGATAAAGGCTGGGATTATACCTACTCTTATGACTATCTGATGGGCGAGGATGTGGACTGGGGCCGCCAGGATACTCGTGACGAAATGAAGGCCTGGGGCCAGTGGGTCATCGATACTGTAGGCTTTAACGGCTTTCGCATGGATGCCACTGCCCATATCGACACTGACTTTACCCATGAATGGGTCGAGCATATGCAGGCCAACACGGCTGAGGACCTCTTCTTCGTGGCCGAGTCCTGGGTCGGCAATATCGGTGGCTATCTGGATCAAGTGGGTTCAGAGCACCTGAATGCGTTTGATTTTGGCTTACGCGATGACTTTGTCGCTTTGAGCAGTGGCAGTAAGGATATGCGTTGGTGGGGAGGCCTGATTAACTCCGCCTATGCCGACCAGGCAGTGACCTTTGTCGATAATCACGACACCAGCCGTGAGGGGAACCCGTATAACAAACCGCAAGTCACTAATTTTAAGAACCAGGCCTATGCCTATATTTTAATGCGGGAAAAAGGCACCCCCACGGTGTTTGCCCGGGACTATGACGAGTTCGGCATGGCACCCACACTGACCCCCCTGATCGAAGCCAGACGCTACTTTGCCTATGGCCCCGGTCATGAGTTCTCCGGCAACACCGAAGCGATCTATGCCTACGTTCGGGAAGGCCTGCCCAATGTAAAGGGTACCGGTCTGGTCATGCTTATTTCTGGTCGTGACTGGGGTACTCAGCAAAGCTTTAGTATTAATTCCCGTCAGCCCAATACCACTTTTTACGATTACACCGGCAATGTAGACGGTACCGTCACCACTGATGCTAATGGTATGGGCCAGTTTCCGGTGAGTGTATCCGAAGCGGACGGCTGGTCAATTTGGGTGCCACAACTGAGCACTCAAAACACCATCACCTTAAAAATGACCAAGGATGTGGGCATGGGCAACTCACTGTATTTCACTGGCAACACCTCCGAGTTAACCAATTGGGGTGGGGGTGTGGAAGGCACCTGGACGGAGGGCAATGTCTGGAAGGTAACAATCCAGGATCCGGGGCAGTTTGAGTGGAAAGTTCGCAAGGGCGCCACCGGCAGCACCGGAGAGCAATGGGAATCGGGCGCCAATCACGATCACACTAACTTACACCCATTATTTAACGGCGGCTTCTGAGCCAACTCCCCTGCCGTTGGCAGGGGATGCTTCTATTATACAGCGTCGTGACTAAGTTCTGGCTGTCCGGGAGACCAAATAGTAGGTCACTCCTAACGCCAGGACCACCGCGGCAACGCCATACAGGTACTCGGGCTTGATAATGCTGAAGTCAAGCACGATAACTTTCCGCGCGATGGCCATCAGAGCCGTTGCCACCACCAGCTTGACGTGAATCACATCATCTCGCAGGTAGAGAGTGATATTGGCAAAGATCTCCACCGCGATTAATACCGCCAGGAAAGCAGCAAACACGACGAAAATATCATTCAGCTCCAGCAAAAAGTGCGGCGGCTTACTGAGCTTGCTAAACAGCACCAGCACCACATCGGCAATACACCAAAAGATGACTCCGACCATCAGCACGGCCAGAATTCGGATTGCCAAACGGATAAGCCGATTCAGGCCGGATATCAACTTGTCATCTGAGTGCTCGCTCAGGTGATTGTCTTTTTCTTGATGATCTCCGTGCATAGATATAGTTCCGGTGCTGTGTTGTCCGGAGACTATAGCGACTTTTAATAACCTCTGTCATCCTTCCGTAAGCGATGAGCGCATTCGCACCGGACCGCCATGGATGGCGGAAATGCAGAAAACGCAGGAGCGGTTTTCTGCCGAGTCACCCTGGACATCGCCGCTCCTGCATTCGTGACGTATCCGCTAACATATCCCACGAATTGCTCCCTGCATTCGTGACGTATCCGCTGACATATCCCACGAATTGCTCCCTGCATTCGTGACGTATCCGCTGACATATCCCACGAATTGCTCCCTGCATTCGTGGGATACCGTTCATCCCTGAACATAAAAAAGCCCCGCAAAGCGGGGCTAAAGGACACAGCGAAAGATCAGACTGCATGGTATTCACACAGTTGATGGTGGGGCCTCGCAGCCCCTGTTCTCTTTAGAGAACGAGGAGGTCGGGAATGCCTTATGATTGTTATTGGATTGACAGACCCGACAGTTCGTTAGCGCTTACTTGCGCGATCCGGTGAAATCTGGGTAGGCTTCCAAACCGCAATCTACCGTATCCAGTCCTTCGTATTCATCTTCTTCACTGACTCGAATACCCATCACCGCTTTCAGGATGCCCCAGACAACCAGACTGGCAACAAACACCCAGACGAAAATGGTTAACGCGCCAATGATCTGACCGAAGAAGCTGGCGCCAGAGTTGGTCAAAGGCACGATCAGCAGACCGAACAAACCCACTACCCCATGCACAGAAATAGCACCTACAGGGTCATCAATTTTGGCCTTATCCAGAGCCACGATGGACAGCACCACAATTACGCCGCCAATGGCGCCAAAGATAGTAGCCTGCAACGCGGTCGGGGTGGAGGGTTCTGCAGTGATTGCCACCAGGCCAGCCAGTGCGCCGTTTAGCGCCATTGTCAGATCCGCTTTCTTGAACAGAATCTTTGCCAGCACCAGTGCTGCAATCGCACCGCCTGCCGCTGCCGCATTGGTGTTCAGAAAGACCATGGCAACCGCATTGGCATTAGCGATGTCACCCAGTTTTAATACCGAGCCACCATTAAAGCCAAACCAGCCCATCCACAGAATAAAGGTTCCCAGTGTTGCCAAAGGCAGGTTGGCACCCGGAATGGCGTTGATCTTGCCGTCCTTAGTGTATTTACCTTTACGGGGGCCCAATAGCAATACTCCGGCTAAAGCGGCAGCAGCACCAGCCATATGCACGATTCCAGAGCCTGCAAAATCGGAAAAGCCCAGGTCGCCGAGGTTGTAAGCACCGAACACGTCGGCACCACCCCAGGTCCAGCTGCCTTCTAAAGGATAAATAAAGCCAGTCATAACCACGGTGAAGGCTAAAAATGCCCACAGTTTCATACGCTCAGCCACGGCACCTGAGACAATCGACATGGCAGTGGCCACAAATACCACCTGGAAGAAGAAGTCCGACGCTCCCGAGTAGATAGCGCCCCCTTCAAAGCCATCTTCACGAGCGGCAAAGTCGCCAAGTGTTGAGGCAACATCGACATTCTCGATCCCGCTTAAGAAGATCCCGCCACCGTACATAATGGCGTAACCGCACACCAGATACATGGTGCAAGAGATGGCAAACAGCGCTACGTTCTTTGTTAATATCTCGGTGGTATTCTTAGCCCGAACCAGGCCCGCCTCCAGCATTGAAAAGCCGGCGGCCATCCACATCACTAACGCCCCGCACACCAAAAAGTAAAAGGTGTCGATGGCGTACTGCAAATGAAATGCTTGTTCCATAACGATCTCCTCAGTTTAAATGGCGTCGCCGTCTGTCTCGCCGGTACGAATGCGCACCGCACTTTGCAGATCAAACACAAAAACCTTACCGTCGCCGATCTTGCCGGTCTTGGCAGCCTCGACGATGGCTTCCACCAAACGCTCTACATGATCATCCTGAACGGCGATTTCCAGTTTTATCTTGGGTAAGAAATCCACCTGATATTCCGCACCGCGATACAACTCAGTATGACCTTTCTGGCGACCAAACCCTTTTACTTCAGTCACGGTCAGACCGTCGATGCCGATCTCGGAGATGGCTTCGCGAACATCATCAAGCTTAAAGGGCTTAACGATGGCACTGACTAGTTTCATAGCATTGCTCCTGATTGATTGTTCCTCTCGCTCTTCGCTATCAAGAGTTATGCCAGAAAATTTAATCCAATTAATTCAATAAGTTAAATATTTTACTGAACAGTTTCGCTCCCTTATTCGCACCATAAGAGTGCCCAGCCACCCTATTGCACTTTATTGGGGCGTTTTCCTTATCTGACTCTCAGTGGTATACACTGGGGGCGTGAATGAGCAAGGAAACAGAAACGATGAAAACAGGGTTATTACTAGTGTTGCTATTGGTTGCAACTAACGTATCAGGCCAGCAGACTTCGGCCACCGGTAAAAAAGAAGCGACCAGTCTGGCCAACAAGATACAACTGCCAGAGGACATCTATACCGGGCCTGCCTGGTCAATCATGGATAAACGCCTGCTCTCTGACCAGCAAGCTTTGAACAACCCTTACGCCATCAGTCAGCATCGTCAGAATTATTTGTTGCCGGTGAGTTATCAGACAAACCCCAATCAGATTGGCAGCGATGATTTTACTCAGGGCCGGGTGGACCACTTAGAATCGCGCTTTCAGGTCAGCGTTAAAATGCCTATTTTTCTGGACAGCCCTGGGAAGGATTTAGAAGGTCTGTATTTTGGCTTTAGCGCCATGTCCAACTGGCAAGTGTATAACTCAGAAGTCTCTAAGCCTTTTCGCGAAACCAACTATGAGCCGGAACTGTTTTATATCTTCCACACCGACCTGGACCTGTTTGGCTTTACGTTTAATACCGCTCAGCTTGGCTTTAACCATCAGTCTAATGGGCAGGATCAACTGCGTTCACGCAGTTGGAATCGCCTATTTGGCTCCATCCTGTTCAGTGATGAAGATTCGGCCTATTACCTGAAAGCCTGGTATCGACTGCCTGAAGACGCAAAAGACTCGCCACTGGACCCTGACGGTGATGACAACCCGGACATTACTCATTATCTGGGCCATTTTGAGTTTGGCTACGGCACCAAGCTGGGCGCATTTAACATTCTGGCTTTGGTTCGTAACAACCTGAAAACCAGCGATAACAAGGGTAGCCTGGACCTCACTCTCGGCTATCCCATTTCAGAGCGCTACGATCTGGTATTGAAATACTTTAACGGCTACGGCGACTCATTGATTGATTACAACCGCCACCAACAACGTTTTAGCATCGGTGTGCAGTTAGCTTTCTTTTGAGCCAGGACAACCAGAGAGGGTCTGATCCAAGCTCATAAGCGTTGTCTTAGCGACGTCCACGGCTCGGAAAAAATAGTCCCGGTCGATCCGCGCAAGCGTATCTCGTGGCGAATGGTAATACTTATGGTCAGCACCATTTAGGAAGATGAAAGGAATCCCTGCCCTATCGAAAACCGCATGGTCGCTGGCATTGCGGTAGTCGATACGCCGGCTGCGATCATAATTAAAGCCACGACCATCACGACCTTCCTTCACAAAGCTCGAAAAACGCCCAAGAACCAAGCGCTTGGCCTGATTCAGCTCCGGGTAGTGACGCGGTCCCCCCAAGTAAAGAACATCCCGACGGCCACTGTGGCCCAGCATATCGAGGTTCAAATTGGCTTTGATGTGCTCTTTCGCTACAGGCCCTTGGTATAAGAACGCCTTAGCCCCGTATAAGCCTTTCTCCTCGGCATCGGTGGCTACAAAGGCAATGGAGTGGCACGATTTCACCTTACGCATAAAATCGGCAAGCGTTAATAGTGTCGAGACACCACTGGCATTATCATCGGCACCGGGATGCACCCGCCCCCCGTGACGCCCGAGATGATCATAATGAGCCGTCACGACAATAAAGGCTTCCGGCCGCTCCCCCCCTTAAGCCACCCCGCCACATTGACCCCCTCGGTAGTACCGATAAGGTGCTCATGGCGAAAAGGCTGGAAGTAGCCATCATGAAAAGGGGTCAACGCCATTAACTCAAACTGCCGGTGGATATAATCCCGAGCCTTCCTGGCCCCGTCGCTGCCACTTTTTCGACCTGCCATCTCGGGAGCCGTCAGAGCCTGCATATGTTGCCAGGTTGGCTCATTGGCGTGCACCATCGCCGGGCGCCACAGTAACAAAGCCGAAAACAGTAACACCTGAGGCCACAACCTCACAGCGAGACCCGACTTAACAGATTAAGCTTATTATCGTAGCGACGCTCTTCGTCCTGGTAATCCGCGTATTGCCGCGCTTTTTTCAAATAGCGACGAGTGGCATCCATATTACCCAATTCGGCAAAAGCCCGAGCCAGGCCGAAGTAAAAGACATGCTTATTGCGATCCAGCTTTAATGCATCACGATAATGGTCAATAGCTTCCTTGGGATGGCTTTCATCCAGCGCGATCTCACCCAACAAGAAGTGATAATAAGGATTATCCTGCCGTTGCCGCTCAATCCGTGCCAACATAACTTCGGCCTGCTCATCGCGGCCGGTCATCTGATAAAGCAGAGCCAGGTTTTCCAGTGCTGTGTGATTTGGTGCCAAATTCAACGCTTGGTGATAAGCGGCTTCTGCCTCACCCAGAAGATGATTATATCGATACAGTACCCCTAGGTTTACCCAGCCCTCCGGTAACTCAGGATCGGTCATCAGGGCCCGCTTTAAATAGGCATAGGCCGTCACATAATCATCTTTCACCAGCGCATCGGCAGCCTTGTTGTTGTAAAACATGGCCAATACCCTTTGTTTGGAGATTTTCTCGCTTTCAAAAACATCACGATACTCCGAGGGGTCAAAATCTACCTCCAGTCCCGGACGGCTAAAGTACATATAACGACTATCATCGCCCGGATAAATGCGCAGATTCACATGGCCGTTTAGCAAACTGACGCCATCGCGCCGTTCCCAAAACTCCGGCACTTCCACCTGCTGGAAATGCACCTGCATACCGGCGTAATCAGCCAGGGCATAGGTCATTATGGTCATAGACAAGCAGTTAGCCTGGCCTTGAGCAAAGGTCTGCGAGGCAGTGTTATTGGCAGTGGAGTTATAGACCAAGTTCATATTGGCGCGGCCAAAAATGCCTTTTACCAGCTCCTGAACCTGCTCTTTCGGTGACTCAGCGTAACGTCGGCGTTGCTCAATAAACCGAACCATGGACGGTGAAATGGCGAAGACCTGCTCTTCAGTTTCGATAGCCACCTCTTGATAGCCCTCAAAAAACCGATCCTGAAAGCCAGCGTCCATCTCAGCATAGCGGTGAGTGTTGGTGGTCTCACATCCCAGTAAAAAAACCAGCAGCACCCCTACAATCATAGGATGCGTCATCATTATTCTCCTCTGTCTTGCCTATTGAGTATAGTGAAACAACGCTAAGCTGACGAAGACCCGCGTTAGCGAAACTCAAAGACACAGAAGATTGGACCGCCCGAGGAGTGATTTAATTCCTTATTCGGTCACAGCCATGAGCTGCTGCCCCAACCATTGTCTGGCAGAGGATTCGTCGTCAAAATAGGCGTTGGGCAGTTTGGCCTGCTCATAGACCTTATCCCATATGCCTTTCACCAATGACGGGCAGCTACAGTCCAAAATGCGGATAGCCACCGCACACATCCCGGCGGCCTTGGAGCGGGCGATAGACTCCTGCAACAAATCCAGGGCATCGGCCGTCAACAGCACATCACCATTGAAGTTCATTAATAGCCCCCAGGGTTGACCTGATAGTTGTTCGCGATAAGCGGCCACCTGTAGCTGATATTCTTGCAACAACTCAGCATTACCGGGCCCGTCGGCGTCGATCACCAACAGCTCCGGTTCTGCACGGACCTGCACTCGTCCATGGGCCTGAAACTTCATCCTACTTCTCCTTTACGGATTTTATCCACATTGCTCTTACTCGAGCCCCAGGAAACCTCCGGTCTGATGCGCCCAGAGCCGCGCATAGATGCCCTTACGGGCCAATAACTCCTGATGGGTGCCGGACTCCACAATCCGCCCTTGATCCAGAACCACCAGACGATCCATCTTGGCAATCGTCGACAGGCGATGCGCGATGGCCAGCACCGTTTTATCATCCATCACCTTCTTCAGCCCATCCTGGATCGCCGCTTCCACCTCTGAGTCCAATGCCGAGGTTGCTTCATCCAATACCAGTATAGGCGCATCTTTTAGCATCACTCGGGCGATAGCGATGCGCTGGCGCTGACCACCGGACAGTTTAACCCCGCGCTCGCCTACATGGGAGTCGTAACCGGTCCGACCATAGAGATCGGACAGATGCTGAATGAAACCATGGGCTTCGGCCCGACTGGAGGCCTGAATCACTTCCTCGTCGGTGCTATCCAGTCGCCCGTAACGAATGTTCTCTTTCACCGAACGGTGCAATAAAGAGGTATCCTGGGTCACCATACTGATATTGGCTCGCAGACTCTCCTGTGACACCTGACTGATATCCTGTCCGTCGATAAGAATACGGCCCGAATCCAGGTCATAAAAACGCAGCAGCAGATTCACCAACGTGGACTTACCGGCCCCGGAGCGCCCCACAATACCGATGCGCTCACCGGGCCTGATGGTGAGGTTAAGGTTTTCAAACACCGGATTGCGGGCATCGTAATTAAAACACACATCCTGAAAACGGATTTCACCTTGAGAGACGTCCAGTTCGCGGGCGCCTGGCTTGTCGGTTACCGAAACCGGCTTGGCCAGAGTGTTCATACCATCTTGCACTGTGCCGATATTTTCAAACAGAGCCGAGACCTCCCACATCACCCACTGAGACATGCCGTTGATGCGCAGCACCAGGCTCACTGCCACAGCAATATTGCCGGGGCTGGCGATACCTTCAAGCCACAGCGAGACCGCCAACGCACTGGTACTGAAGATCAACAGCGCATTGCTCAACCAGACGCACACGTTCAGCACCGTCACCAGACGCATCTGTGGGTAGACAGTGTGCAGAAACTCGTCCATGCCTTGCTGCGCATAGCTTTGCTCGGTTCGGGTATGCGCGAACAACTTGACGGTGGAGATATTGGTATAGCTGTCCACCACCCGTCCGGTCATCATGGAACGTGCGTCGGCCTGTGTCTGGGACACTTTCTTAAGACGTGGTAAAAGTACTCTTAAGATCAAACCATAGACCACCAGCCAAATCACCAGTGGCAGGCTCAGGCGCCAATCGATGGCGACGATAGTGACCATGATGCTGATAAAGTACACCGCCATATAGACCATCAGGTCCAACATCTTGCGCACGGTTTCCCGCACCGACAACGCCGTTTGCATCACCTTGGTGGCAATACGACCAGCGTATTCTTCATGGAAGAATGCCAGACTCTGCCCCAGCAAGTATCTATGCGCCTGCCAGCGAATACGCATGGGGAAATTAGCCATCACCGTCTGATGATTAATCAACGAGTGCAACATAATGGCCAATGGCAGGAATACCAGCACCACTGCGCCCATCCAGATCAGGCTGTTTTTTTCCTCCTGAATAAAGGTCTGGGGATCCCGGGTAGCGAACCAGTCCACTAACTGGCCCAGGTAGCTCACCAAACTGACTTCCAGCACCGCCACAATGGCACTTAGTATCGATAAACCGAACAAGGCGCGACGGGAGCCTTTGGCATAATGCCAACAAAAGGCCAAGAGGTTTTTTGGCGGCGCCTCAGGCGCCGATTCCGGGAAGGGATCGATGCGGCGTTCAAACCACGAAAACATGCAGGCTCCTATTTGAGTTTGGTCGCTTTAACGCGCTTGCCTTTGACCTTACCTTCACGAAACTGGGCCAGAGCGCGTTTCACACTGCGTTGCTTCACCGCCACATATGCATGGTTGGCGGCGACTTTGATATCACCCAGATCTTCGGCGGGAATGTCCGCCTGCTGAGTCAGGGTGCCGACGATGTCGCCGGGCCGGATCTTGCTTTTCTTACCGGCGTTAAGCTGCAAGGTCACATAGGGCGCAGGCAGGATATTACGGCGATTGAAGCGCACCTGCGTAATACGCTTCTCGGGAAGCGTTTGATCCAAATGATCCTCAATCACCTCCAGCAGGCGCCGCTCGGATTCGTCAAATAAGCTGATGGCCATTCCCGTTGCTTCGGCCCGCCCGGTACGGCCAATACGGTGAATATGGGTATCGGCATTGGCGCTCATCTGCGCGTTCACGACAAGACCAACTCCACTGATATCAAGGCCTCTGGCTGCAACATCCGTAGCCACCAGCACCGTTGCACTGCCATTGGAAAACCGCACCAGTGCGGCCTGACGTTGATGCTGCTCCATATCTCCCTGAAGCTCTGCCACCGAGAAGCCTTGCTGAGCCAACTCGTCAGCCAGTTCGGCACAATCCTTCTTGGTATTGCAAAACACCATGGCCGAGTCTGGGGTGAAATGAGTTAACAGGTTGATCACCGCCTGCCAGCGAAACTCAGGCTCAATTTTGTAGCACCACTGCTGAATCTTGTGTTCCTGATGTACAGGTTCCAGGCGCACCCGCTTGGGCTGGTGCTGCAACCGGGCCGATATCTTCTCAATATCCTGCGGATAAGTGGCTGAGAACAGCAATGTCTGATGCTGGACAGGTAAGTGCTCACTGACGGCAATAATCTCATCCCGAAAGCCCATATCCAGCATCCGGTCGGCCTCATCCAGCACAAACTGGTGGCATAAGGACAGGTCCAGCTTGCGCTTACTGAGCAGATCCTGAACCCGCCCGGGAGTGCCCACAACGATGTGCGCCCCGCTTTGCAGCGATTTGATCTGAGGGCCGATGGCCTCACCACCGTACACCGCTAATACTCTTAAATTAGCCAGAGAGCGTCCCAGACGCCGCAGCTCTTCGGACACTTGCTCGGCAAGCTCACGGGTGGGACAGAGCACCAGAGCCTGCACCTCGCGCGGCTCTATATGAATAGCGTTAAGCAGGGCGAGGCCAAAGGCGGCGGTCTTACCGCTGCCCGTTTGTGCCTGAGCCAACATATCGTGCCCCTCCAGCATCGCCGGTAAGCTTTGCTGCTGAATAGGGGTCATTCGTTGATATTCCAGCCTCTCCAGACTGCTTTTGAGCTCAGGTTTTAATGGCAACTGAGAAAATAACTGCGACATAAGAGTATTTCCTAAAGAACACGCCCTAATGACGCGCTTGCAAATTCGGGCAAAGCCCATATTCTAACACGCCAGTCAGAACTCTCTTGTGGAAAACCTCTGTGACGTCTCAACATGCCGATATAGCCGGAGTCCCTGCTTCACGCACGCCTCTCATTCGCCTGGTGGAAAGCCGCTGGTTCAACCGCTTAATTATGGCTCTGATCATCATCAACGCGGTCACGCTGGGCCTTGAAACCGAGCTGGCTTATCACCCGACATGGGGCTCGATGCTCTACTGGCTGGATAAAGCCTTTCTCAGCGTATTTACCATCGAAGTTGCACTGAAATTAGTGGCTTACCGGCAGCGCTTTTTTTCCTCAGGCTGGAACTGGTTTGATTTCATTATCGTTGGAGCCTCTTGGCTGCCCGCCAGTGGCCCCTTGGCGGTGTTACGTGCATTCCGGATTTTCCGGGTTTTGCGTTTATTCTCCGTGGTACCGCAAATGCGCAAGGTTATCGGCGCACTGGGGCATTCCCTGCCCGGCATCGGTTCGATTTTAAGCGTGCTGGGGATACTGTTTTATGTCTCTGCGGTGTTGGTGACTAAACTTTTCGGCCAACACCCGGACCCAAACATGCAGGAGTGGTTCGGTACCATAGGAGCCTCAGCCTATACCCTGTTCCAGATTATGACACTGGAGAGCTGGTCCATGGGCATTGTCCGCCCCACCATGGAGTTGTTCCCATACTCTTGGCTGTTCTTTGTGCCCTTTATCATCGTGACCAGTTTTGCGGTATTAAACCTGTTTATCGGTATCATCGTGGATGCCATGCAGGTAATGCAGGATGAAGAAAAGGCCGAACACCCGGAAACCCAACCCGCCAGCAAAGAAGATATGGTCGCGCTGCAACAGCAGCTTATTGAACTGCGTCGCCTACTGGAGGCTGATAGCGGTCAAGCGGCGTCGAAGCCTGGGACCAGAGATTGATAATCCCCTCGGTCAGATCCATGTGCAGCTTCATGCCGTATTGGTTCTGATAGATCGTTTCCCAGCGCTGGGCCATCTTACGGTAATGAGTACTGTTTTTATAAACTCTGGCCGCCTGCTGCCAGCGCTGAGCCACTCTGGCGTCGACACCGTGTTTTGGCATGGCCATATAACTGGTGACGGTTTGGTGTTGGTAGACGGAGTGCATGGCACCGCAGGCTAACTGCCTGGCTCGGCAAAAGTGGGCAATCCCCGCCGGTGAGAAGAACAAGCGCTCGACTCGTCCTAATACCAGGGCCTCTACCGCCTGGGCCCAGTGGGTATAAGAAACGATGTTATCCAGCCCGGCCTCAATCAGTAGCTGCTCGCGAAAGTCGCTGCGCTCTACACCAATTAAAGCCTCAGCCTGAAGTTCTTCAAGCCGTGAGAACGTTTTCTCGGGCGGGGTCAATTGATAGACGCCGTGAACATTTCGGCTAAGCGGTGTAATCCAGAAAAAGTCGTCTTCACGCTCGTCGGTGCGTACCACGGAAAACGCCAGAATGTCTTTATCGTGTGCGGCCCGATAGTAAACCCGGGCCCAGGGGTTAATCTCGATATCAGACTGGTTACCTAACCGCTCTTGCAGCGCACGGGTAAGCTGCACCAGATAACCATCCAGCTCCCCTTGTGCGTTATAGTAGGTAAAGGGCGGCTCTTCGCCGGTCACTATACTCACGTCGGCTGCGGCGCTCACCGTGGTAAGCGCCAGCAACAATAACGCCAGCCGCCGGAGCTTCATGATTATTTCAGCTGCCAGTTCACCGTCTGACCGGCAAAGAAAGGCACAATGGGTTCACCATTGGGCAGGGTGATCTCATCAGGCACCTGCCAGGGCTCGCGCACCAGAGTTACGCTGCCCTCATTACGGGGCAGGCCGTAGAAATCGGCGCCGTGTTCGCTGGCAAAGCCCTCCAGCTTATCCAGGGCATTGAGCTCTTCGAACACCTGAGCATACAACTCCAACGCCGACCAGGCACTGTAGCAACCAGCGCAGCCACAGTCCGATTCTTTACGATGTTTGGCGTGAGGAGCCGAGTCGGTGCCTAAGAAGAACTTGCTATTCCCCGTGGCCACCATTTCGCGCAGTGCTTGCTGATGAGTATTGCGTTTTAACACCGGCAAGCAATAGTTGTGGGGACGAATCCCACCCACCAGCAGGTCATTACGGTTTAACAACAGATGCTGCGGGGTAATGGTGGCCGCCACGCGCTCCGGTGCGCTGGCCACAAACTCCACCGCATCTTTGGTGGTAATGTGTTCAAACACCACCTTCAGATTGGCAATACTATCGACGATACGCTTGAGGTGAGTGTCGATAAAGGCTTTTTCCCGATCGAAGATGTCGATGTCGGCACTGGTGACCTCACCATGAATCAACAGCAACATACCCTCGTCGGCCATAACCTCAAACACGGGGTACAGCTCATCGAGCGCAGACACCGCCGCATCCGAGTTGGTCGTGGCGCCAGCGGGATAAAGCTTTGCAGCCACAACGCCGTTTTGCTTGGCTTCTCGGATATCCTCAGCGGTGGTGTTGTTGGTCAGATACAACGTCATTAACGGTTCGAAGGTGCTGCCCTCAGGACGCGCCGTCAGGATCTGCTCCCGGTACTCATTGACCATCTGCGTACTGGTGACCGGTGGGATCAGGTTAGGCATCACAATGGCTCGCTGGAAGCAGCGTGCCGTGGCCGGCACGGTCTCAGGCAGCATGTCACCATCGCGAAAATGCAGGTGCCAGTCATCGGGAGTACGCAAGGTCAGTTGGTCCATGAAATCCTCAATCAAACAAAATCAGTCTGTTCTTATTTTATCAGGGATTGGTCTTAGCCGCAGTAGCGTCGTTAGAATGCTGAACCCAGATAAGTTGCTCGGTGGCATAGCCAAGTTGACGGGCCTTACTAACCAGAGACTGCTTGATGCCATCGTCTAACTGTGGCTCGCGGGCCAGTATCCATAAATATTCGCGATCCGGCCCGCTGACCAGCGCATAGCGATAATGGTCCTTATCCAGTTCGACGATCACATACGCCCCATAAAACGGCCCGAAGAAGGACACCTTCAAATGGCCGACATCCGGCGACTGAACAAAGTAGGCTTTGCCTTCGGCTTGTTCCCATTGCTCTGTTTGTACATTAAAGCCTCGGTTAAGTACCCTAACTCCCCCATCGTCTTTAAGACGATAATCGGCCGTGACCTGTTGCAGATCTTCTTCAAAAGAATGAGGGAGGCGGGCGACTTCGTACCATTTGCCCAGATAGCGACTCAGCTCAAAACCGGTGACCGGCTTGACGCCTTCAGGCACCGAGGTGCAACCAGTTACCAGCACAGCCAGTACCAACGCGATAATATTTTTCATAGCCCTCTCCTTTGTATTGCCGCCAACAAGATTCCGCCGTTAGGGGAAAACGGATCACAAAGCACTACCTGATTCAGTGTCCGGCCAGGCGACGACTCCAGTTTCCACCCTGTTCACGTTCACAAGCCTGTTCACTGTCCCACTGAATCTGTTTATCTGGCTGAGGCAGCCGGATATCTATGTCCTTTAAAACCCCGACGACCAAGGTATGCAGCTGCGACAACGCCTGTGAGTCTTCTAAGTGCTGATCGGTGCTGAATACACAGATCACAACCAGGCTATCGGGGAAATTCTGGTAATTCACTTTATGGGTCAGCCACTGAAATCCCTCGACACTATCGAGGGCGCTTTCACATGCCTGAGTCAACGCCTTACGTATGGCGTTATTGCGCTTCTTATCGGTTTTGCGCATAGCAATATGTGCTCTCGCTGTGATTCAAAAGGCCAAGGTCGCGTATTTACAGCTGTAACTCAAGTTATTCGCATGCAACATCAAGGAATCAGGGCTGTCGCCAACAGGCGACAGTCGCAAGGTAGGCGAGTCGTGTAATTAGACATTATGACCGTCATGCCTGCCAACGAGCAGGCATCCATGACCAGGGAAATATTGGCAGAGTGGGTACCTGCATTCAGACATATGTTCTGACATATCCCTCGATATTTGCATTGTCACCCCTCCATGAGACGATATTCCAGCTTGGACATCGCCGCTCCTGTATTTGTGACATACGCCCCGACATATCCCTCGAATTGCTCCTGGCGTTCAAAACATATGTTCTGACATATCCCTCGAATTGCTCCTGCATTCGAGGGATACCGTCCATCCCTGGACATAAAAAAGCCCCGCGAGGCGGGGCCAAAAACTCTCAGGGAGAGGGACAAAAAGTTATTGGCTTGTCTCTGCTTCGAAGTTAGCTTCGGCGGTTTCCTCTGCTGTAATGGTCACCGTTTGGCTGGTAAGGAACTCAAAGCCGTCTTCGGCATTTTCATCACTCTCAGGCTCGTCCAACTGAGCCTGACAGGTGAAAGCCACTGTGTAATCACCGGCAGGGACAAAACCCACTTCGTAGTTATAACTTTGACCTTCTTCATCGAAGCTGACTTCGGCCGTTGTAAAGGGACTCACTTCCTCAGCATCGGCGGGCTCATCGGCATCGTCGCCTAAAACAGACAGGGCCAGGTCAGCCCCTTCATACAGATACACCACATTGCCCAGCATAGGGTCGTCTTTGTTGGAGCAGGAGTCGTCCAGAATTAGGGCCTCAGCCACTGTGCCTTCCAGTGCGCCAACACTGTCATTACCAACCAAGCGAACACCGCGTGGCTTGAGTTTAATATGATCGAAGTTATTGCCTGGTTTCACCAATGACTTACGCAAGTCAAACTCCACAGTAAAAGCTGCAGTGACACCGGCCTGAGCCTCGAAACCATCCAGCTTTAACTCATTGCTGGGGACTTGCAGTGGAAAGGTTCCCTGATCCATAACAATATAGGAATCACTGGTGACCTGGAGTCGTAACTGACCATAAGTACCGGCGGGGATTTCTTCCTCTGAAACAATAGTTTCGAAACTTTGACCTTGTAGGGTCAGCAGATCGATCATCCTTGGATCGCCGTTGTCATCGGTCACATCAAACTCAATGGGGTCGCCATCGGCATCTTCGCCAGGCACCAACTCCACACCATCAAAATACACAACAACCTCGCTGGCATTATCAACAGGGGCGTCGGAGACTCCCAACGAAAAGGTGGCGGTATCAGGCTGCGGTTCAGTTCCTCCACTGGAGTCATCAACACTATCGGAGCCGCCACCACAGGCAACAAGCAGACCAGTCAAACCGACCAAAACTAATTTTTTCATAATTACCTCTATGTCGTAATGTGTTGTCAGCCTCCGTGCTAACAAAATCAGTGCCAATAAGTATAGCTTCCGCTGAAAGCCTGATGGTTATGGGCGTCCAAGCCCTATTATGATTCCGGATACTGGCTCACTTGCATCCAATCTGTCGCTGAATACCGACAGAGCGATAGAGCAAAGTTCCGTTTATTATCTTAACACACCCCCTTTATATGCATTGATAATCATTCTCATTATCAGTAGTATCCGCATTTTATTTACTCCCATTCGTTAAAGGAACAATATGAATCATTATCGACTCTCTGTGATCGGTGCCGCCGTCATCACTACCCTTTTACCCGCTACCGTGATGGCCGCCGAAGCCGACTGGGACAACGTAGAGCGCTTGACCGTTGAAGGCACACAACAGGATTCATACTTGTCGGAATCCAGCTCTGTGGCCAGCAAGATGGACTTGTCCATTCTGGAAACACCACAATCCATTACCGTCTTCAGTCGGGAACAGATGGATGACTTTGCCCTTAATGACTTAAACCAGGTACTCGAAAACACCAACGCCATCAATGTGGAGCAGGTGGAAACCGACCGCACCTATTTCACCGCCCGCGGCTTCAAGATCAATAACTTCCAGTTGGACGGTCTGGGCCTGCCGCTGATCAACGATAACGCCCATGGCTCTATCGACACTGCGCTGTATGAGCGGGTTGAGATCGTCCGCGGCGCCAATGGACTAATGACGGGCGTGGGTAATCCATCGGCCACCATCAATCTGGTGCGAAAGAAGCCCAACGATAAGCTGTACGCTAATGTGACCGGCACTCTGGGCTCATGGGATAAAAACCGCATTCAGGCCGATGTGTCTGCCCCTTTGGCTGACAACATTCGTGGTAGAGCTGTACTGATGAAAGAGGACAAAGCGTCCTATTTGAATCGCTATAAGACGGATAAGACTCTGGCCTATGCGGTCATGGATTTTGCTTTATCAGGCGACAGCCTGCTAACCGTCGGTCACAGCGAGAGCCGTAACGACGCCGATGGCAACCTTTGGGGCGCACTCACCTTGTATTATGGTAACGGCACCCCCACCAACTTCGACGCTTCTACGAATACCGCCGCCAAATGGTCTTACTGGAATGTGGATGAAAGTCGCAGCTTTGTCGATTTCAGTCAGCAGCTCGGCGAAGACTGGGTCTTGCGCGCCGCCTATAACCGGGTAAGAACAGATGAAGACTCAGAGCTGTTTTATACCTATTTGGCTGATCCGGCTGTGGGCCTTAATCCAGAAACCGGCCTGGGCCTGATAGGCTATGGCAGTGAATACGACCTGGATGATAAGCAGGATATGCTGGACATCTACATCAGTGGCCAGTTTGACGCTTTTGGCCGCCAGCACGACCTGGTCGTAGGTGCAAACTGGGCAAGGCTGGATTACGCCGATACATCCCTATACGACTTCACCACAGGCCATGGCTTTCCAGTCATGCCGGCCATGGAAAACTGGGATGGCGACACTCCTTACCCCACTTTTTCGGACGGTCTGACAGGCAGTGACATCGACAATAACCAAAGAGCCCTCTACGCCTCGGCACGTTTTAACCTGGCCGATCGTTTGTATCTCTTAACGGGTGCGCGCCTGAACCAATG
This sequence comes from Saliniradius amylolyticus, assembly GCF_003143555.1. Classification (NCBI taxonomy): domain Bacteria; kingdom Pseudomonadati; phylum Pseudomonadota; class Gammaproteobacteria; order Alteromonadales; family Alteromonadaceae; genus Saliniradius; species Saliniradius amylolyticus. The sequence goes on from NZ_CP029347.1 coordinate 2,789,885, forward strand.
GGAGACCTCCGGCACTTCATATGGTGAGGATGAATACCGCGACGACAGCGAAGTAATCCCTTACTTTGGCCTGACCTACGGTATCACCGAAGATATCACTACCTACGCAAGCTACACCGAAACCTTTGTGTCTCAAACCGAGCGTGATCGCAACTTGGAGTTGTTAGCGCCATTAACCGGCAAGAGCAAAGAGGTCGGTGTTAAAGCCAATGTATTTAATGGCCGTGCCTTAGTGAGCCTGGCTTACTTCGATGTCGAACAAGCGAATCTGGCCGTCAGCGATGGTGAAGTAGTCAACCCGGACACTGGTGTGCCTGAGCAAGTGTACAAAGGTTCAAAAGGCATTAATAGCCAGGGATTTGAGTTCGAGCTGGCCGGCGAGATTACCCAGGGCCTGCAAGCCTCCATCGGTTATACCCAGTTCGATATCGACGGTGACGAGGTGGTCGAGGCCTATACCCCGGAGAAAACCCTGGATATGGCGTTAAGCTATCGAGTGCCCCAGCTGGAGGCCTTGAAATTTGGCGTCAGCGCTCAGTGGCAGGATGATATCTACCGCGAGCAAGGGACGGTATCGGCGGCATACCCGAATGCGGACGAGGCTATTATCACCCGCCAGGATGCCTATAACCTGGTGAACCTGATGGCCAGTTACGATATTAATGAATCGCTGACCCTCAGCGCCAATGCCAACAATATCACCGACGAGAAATACCTGAACAGTCTTTATTGGGCTCAGGGGTACTATGGCGCGCCGCGTCACTACTCGGTATCACTGAGCTGGACGCTTTAACAACGTCTGCTCTAAATCAGGATGAATCGGGCGCGGCCTGACACCGCGCCCGATAAAAGACCGGAATTCACTATGCGCAAGCAACTCTTTAAACTGCACGGCTGGCTGGGGCTGATCTCCCTGCTGCCCTTTTTACTCATCTGCCTGACCGGCAGCCTGTTGGTGTTTAAGCAGGAACTCGACGGCCTGCTTATGCCCGAAGTGGCCGAAATCACTCCCGGCCAGAAACGACTGGACTACAACGTCTTAATTGAGCGTATTAACCTGCAACTGACCGATTATGAGCTCGGTAGCTGGGAGGTGTTCAACAATAGCACGGAGGCCGACCGACTCTATGTGATCAAGCAGGGCACCGATATCTGGCACAAGGCTCATTTAAATCCATACACCGGCGAGTTACTCAGTGAGCCTACTGCAGGCGGGCACTACCTAACCGACTGGCTGCTGGATCTGCATTACACCCTGCTACTCAACGACATCGACGGTCTGGACGAGCACCTGGGGCTGCTTATTACCAGTACCTTTGCCATTTTCCTGATCTTCTTAGGTATCTCGGGACTCATCATTTATCGCAAATTCTGGAAGCGACTGTTCACCCTGCGCTGGAACCAGCGTCTGTTAGTGGTGTTTAGTGATCTGCATAAAATGGTGGGCACCCTCGCCTCGCCCATTTTACTGATTCTTGGCATTACTGGCGGCTATTACACCATCAGCATGTACGTGCATGAGACACTGGAGCATGCCGACGGGGCCGAGCACCATAAAATCACCGAGCGGCTGTATAACGATCAGCTCGATTTTCAGCAGCTTTTTACCCAGGCCGACCAATACATTGAGGGTTTTGAGCTCACCTATATCGTGATGCCCTTCGAGCCTGACTTACCCATCACCCTCTATGGTCGTGTGCCCAGCGGCAATCCGCTGTTGAGTAACTATGCCAGTGTGATTAACTTTGACGGAACAACCGGTGACCATCAGCTCAGCTACGACATCCGCCAGCAAGGCATTGGCGCCAAAATCATCGACAGTTTCCGCCGTCTGCACTTTGGCACCTTTGCTGGCATAACCAGTAAGCTCATCTGGTGTGTAATGGGGCTGGCACCTTTGCTACTGGGCGGCACCGGCACCTACTTGTGGTTTAAACGACGCCAGAAGCGTCACGGGCGCCGGCGTCAGCGCCGCACTGGGTCTGCATTTCGGCAAAAGTCTGTTTCACAATAGGTAAAAAGCTATCTGCCGGTTGGCTGGATCCCGGCAGATAAGCGGCGCTGAGGGATTTGGCTATTCCGGCTGGCCCTAAGGGGCGGGACACCAGAAGTTGATGGCGATCCAGGTCGCGAATCAGCCAGTCTGGTACCGCTGCCACCCCCATCCCTGCAGATACCATCTGCAACATCACGCTGGAATTAGACACTGCCTTAACCTCTTTAGGACGGACACCGGCAGGTTGCAAGAACAACCTGAATACATCCAACTTATCGGTACTGACCGGATAAGTAAGCAAGCACTCACCCTCGATATCATTAGCTTCTATAAACGCCTTGCTGGCCAAAGGATGGTTCGGGCTTAACGCCAACACCAGGGAAAAGTCGCCAATATGGCTGTAGGTCAGTCCTGGCTGCTTGACTTCATCATCGGTGAATAGCAGCTCCAGTCGTTGCTGCTGTAATTCAGTCACGCCATCGAACAGGTTATCCACGTTCAGATCCACACTGACACCAGGAAAGCGGGTCTTGTACTGTTCCATCGCCGGTACCAGCCACTGGAAGCAGGCATGGCACTCAATGCCGATGCGTAGGTGGTTGACGTGGTCATCATGATTTAACAGACGTTGCTCCACTTCGCGAATACGCGGAATCACTTCATGGGCCAGAGCCAGTAATTGCTGTCCCTGAGGCGTAAAGCGTACCGGCGAAGTCTTGCGCTCAAACAGGCGGGTACCCAGCCGTCCTTCCAACTCACGCATCTGGTGCGACAACGCCGATTGGCTCAAAAATAGTCGCTCGGCGGCAGCATTCAAGGTGCCGCACTGTTCCAGTGCCAACAGGGTTTTGAGGTGCTTAACTTCCAGCATGGTGAAAATTTCTCAAGTTGTGGTTGAAGACAATGCGCTTGAGGCAATGAGGTTGGTGACTGACTATACCCGTCCACACATCTGGACGGCTATAGGAGGCACTAATGCGTATCCATAATCTGGGGTTTCCCCGCATCGGTCAAGACCGTGAACTGAAATTTGCCCTGGAAGACTACTGGCGCGGCGAACTGTCGGCCGAGCAACTGCTCACCACAGCACAAAATATTCGCAGACAGAACTGGCAAACTCAGTTTCAGGCAGGCATCGACTTTATTCCTGTGGGCGATTTTGCCCTTTACGATCATGTACTTAACACCAGCTTGATGCTGGGTATTATTCCTGACCGTGCCCGCCAGCCTGATCTTACTCCCCTGGATACCGAGTTTCTGCTCGCCCGGGGTCGCAGCCAGCAGGGATGTGGCTGCAACGCCAGCGACATGACCAAATGGTTCAATACCAACTATCACTATATCGTGCCCGAACTACCATCAGAGCTAACCCTGGACGTGCAGCCGGAGCGACTTATCACAGAGATCCGTGAAGCCCGTCAACAAGGCTTCACACCTAAACCTGTACTCGTCGGCCCACTGACTTACCTATGGCTCAGTCAATATGACGACGACCCTTTAACCCTGCTGCCAACCTTACTGGCTGGCTATCAGAAGCTGCTCGACGCTCTGGCATCCGAGAAAGTGGACTGGCTGCAGATTGATGAACCCATTCTGGTCACCGAACTGGATAAACCTTGGCAACACGCCTTTATTAGCGCCTATAACCAACTGAAATTCGGCCCCATCAAACCCATGCTCGCCACCTACTTCGGCGATATCACTCACCAAACTCACTGGCTGGGAGAGCTTCCCATCAAAGGCATTCATCTAGACTGCAGCCATGACTTGGATTCAGTAGTTCCCGTTATCAACGCTCTGCCAGAATATTGGTCTGTCTCACTTGGCGTAATCAGCGGCCGCGACGTCTGGCGCACTGATCTCAATGAGTTGCATGACCAGCTGCAACCACTTTACGAACAGCTCAACGGGCGACTATGGCTCGCGCCCAGCTGTTCCCTGCTTCACTGTCCGGTGGATCTGAACAAAGAGCAGCGTCTGGATCGGGAGTTATACAGTTGGCTGGCCTTCGCCAAGCAGAAATGCCAGGAGCTGGCTTTGCTCAGAGATGCGCTGACCAGCGGTGACACCCGCGCGATTGAACATTATTCCGAACCTGTGGTGAACAAGTCCAGCTCCCCTCGTATCACTCACCCCAAGGTGCGAGATCGTCAGGCCAGACTCAGTCAGCGCGAGCGGACCGAGCCCTACGCACAAAGAAAGCAGCAACAGAACCAACGTCTGGGCCTGCCGCCCTTGCCTACCACCACCATCGGCTCCTTCCCGCAAACTCAGGATATTCGTCAAACCCGGGCCCGATGGCGTAAAGGGGATATCGGCGATGAGCAGTATCAGCAACAGATGCAAGCCTATATTGGCGATTGTATCAAACAGCAAGAAGCCCTGGGCCTGGATGTATTGGTGCACGGTGAACCGGAACGCAACGATATGGTGGAATACTTTGCCGACTATCTCGAGGGCGTGGCCACCACTGACTTTGGTTGGGTGCAAAGCTATGGCAGTCGCTGTGTTAAGCCGCCATTGATATACGGAGATATACAACGGACCAAACCAATGACAGTACAGTGGCTACAGTACGCTCAGTCACTGACTGACAAGCCGGTTAAAGGGATGCTCACCGGGCCGGTGACTATCTTACAGTGGTCCTTTGTGCGCGATGACCTGCCGCGCTCTCAGGTGGCCGAGCAAATTGCTCTGGCGGTTAGCGATGAAGTGGAAGATCTGATCCAAAGCGGCATCCGCATTATTCAGATCGACGAACCGGCCTTGCGTGAAGGCCTCCCCTTAAAACGCCGTGACTGGGAGGATTATCTGGTGTGGGCGGTCTCGGCCTTTAAACTGGCTTCAGCCAGAGCTCCGGCTCAGGTGCAGATCCACAGCCATATGTGCTACGCCCAGTTTGAAGACATTCTGCCCGCTATTGAAGCGCTGGATGCCGACGTACTGACACTGGAAACGTCCCGCTCGCAAATGGCGCTGCTGGATGTGTTTAAACAACAGGCCTACTCCAATGATCTTGGCCCTGGTGTGTACGACATCCACTCACCCAATGTTCCTGATGACAACTGGCTGGACACCTTGCTAACCCGCGCATTAGAGGTGCTTCCACCGGAGCGACTATGGGTCAACCCGGACTGTGGTTTAAAGACCCGCAACTGGCCAGAGACCAAGGCGGCACTGGGCGCCATGGTGCAGGCAGCAAAAAGACAGCGACACAAATTAGTGCAAAACGCCAAATAGTTATTGATAATCATTTTCATTTAATGATATTTTAACTCTGCACTACATATCCGGGTTTACTGGTCTTTTCCCGGAGTCCTCGCCGGGCAGATTCTCCATGGTCTGCCCGGCTTTTTTATGTATGATGTCAAAAAGTCTAAATACAGGGCTTCTCATGCTGCGTTTTATTATTGTCACGTTAACCCTGTGTCTGGCCCTGACCGCGCAGGCAGAAACTCCCAAGGTCAGCGCCGGCAAGTTGGTTCGACTGGCTGACTTTCCCTCCGAACATGTGCCAGCCCGTCATGTAGACATCTGGTTACCGCCGGACTATTCACAAGAACAAAGCTACGCTGTGCTCTATATGCACGACGGTCAAATGCTGTTCGACGGCAGCACGACATGGAATAACCAGGAATGGCAGGTGGACGAGGTGGCGTCACGCCTGATTACGACAGGCAAGGTTCAGCCCTTTATTGTAGTCGGGGTCCATAATGGTGGTGCTAACCGGCATAGCGAGTACTTTCCACAGAGGCCCTTCCAAGCTCTATCAAAGACTCAGCGTCAGCACCAATACACCCTGAGGCGCTCAGAATCTCAGAAACTGTTTAACCAAGAGGTGTATTCAGACCGCTATCTACGTTTTTTGGTTGAAGAGCTTAAGCCTTATATCGACGCCCATTACTCCGTGCGTACAGGTCCGGCACATACTTTTATTATGGGTTCCAGCATGGGCGGACTGATCTCCTGGTACGCGCTGGCCGAATACCCGCGCGTGTTCGGAGGAGCGGCCTGTCTTTCGACTCACTGGCCCGGTTCCTTTGAGGCCGACAACAATCCTATTCCAGAGCGGTTCCTGGCCTATATGCATGACCGTTTGCCCGAACCTGAAGAACACCGGCTCTATTTTGATTTTGGCACCGAAACTTTAGATGCCATGTACCCTCCGCTGCAAGCCAGGGTGGATAACTTAATGAGTGACCTTGGGTATACGGAAAGGCTGTGGCAAACGAGAAAATTTGAGGGTGCCGCCCACACCGAGAATGATTGGGCTAAGCGTTTGCATCACCCTCTACTGTTTTTACTGGGCAACTAATTGTTTACCTGGCGAGCATTAAGAACGCGCTATAAAGCACCGGAGAGCCGCATCGATGCTCTCACCAATGTGTTCACGGCTTGTCTCTGTTTAGCACGTCCTTAATGTTATAATCGACAACGTCGACCAAGCGTTTTTTCTGCTCAGTGCCGAATGACAACCTAGGTTTTGTGGTTGCCTATTGCCAATCACTCATGCCATAGCGACCCATAATCTCATCCAGCTTGCCAGACGCTCTGAGCTCAGCGGTGCCGTCTTCCACCAGTTTAATGTAAGTATCACTCTTACCAGTGGCCGGACTACAGGCAATATACATCTCTGAAGGTTGTCCCAACGTTCCCGCCTGTTTGATCCCTGAGACTCCCATTTCCTTGAGTTTAGCGCGCATCACATTGGGTGACTCCACCACCACATCAATGCGACCTGTTTCGAGTTTCTTGATATTTTTATCCAAAGCTTCGTTGCCGCCAAGGCCCCGAAAGACACTAGGGTTACTGGCAATTAACTGGTCAAACTCCTCGCCATAAGCATAACCATTAATAACGCCAACCTTCATATCCATTAGAGAGTCATACCCACTGAAGCTCCAGTTGCTACTGTCCTGCACAAAAAATCCGGTGCTGTCCAACCCCCAGGGCGTGTCTGGGAAAACAAAGTCCGGCGCATCTTCTTTATACGCCCCAACGACACAGTCATGGCGGCCTTTACGCACTGAGTCTAGTGCTCTCTCCCATGGCATTAACTGATAGTCCACCGTGTGCCCGGCAGGCTCAAATACTGCCTTAGCCAGTTCGATCATATAACCGGGCTTATCAGCACCGGGCTCGCCATTAACAGGAAACCATTCGTCGGCGCGTATGGTAATGGTGTCCGACATTGCCAGACTACTCAGTCCCAGGCCGACACACGCAGATACAATCGTTAGTTTTGTCATAATTGGTCTCGGTTAATATTCACACTAGCATCCTGCGCCTTTAGTTCTGACCTAATTCCGTGGTTTCATCTTAACTCTAGACCCAAGTACATAATTTGCCAAAACAACCGGACACACAGAAAACCGGTAGTCGCGAGGGTTTATTTGGTCATTCTAAGGGGTTGTCTATACTAAAAAAGCATGACCAGAATGGGGCACACAAATGAAATCAATCAAATACACCTTATTTTCCTCTCTACTTATCGCATTTCCGGCCTTGGCCGACTGGTCCGGTACCGCAACTATCGCGAGTGACTATCTCTTTAACGGTGTCTCTCAGACCGGTGAGGACCCTGCACTACAGGGCAGCATCGACTGGGCCGGTGATACCGGCTGGTATGCCGGAACCTGGGCTTCCAATGTCGACTTCGGCGACGATACGAATCTCGAGTGGGACTTCTATGCAGGCTATTGGCAGGAGTTAGGCGACAATATGAGCCTGGACATAGGGCTCGCTCAATACACCTACCATGGTGGCGATAACAGCAGTGATGGAAACTATGCAGAAGCTTACGCCACATGGGGTATCGGCAATACAGCAATAACGCTTTGGTACGCCTGGGATTACTTTGGCACTGACGCCGCTCACTATATCACTAAGATAAATCACACCTTTCCGATCAACGACAACTTCTCCATTCTGGTCGGCGTAGACCGCTCAGTCAGCATGGACGAGGAAAAGTTCGTATGGGAAACCAATGATGATGACTACATTCATTGGCAGACAACCGCGAGTTACAGTTGGTCAGGCTTTGACTTTACGCTGGGTGTCGAGGGCACCGACCTGGATACCTATGGTGACACTCGTCTTCTGGCCACAGCAAGCAGAACGTTTAACTTTTAAGGAGTTCAAGTGTTATGAGATTCGGTTCCTTCCTATTTGCCTTATTGTTGACATCCACAGTCCTGGCAGAAACGGTGAAGTTAACTTCTCTCGAATGGCCCCCTTACTCGGGCGCAGATCTTCCAGAGCAGGGGGCTTCCATTGCTGTTGCCAAGGCCGCTTTTAACGCCATGGGTCATGAGCTTCAGGTAGACTTTTTCCCCTGGACTCGTGCGGTCAAACTCGCCGAGAAACAAGGCAGTGGCTACATGGGGTATTTTCCTGAATACTACTATGAAAGTGATACTTTCAGTTTCTCTGATCCAATTGGTAAAGGCCCATTAGGTTTGGTTGAGGCGAAAGGTAACCCGATAACATGGTCGAAAATAAACGATCTTACTAAGTATACAGTCGGTGTTGTACAAGACTACGTGAATACAGAAGAGTTGGACAAGCGTATTGCGGCCGGAGACATTGATGCACAAGCTGTGACCTCCGACGACAAGAACCTGCGCAAGCTTGTCGCTGGTCGTATCGACACTGCGGTCATTGACGCTAACGTATTCAATTACTTGGTAAATAATGATCAACAATTATCATCGCTCGCCGATAAGTTACAAATGAACGCCAGACTGTTAACAGAGAAGAAGCTGTTTGTGGCGTTCAAAAATACGGACGAGGGAAACCGCTGGCGTGAAATATTTAACCAAGGGCTGCAGAAGATTGATGTTGAGAGCATCATGAACGAGCACATGCAGTGACAAAAGCATTTACTTGAAGGGTTGCGTTAATCTATGAAGTTCACACACTCTATTTCGTTTCGCCTGATCATCGCCGTGTTGGCGGTGGTAGTGTTGGTGGTCTGTGCCTCTGGCATCTATGACTACACGAGTCAAAGCCAGCGGCTAGAGCAGCGCTTAGACAGCCAGCTCAAACTCCTAGAATCCAGACTACAACTGAACTTGCCCGGCGCCATGTGGAATTTTGAAGAACAACAAATCCAACGGATTCTGGATGCCGAGCAAAAGTCTGACAGCGTAGCCAGGCTAGAGCTATACAATGATTCAGGAGAGCTCACCGCTAAGTCGCCCGGCTCTCAAACCGACGACCAGAGACAAATCAGGCTTCATTACCAGGACGGTGAGGAGAAAATCCCCCTCGGTAAGGTTGTCTTATTTGTGGACTACACCACCATTGATGAAACCCTTTCAAGTCTCGCTTTATCGACCATCGTCAAAGGTATTATTCTGGCCATTTTGCTCTTACTGGCCCTGTATTTTCTTGTTGAACGTATTGTGCTCTCGCCGCTCTCGGAGGTGGCCAATGCCCTTGAGAATATCTCTCGAGGGGAAGGGGATCTCACCCAGCGCCTGAGTGTCACCAAAGATGACGAAATCGGTAAGGTAGCGTTGTCGTTCAATGAGTTTGTGGAAAAGATTCAGTCTTTGGTGTTAGCAATCCAGGACTCCGTCAGTGAGGCGGTATCCAATGCTCAGTCGGTTCAATCTGGTACTGTCACGGGACGCAGCCATATTGAAAAACAACAGTCGGAAACCGATCAGGTAGCCGCGGCCATTACTGAGATGTCCTCAGCCTCCAAGGAAATCGCTCAGAATGTGCAAAACACCGCCGACTCGGCCGATCAGGTCAGCAAAGATGCCCAGCGAGTTTCCGAGATCATTGAGAATTCAGTGAGTTCCATTAATGGCCTGTCAGAGCAACTCAATCAGGCCACCGAAGTAGTGGCATCGCTGGAAAACGATGTGGAAGGCATTGTGAGCGTGCTTGAGGTAATCGGCAGCATTGCCGAGCAAACCAACTTACTGGCTCTGAATGCGGCCATCGAAGCCGCCCGTGCCGGAGAGCAGGGTCGCGGTTTTGCGGTCGTCGCCGACGAAGTGCGTGCCTTAGCGAGCCGCACTCAGGAAAGCACCGCCCAGATTCAGTCCACCATCGATAAATTACAGTCCAGCGCCAAATCTGCGGTAAACGTAATGGAACAAAGCCAGAAACAGAGTCAGGAGTCGGTCGAGCATGCTTCCAGCTCCAGTGAGTCTATTTCAGGAATTCTTGATTCCACTCATGAAATTACCGGCATGGCCTCGCAAATCGCCACCGCCGTCGAACAGCAAAGCACGGTGGCTGAAGAACTCAGTCACAATGTTAACCGCATCGTCAGCGCCGGACAGGACAGCATGAACCAGCTTGAATCAATGACAGATTCTGCCGAGAGCATGCGCAAAACGGCAGAAAAACTGGCCCAGTTAGCGAATCAGTTTAAGGCTTAAGATCAACGGCAAGGTTGTGAAGATTGAGTGAGGCTGAATCAAGCAACCTTGTTGCCGCCACAGGGCATTGGGAATTTGGGGGCTTGCCCATGGCAGCGGCTTTCCCCTCGAACCCCGCGTTTTGACTACCTCTCAACGCGGCTCCCTGAAACAGGCTCTAGTGATTCGCTCTCACACCTCACTGACTTAAGGCCACTGGTGCAAGGTAGTGCTGAGTTACTTGCTCAAACACCCCCTGCTGACGCAGCTGCTTTAAACGCTCATTGAGTGAGTGAACCCAGTCTGCGGGGGCCGTAGGGCTCAACGCGAGGTAATTCTGCCCATTTTTAATCGGGAGCGTATACAGAGGGTTCAATAACTCCGGATTGACTCCGGCTCTTTTCGCGTTCAACGCCAGGGTCACGGCCGAGGCCGGAATCAAATCCACCCGCCCTTTCTTAAGCATCTGATAGGTATCGGTAACACTCACCAGAGGTACCAGTTGCACTCCATCAGCCAGCCCCTGCTGGCGCAAGTACTGATGGGTCGCTCCCTCCCTCAACACACCAATGGTCAGAGTGGATAAGTGCTCAATATTATCCACTCTGATGGCTCGGCTTTTTAAACCTATCAACGTTGTTGGACTGGAAACTAAGGGTCCAACCCACTGGTAAAGATGCTCTCGCTCCGAGGTGCGTTCCACGGTTAACAGCCCAGTCTGTTCGGTACTTTGCACCAGCTTGGCGGCTCGCGCCCAATTAAGCATTTTAATCCGGAAAGGAATTGCTTCCGCTTCCAACGCCCGCTTTACCAGCTCCAGATTAATGCCACGCCAATGCCCCTGTTCCATATAATGATAAGGTCGCATCTCATGGGCATAGATAGTCAGCGTTTCACTGGCTTGAATACGACCAAAGCCCAACCAGCCCACCAACAGCAGAACGCTCAAGAGCAGAACAGATAACTTCTTGGCAATTTTCACAGGTGCTCCCACCCGCTAATGATTAGTTAAGCGTATAACCGGATTTCTGGAGAGACAACTCTTTTGCCAGAGATTCTGATTGCTCTGCGTTCCGGTTCAATGACCAGCCTTGCAGGTTCTGTCTGATAAGGGCTTCCAGAGCCTGAATATGCTCAGGGTCATCGTTGAGCGCTGGAATATAAGCATAGGAGCGGCCACCGCCTTGCAGAAAGTAATCGCGATTCTCTTCACCGATTTCCTCAATGGTTTCCAGGCAATCGGCCGAGAACCCCGGGCAAACGACCTGTACCGACTCAACGCCATCAGCCGCCAGTTTTTTCAGGGTTTCATCGGTGTAAGGTTTCAACCATTCTTCTCGCCCAAAACGGGACTGAAAGGTGGTCAAATACTCATCCTCCGAGAGCCCGAGTTTTTTAGCAACCAGACGGGTCGTCTTGTAACACTGGCAGTGATACGGATCGCCCTGCATCAAATAACGTTTGGGGATACCGTGATAGGAGAAGATAAGCTTCTGTGCATTCCCATATTGTTCACGGAACTGGCGAACCTTATTGACCAGAGCATCAATGTAGCCTGGATCGTCATGATACTGAGTAACAAATCGAAGCTCCGGCATCCAGCGGCGACGCTGCAATACCTCAGATAATTTGTCGAACGTTGAAGCGGTCGTCGAGGCGCAGTATTGAGGATAGAGCGGCATCACCAAAAGCTTACGCACTCCCTGGGCCAGCATGGTATCCACTCTCGACTCAATAGAGGGATTGCCATAACGCATAGCAAAATCCACCACCAGCTGCTCTCCATGCTCGGCTCTCAGAGACTCGGCCAACGCCTTGGCCTGATTCCGGGTGTGTACCAGAAGCGGCGATCCCTGTTCGGACCAGACACTGGCGTAGGCCTCCGCTGAGCGCTTGGGCCGAATATTCAGAATGACAAGATTAAGTACCAGCCACCATAAGAGACGCGGTACTTCAACCACTCTTGGATCCGATAAGAACTCCTTTAAATAGCGTTTCAGTGCCGGTTTGGTGGGTGCGTCCGGGGTACCCAGGTTGGTGATAAGCACTCCGATTTTATCGGCCTGACGGTGCGAGAACGAGCTTGGATTCTGGTATTTCATAATCAGTAAAATCTTATTGAGAGTTTTGATATCGGTGCGCTTCCAGGCACGCCATCATCAAATGGTACATTGAGGTGGCAGGAGCAGCCTGGTTGACTGACTGATTGCTGGCATCCAGCCGTTCTGTCGCAAAACCCAGCGTGTCATTATTCAGGAAATGATCAAATAACCCCGCGATAGCCTCACCAGCTTGTTTCTCCGCATCCGGATCACCTCGCTCGGCCATGGCAATATGGGCTTTGATAAGCTCCGTTTGCGTCCACAGGCGCTTGCTGGCTTTACGCACTTTGCCGGCGGCGTCGATTTCATCGTATAGCAGTCCGGTCTCAGGCTCACTGCCTTTGAGTTGCAAACTCTTATAAAGCGCCTGGCAATAGGTGCTCATATCCTTGCCGCTGGCGACCTGATATTCGTTAAGCAGCCAAATCCACTCTGCCAGATGGCCGGGTTCCACCGTCTGGCCATCGAGATTGGTCAGTCGTTCCAAATCCACACCAAAATGTTCGTACAATACGCCGTGGCGGGCATCGTAGAAAAAACGCGCGAACAGATCGAACACTTCATGGGCATAATCGAGCCATTGGCGATCGCCGGTAACTTTAAACCAAGCCAGAAACGCCTCAAACAAATGCATATGCGGATTCTGACGACGATATTCGACAGGCTCGCTGCCTTCCAGCCAGCCGCCACCTGCCCCTTTAAAGTGATGATTCAAGAGCTGCATTAATTGACAGGCGCGCTCCTGTGCCTTTGGGTCGCCCAACTCGTAATGATAAGCCCAGGCTAGCAGAAAAAAGGCACAGTCATAGGTATCCAGTTTGCCATCCACCACCTGATGAAAACGATCTAGCTTAAAGGTGTAAGCGCCTGAGTAGGTGGGATGACTCGCGAACCGATCCAAATAGTCCTGAATGGCAAAGCTCAGCGCCTTACCCTCATCCAGCCATCCTTGCTGATAAGCACTGGCAAACACAAACATCTGTCGTGCCTGTACCCGGGTGCGCCGCTCGGCATAAAGATCAGCGACACCATGAGCCAACATGGCTTCATAGCTACAGCCAGACTCTGATTCAATTCCCTGGCCCGCCCATAGTGGCAGGGCATGATGCTGCATCCAGTCACAAAACTGCTGGGAAAGCTCCTCTAACGCACTAACCATGAATTCTCCTCTGGGTTATCGGCTTTCGATAATACCGGCTGAATATCGGCCTGCAAGCGCAATCAGGCCAATGACAACTTATGCACAGTGACAGCGACAATTATTTTGGTCACCATGATGCTTTCCGTCACTGCCCACTGATGACTAATGACCACTCAGGCACAACAAAAAGGCTTTTGGGGACTGAGCAAACCTCTACTCATGGAGCAGGCGCTACAGTTTAGCGTACCTATGCTGGACACTCTGTTTCTCAGCCTGGTTGCCGATGCCGCTGCGTCGGCTGCGGGTGCATTAGCGCCAGTGTTGTTCCTCAGTGGCAATATTCTTTGGGTCACCGTCTTCGCCGGAGCCAGCATCGCCAATCAACGCCTCGGTGCCGGTAAGGTTAATAGAGCGGTGGTCAGTATTTGGATCGCAGCCGGTTGGGTTTTATTGCTGGCCAGCCTTTTTGCGCTGATACTCTATTTCACCAGCCCCGGGCTTATCCGGTTGATGGGATTGGGCGGAGAGGTAGCAATAAATGCCCAGAATTATATGAAAATTGCCTGCCTGCTAAGCGTGGTTTGGGCCGCTAAAGCATTGTGTCAGTCGGTTCTCAATATGTTTGGCTTGCCACAGTGGAACCTGGTTGCCAATGGCATTTATTTTACTGCTAACCTGCTCGCCAACAGTGCTGTGGTTTTCCAATGGTTCGGCTTACCTGAGCCCAGTATCGGCGGCATTGCCTGGGCCTCGGTGATCGCATCCAGCAGTGGCGTTATCCTGAGTATCTTCGTCATTCGCCAGAAACTGAACCTTCGCTGCCAATGGCGTCGGCTCACTCTGCACTTTGAGGATGTCAGTCGCCACTTGTTCAAGGTTGCTGCCCCCAGCAGCATCGAACCCATTTCATTCGACATCAACATGGTGGTTCTCAATACCCTGGCGGCAAAGCTGGGTACGGTGGCGTTAGCGGCCAAGGTGTATACCTTCAACATCTATATGACGGGTGTCATTATCTCTGCTGCCCTGACCACCGCCACACAAATACTGGTGACTCAGTTTATCGGCGCCGGAAAGCTTGATCAGGCTGACCGTCAGCTCAAATACTCGCTCAGGGTGGCGCTATTGGGTACGGGTGCCGTAGCCTTGATTTTGCTGGCTCTTCATCATCCGGTTATGGATCTGTTCACCGATGACCAGCAGCTGCTCGGAGGGGCACTCTGGTGGTTTGCACTCTCCACACTGACCGAGCCGGGCCGCACGACCAATATTATGTGTGGTCAGAACCTGCGCGCCGTTGGCGACGGTTGGTATATCGCTTACAGAGGGCTCGCTTTTACCTGGCTGGTCGCGCTGCCTCTCGGGTATGTCATGGCGTTTGTCTTAAACTGGGGACTACTGGGCCTGCTGGCCTGCGCCTTGCTGGATGAGTCTGGCCGGGCTGTGATTTTCTATCGGCGTTGGCAACAGGGTTACTGGCGGCGTAGCCATATACAGGCAAAAAAGTAAAAAATGTTTTACTTTTTGTGCGGTCTAAACTAATTTCAGGCATTCCAGTTCTCGTTCCTGATACAGCATGCTTTCTTTAACTCATTATTCTCATAAACAGGTGTCCATCTGGACCACCCTCATTTTCGATGCCCTGATTACCGCTTTCTACTTCACTAAAGTATTAAGCTTACCGGCCGACGTGACACTGACCAGCGTGGAAATGGCACGAGTATTAATGCAGGTGATGATTATCGCCATCGTGCTGGCCATTATCCTGTTCAGCGGAGTGCACTTTTTTACTCAGCACGACCCTAAAGACGAGCGTGATTACTGGGTTGATGCCCAGGCCACTAAGGTGGCCTACGGGGTGTTGAGTTTGAGCCTGGTGATCATCATCGGCCATACAGCCGTGGCTGAAATCTTCGCCGCCGACCTGCAGCCCTTATTCGACAACCCATCTATGCAATACGCTCATCTATTGTTACTCGCGCTGATCGCCTCATCCATGCTGCGCTCCGTTACCCAGTTGATTTTGTATCGGCGCCACTGAAATGGTGAAGGGCTTAACCAATCGCATCCGTGCACTGCGTCAGGTCAACGGTAAGATGACACAGGCGGAGTTGGCTAAGCGAGCGGGCGTTAGCCGCCAAACCATTATCTCTCTGGAAGCCGGGCGCTACTCACCATCACTGGAATTGGCGTTTCGTATCGCTCAGGTATTGCAAAGGCCGATCGATGACGTTTTTGAGTACCGGCCGGATGAACCCACTTTATGACAGTCAAACCTTGTCTTCCGGCACTGTAGGTCTCTACACTGACAACATTTTGTTGCGGCAAAAACTTTTACTGGTAGGATGCCGCCCGAATAACCAAGGCTCGGCAAATCAAGTAACTGCCAGACACTTTGGATAACCATTTTTAAGAGGACTAGCCTATGTCTCGCGTGTTAATAATCGGCGCTGGCGGCGTCAGCACCGTTACCGTTAAAAAATGTGCCCGTCTGCCACAACACTTTGATGAAATTTATCTGGCCAGTCGCACTCTGAGCAAGTGCGAAGCCCTGCAACAGGAAGTGGGCGCCGATCGCGTCAAAGGCGTATTCGCGGTGGATGCCGATGACAGCCAACAGGTGGTAGAGCTGATCAATAAAGTGCAGCCCAAGTTGGTGATTAATCTGGCTTTGCCATATCAGGATCTGCCGATTATGGACGCCTGCCTGGAAACTGGGGTGGACTATCTGGATACCGCCAATTATGAGCCGAAAGACGAAGCCAAATTCGAGTATTCCTGGCAGTGGGCGTATCAGGATAAGTTTGAAAAAGAGGGCCTGATGGCCCTGCTGGGCAGCGGCTTCGATCCGGGTGTGACTAATGTATTTACCGCCTATGCGGCCAAGCATTACTTCGATGAGATCCATTACCTGGATATCGTGGATTGTAACGGTGGCGATCACGGCAAGGCGTTCGCTACCAACTTCAATCCCGAGATCAATATCCGCGAGATCACTCAACGCGGTAAATTCTGGGAAGATGGTCAATGGAAAGACACCGACCCGCTAAGCGTGCGCGAGGATCTTTACTACCAGAACATCGGTGAGCGTCCGTCCTACCTGATGTATCACGAAGAACTGGAATCGCTGGTGAAGCACTTCCCGACCATCAAGCGCGCACGTTTCTGGATGACCTTTGGCGATGCCTACCTGAACCACCTTCGGGTGTTAGAAGGTATTGGCATGACCAGTATCGAACCCATCGACTTCCAGGGTCAGAAGATCGTGCCTCTGGAGTTTCTAAAGGCGGTGCTGCCAAACCCGGGGTCACTGTCGGAAGGCTACACCGGCATGACCTGTATCGGGACTTACATAACCGGCATGAAAGATGGCCAAGAAAAAACCATCTTTATCTACAATAACTGCGATCACGCCAAGACGCACGAAGAGACCGGTGCTCAGGCTGTTTCCTACACCACCGGCGTACCGGCTATGATTGGTGCCATGCTGATGCTTAACGGGACCTGGAAAAAGCCCGGCGTATGGAACATGGAACAGTTCGACCCTGATCCCTTTATGGAGCAGTTAAACCAACACGGTCTGCCGTGGCATGTACTGGAGTGCGATAAGAGCCCCTTTACCAAGTAGTGAAATACTGGGAAGCCTCCCTGGCTTCCCCCGTTTAAGGAGATCGCAGTGACCGACCCTATGCAAAGTCCCGCTATTCCCTCGCCCTGTTACGTGTTGGAAGAGGCCAAGCTCGAAGCCAACCTGCAGCTGATGGAACGTGTCCAGCGCGAGGCTGGAGTGGATATTATTCTGGCACTGAAAGGCTTTGCCATGTGGTCGGCTTTTCCTTTGGTGAGTCAATACCTGAAAGGCTGCACCGCCAGTTCAGTATGGGAGGCCAGACTGGCTAAAGAGGAAATGGGTAAAGAGGTACACGCCTATTCACCCGCTTATAAGCCGGCAGATATAGACGAGTTGGTTAAGCTGGTGAATCACATCTCCTTTAACAGCCTGGGACAATGGCAACGTTACCGTCAGCAGGTTGTCGAGGCGGGGGTGTCCACTGGACTCAGGATCAATCCCGAGCACCGCGAAGCTGAAACCGAATTGTACGACCCCAGTGCTCCGGGCTCGCGCCTGGGCGTGCGTGCTGCCGAGCTGGAAGATGTGGATCTGGAGGGTATAGAAGGCTTTCATGTGCACAACCTTTGTGAATGCGACTCCCATGCCGCCGAGCGCACTCTTAAGGCCGTGGAACAAAAATTCGGACAGTGGCTACCGCAGTTAAAATGGCTAAATCTGGGTGGCGGCCACCTGATGACCCGTGAAGGCTATGATGTAGAACACCTTATCCATATACTCAGAGACTTCCGCCAGAAATACGATCTACAGATTATTCTGGAGCCCGGTTCGGCAGTGGCCTGGCAGACGGGCCCCCTGGTCAGCGAAGTGGTGGATATTGTGGAAAACGACGGACCGGTGCTGATTCTGGACATCTCCGCTACCGCCCATATGCCCGACGTACTGGAAATGCCCTACCGCCCCGCTATCCGCGGCGCCGGTGAATTGGGCGAAAAGCCTTATACTTACCGTATTGGTGGCAACTCCTGCCTGGCAGGGGATATCATCGACAGCTACAGCTTCGATAATCCGGTGCAGATCGGTGAACGGATTATCTTTGAGGATATGATCCACTACACCATGGTTAAAACCACGTTCTTTAACGGTGTCGAACACCCATCTATCGGCATCCTGCGCAAAAACGGTCAGTTCGACTTGGTTCGCCAGTTTGGCTACGAAGACTTTAAGAGCCGACTGTCATAGATTGCCCTGGTCTGCTAAAGGTGAACAATGCCCCCTACAACGCTGCACAACTGCACTGCATTTTTAACGCTGTCATTTACAGAGCTATTTCTGTGTGACTAGCCAAAGCGCGTGGATCACACCAGGAATAAAGGCCAGCAGGCACAACAAAATGTTGATGACCAGGTCCTTACCGGCACCATATTTAATAAATACCGCTACCGGCGGCAGCAAAATTGCCAAGATAATCATTAATAGTTGATTCATAGTCGTCTCACTACCTCGCCGGAAAAAACAGTGGCTCTCTCCACGGCACTTTTTATGGCTCGCTGAGTTTAAATTCCGTGTTGAAAACCTGATTGTAGTCTTCGATGAAGTCTTTGTGGATGGATGCCTCCATCCATTTTAGATGCAGTTCAAGGTAGCGCCGGCTCTGGGTATGCTCCGCCAGCCACTGGTTAACCCGGCCAATAATGACTTCCCCGGACGGTGAGCGAGAGCACATAATGTAACCCAGTGAATAGTCTTTTGCTTCCTTGAGGCGAAAACTGATTAAATCACCGTTATTCTCACCCCAGTTTGCTACGACCATTGGGTACTCAATGGTCGCATCAATACGTCCCTTCACCAGCATCTGTAACAACTCTTCGCTGCTGTACGAGCTGGCTCGTCGCCATATACGTGCTTGTCTTTTTTCGCGCTGCAATATCTCATCAAGCTGGTTTCCATATCGCCGCCCAGCCATCACACCCAGACGTAACTCAGGAAAAGACGCCATCAGGGACTGAAAACCGACATGGCTGTTTTCAGCGCCGAGCTGGGCTGCATAGTCAGAATCGGCTCGCATATACAGCCTTTTCCCAGGCACGACGACTTGGGGTAAATCGGTTATGTGCGCAAACTGCTGACGCTCGCTGGTGATCAGTTTATCGTCGACACACACATTATCTTGCTCTTGCACCATTCTCATCGCACGTTGCGTGTTGGCATACACCGTTTCGATGGGCCAGTTTAAGTCCTTGTGCAGCCAGCCTCGCAGCTCTTCATCCAGTAAGATCCGGTTAGCCACATTCGGCTTATATTCCGCGACCCACAGTAATGTCTCACGACTGTATGCCTCAGGCCCAATGACAAGCATCAGGCTGACGCCGATAAAACCGATCAGACGACGATGGGTACCAAGCATCATTACTCAGCGCGATTGGGAATAATCTGCAACTCGACCCGCCGGTTTAGCTGGCGCCCGGACTCGGTGCTGTTATCGGCCACAGGCTGACTTTCCCCCATGCCCTGAGTCGTTAAGCGACGCTGATCCACACTCTGGCCCACCAGGTAATTGCGCACCGCATTCGCCCGGTTTTCGGACAGGCGCTGATTGTGCTCCGCCGAACCCGTGCTATCGGTATGCCCCTCCACCAGCAAGTAGGTTTTCTGATATTTATTCAACACCTTAGCCACATCATTGAGTACCGGATAAAAGCCCGAGGATATGGTGGCACTGTCTGTGGCAAAGGTGACATTACTGGGCAATTCCAGGCGCAGGCGGTCACCTTCACGGATCACCCTGACGCCGCTCCCGGCCAGCTCCTCACGAAACTCTTGTTCCTGCTTATCCATATATGAGCCGATGGCGCTGCCCGCAATAGCCCCTACCACGGCTCCCCATAAGTAACGACTCTTATCATGATCGCCGGTGCCCTTACCGATTACCGCTCCGGTAACGGCGCCGATGGCCGCGCCTCGTTGGGTATTATTCATTGACTGACAGCCAGTTAGACTAAGCGCTGCCAGGGTTACAGCCAGAAGTGTCTTTTGCATGGTTTTGCCTTTTTCGTTAAAAGCGTATTTTGAAAGTATTGATCCCAAAGTCTTAATCATGCCTGAATAGCTTAAAAATTAGAGTATGAACACGGCTAACAGGTTATACAAAGACTGCAGGAGTGCCTTATTTGATAGCAGCACGTTCAGTAATCATCAACGCCGTTTTTACCGCACGCTCACGGCCATCTGAGGGTCGGTTGACAACCTCTCCACGGACCAGCATCACCGAGGACCCGCCCCCATCCAGGTTCATGGCGTCAACACTGCCCAGCTGCAACAGTAGGTCCGTTAATTGTTCAAGACTGACCCCGACGCTGAATTCTGGCTGACGGCCATCCACCACCAACATGATCAGCCTATTATCGTCAGTCAGCCCAATGGCGGTTCGGGGTGCGACAGACGCCACGATATCCTTGGGGAACAGCTCATGACCCAGATTATCAACGCGCACCCCATTGCGAATCAAAATTGGACCGCCACCTACCGCATGCTCCTTGTTCCATATTGTCCCTTTGTACGGATAGGTCTTGCTGGGTTGCGGCAGTGGCGCAGCGCTCAGGCTGTTAGCGGACACGCGAGGGTAACGATAAACGGTCTGCTCCAGGTGATAAACCCAGTCAATGCTCCCCTGCCGCTGCTTATCGACACCAAACGCGCCCCGGGTGGGGTAGTATGTGCGATTCGAGCGCTGCAGCGCGTGAATGTTCCTGGCAAGTATTTCCCCCTCCCGGATCAGGAGGCTTACTGAGCCTGTCTGTGTAAAAAAGCCGCCATTGATGCAAACAAAAACCCTTTCCGGGTTTGCCGCTGCAAGCTCTGAGGGCTTCCGAAAACCCGTTTCCGACATCGCCGCCGTAAGCTGGACCTGGTCTGATGCGAGCTCTGTTATGCTGTAGTGCGCCTTAACGGGCGAGCCATTCGGTAGCCGTCCTGCCCCCTTATACAGGCGAATCGGTGTCGGTAACTGTGCATTAACCGCTGTATCCTCTTGCCACTCCAGGGTTAGCCCTGCTTGCGCTTGCAAGGGAGATATCAGCAACAAACTGAGTGCCACTGCGCTCAGGAACTTTGGCATGGGGTTCGGGCTGCAGAGCTGCCTGCGCCCAGGATGGCTCCTGCAACGCACTGTTTTTAAAACATTCACCGGTCTTGTGAGTCGCTCAGTGAGCGTGCCATATAGCGCTTACACCTCAAACAGGCGGCCGTGTAACTTCTGCACCACAGACTCACTGTCTCCCGAGTGCACTAGCACAGAGATATTATGGGGATTAGCGCCATAGCAGATGAGCCGCAGATTCACAGCGCTGATGGCGTCAAAAATAGGCGCCGATACGCCGGCAGCGCTGTGCATGTTGTTGCCCACCACGGTGACCAGATCGAAGCCTTCTTCCACACTCACCTCCGAGATCTGTCTCAAGTCTTCGATACAGTCACGATTGATGCGGGCGCGCACACTGTTCGGTGGATTATCGATAGTTAAAGACACGGAAATCTCTGAGGTCGTGACCAAATCCACACTCAGGCCATGCTGGGCCAGAATGCCAAATACCTGCTCCAGAAAGCCCGACGCATAGAGCATATCCGGCGTTTTGACGGTCACCAGCACCTGATCTCGACGCCGGGTGATGGCTCGATAATGAGGTTCGTGCTCACAGTCTCGCTTGATCCATGTGCCCCCTTTTTCAGGCTCTCGGCTGGAGCCGACAAAGACGGCGATATCGCGACGTACAGCGGGAACCATCGTCGCCGGGTGTAATACCTTGGCTCCAAAGGTCGCCATCTCGGCGGCCTCTTCAAAACTTAACTCTGGTAGCGGGCGTGCCTTTTCGGTAATACGCGGATCCGTAGTGTAAACGCCCGTCACATCCGTCCAGATTTCACAGGTTTCAGCCCCCAAAGCTTCTGCCAGTAATGCGGCCGTGTAATCGGAACCTCCCCGGCCAAGGGTGGTGGTATTATCAAACTCGTCGCAGCCGATAAACCCCTGTGTAACGGTAACCAGCTTGTCTAACTGAGGCTTAAGTAACGTTTCGGCTTGCTCGGCAATAAGCTGGATGTCCGGCAATGCCTGACCATAATCACTGTCGGTCTTGATCACCCGGCGTGCATCGAAATTTGTCGCCTGCCCCCCCATCTGGTTAATGAGTTCCGCAAACAACAGTGACGACATCCGCTCGCCTAAAGATAACAAGGCATCTTTAAGATCGGGACGGAACAATAATTCTTCATGGCGGGCCTGTTCCCTTAACAAACCCAGCAACTCGTCGAGCTTGGTCGCCGCTTCCTCAGGTTGCCCCAGGTCATTCAGGATGCGTCTTTCGATGGTTTCAATATCGGTGATAACTTTAGAACGTTGTTCATCTGTCAGCTCTTCGTTAGCCAGCGTCACCAGGTGATTAGTAACGCCCGCCGCGGCGCTGACTACAACGACCCGAGTGTCTGCGTTATCCAACACAATCCGGGCGCAAGAGCGCATTGCGTTCAGGTTGGCCACACTGGTGCCGCCGAATTTCGCGATATTGACTGCCATCGATGACGTTCTCCTAGCTCAAAGGGAAAAGCGTAACTTAGCAACTTTGGTCAGAAAAGAAATAGGCGTGAGATGAATATATATGCAGATTATAAACAGGGGGCACACTTTTAGTGCCCCCTAATGAATAGTTTGCTGTCTATCTGTTTCTGCTTAAAGATGTCCCTAATGCTGATGCCCAAATTCGACACTGAGAATTTCGTCGTTACCATCAAAGTGCAGGGTTTTAATATCACCATCGAGGGTTTCAATGTTGACCATATTGGTCTGCTCGGTCCAGATATCCCTTAAAGCATGGTGTCTTACCGCAAGGCCTTCAAGATTGACCGGAATCGGCGTTTCCTGATACACCCAGAAAAACTTACCATCCGATTCAAAGCCCACTGCGTTCAAGGTCAGCGCTTTTTTATCACGCAGCAGAGTGAAACGCTTGGCCACATAAGCCGCAAAGCGCTGCTGGGTCTGCTTGTCGGCGATAATATCTGCGTCACTGCCGAATATCTGACGTACCGCGTGTTCCGCATCGTGCAGATAAAAGCGGTGCATCACCTCAATATGTTCGGTTCGGGGATTAAACAAGACCTTGGTAATAGCCGCCTTTTGCTGATGGGCCAGGGCAGGCGCAAATGCGCCTGCCACCAGCATCAGGGCCAGAATCATCGACCTCATCCGTCGTTATTCTCCTCGTCTTCCGGGTCTTTCAGTTCAGTCTTGCTGTCCTGCATAATATCGCGATAGACCTTACCGGAACGCTCTTTCGCCTTATACGCCTCGACGCGAGAAGGAATGATGCGGCGCGGATAATGGTTATTCTCCACATCCACATCAGCAGTTTCCCAACGGGGATCCACGGTGACACTGACCAGTTCCTGATCTTTCTCAGTGACAATCAGCTTTTTCACTGCCTTAGGTGTACGACGCCATATCTCAGCCGGGATGCGGCGCATCTCGGTGCTGCCATCTTCAAAGGACAGTTCCAGAATAATGGGCATCACCAGACCGCCTTTGTTGGAGAACTCCATCACATAGTAGTTTTTGTCTTCCTCTACTGCCCGCTCGAATACGCGACGTTCCCAGTCTTCCAGACCATGCAACCACTCCCGATACTCATTGCGCTCCTTGTTTGTGACGGTAAAGCGGTCGTTCTTGTCATAGAAGTCGCTGATATCCGGGTTTTTCTCGATCCACAGCTGACGACCTTCTTCGCGGTTGCGTTCTACGGTTAACGACAGCGGCTTGTCTTGTTCGTGCTGACGCTGGCGAGCGAAATCGATGTCCGGGTCCTCAGTATCCAGACGCATCTTGTAAACCCGCTCGATGGAGATATCCACGTGGTCGGTGCTGTAGAACCAGCCGCGCCAGAACCAATCCAGATCCACGCCACTGGCTTCTTCCATGGTACGGAAGAAATCGGCCGGAGTAGGACGTTTATACTTCCAACGCTGCGCATACTCACGGAAAGCGAAGTCAAACAATTCACGGCCCAGGATAGTCTCTCTCAGAATGTTCAGCGCTGCGGCTGGCTTGGTGTAAGCATTAGGGCCTAGACGCAGCACACTGTCCGACTGAGTCATGATCGGTACCTGCGTCTCAGACTCCATATAACCGGTGATATCACGAGGTTCTACGCCCCAGGGAAT
Organism: Saliniradius amylolyticus; assembly: GCF_003143555.1. Lineage (NCBI taxonomy): Bacteria > Pseudomonadati > Pseudomonadota > Gammaproteobacteria > Alteromonadales > Alteromonadaceae > Saliniradius > Saliniradius amylolyticus. The sequence continues at coordinate 2,814,285 of NZ_CP029347.1, forward strand.
GCTTGGATCCCATTCGCGACCGGCAACGCCATCCAGGAAGCTGTTCAGCCCTTCGTCCATCCAGGTCCACTGGCGCTCGTCGGAGTTCACGATCATGGGGAAATAGATATGACCAATTTCGTGGATCACCACGCCAATGAGAAAGCGCTTCTCGGCCTGTGAGTAGGTGCGGCTGCCATCGTCCTGCAAAGTCGTGCGCGGACCATTAAAGGTAATCATGGGATATTCCATGCCACCTACCGGGCCATTCACCGACTGAGCGGTGGGGTAAGGATAGTCGAAAGAGAAGCGCGAATAGACTTCCATAGTATGGATAACCGATTCGGTGGAATACTTCTTCCACAGGTCACCCCCTTCCTTCGGATAAAAAGACATCGCCATGACCAGCGGTTGTTCATCACCACCCTGATGATAACCTCTGGCGTCCCACATAAACTTGCGGGATGTGGCCCAGGCAAAGTCACGCACGTTGTCGGCAGCAAAGTGCCAGGTCTTCAGCTCGTCGGTGCCTTCCTTCTCGTTTTCCAAAGCCTCTTCTTCGGTAACCACAAAGACCGGGCGCTCGGCATTAGCCGCCTCTTCCAGACGCTCACGTTGAGTGTCCGTCAGCACGTCGTCAGCGTTTTGCAGCGTACCTGTAGAAGAGACAATATGGTCGGCAGGGACCGTCATTTCCACATCATAGTCGCCGAATTCCAGAGTAAACTCACCGCGACCAATAAACGGCTTGTTGGTCCAGGCCTCGTAATCGGTGTAGGCGTGCAGACGCGGGAACCATTGAGCAAACAGAAAAATGTCATTGCCGCCTTCGCGCTCATCATCGGGGAAGTGCTCATAGCCTGCACGGGCCGAAACCGCATCTTCCTCGACAATGTTATAGGCGTAATTCATCGAGAAACGCACGCTTTCGCCAGGCTTTAACGGCTGGTTCAGGTCCACGCGCATGTTGGTACCGACAATCACATGGTGCAGCGGCTCGCCATTACCATCCACCAACTGATCGATGTCATAGCCCAGTTGGTTGTCTTCCATAAACTGCTGACGACGCAACTCACCCAGACTCAGGCGCGCCGGAGTATCACCATCACCGGCCTGAGTGGCCGGGCCACGGCGTCCGATTCCGGCAAAGGCACTGCCCGCCTCGGCGATGGAGTCTTTCAGGTATTTATTCTGCTCCAACTGTAGCCACAAATAACGCAATGTGTCCGGCGAATTATTCTGGTAACGGATCTGGATCTTAGCCTCCAGACGGCGTTTGTCTTCGTCCAGCGTAGCGTCGATATCGTAGTCGACCTGCTGCTGCCAGTACTGGTGACCGGGGGCGCCGGCGGCATTCCGGTAAACATTCGGGGTAGGTAGGCTCTCATCCAGTTGACGGAACTTATCTTCAAAGTCGCCTTTGGTCTGGCGAATGGCGCTGGCGGCGGCCGGGTCGGCCAGTCCCGTCATCAACAGCGCACTGAGGGCTATAGCTCTTTTAAACATACATCTTCCCTTGGGTTAACGCAGGGGCGCAAGACTCTCCACGCCCGACAAAGGCGCAAGAATACCTTATAACATCAAGGGATAGAAAGGGTGCTGGTTAAGTGACCAACTTCCTGCGACCAATCACCTCAATAGAATCCGTTTAATGGAGGTTAGCTCGCTGAACCAAACCAAAACCTCAGACTCTGGCGATACGCCGAGTCAGACTCTAACTCTGGGAGCACTCTGTTAATGTCTTTAATGACCCGACGCCCCCACCCCGTATTGCTGCAGCCTACAGCACCAATAATCTCTCGGTCCTGATTCTCTGCAATTGGCAGGTAGCGAAGTGGTTGCTGTTCCAACAGTTCGAAGTAACGACCCACCGCCCGGTAATCGATGTTGTAATCGAGCCGCCCTACCTGCACCAGTCTTAATACGCTGCGCGTTACTTCACCGGCGGTCAGCGCCAAATGGTCTTCTCTGGGCAAGCTGTGTTGCTCTATCAAGGGCTGCAGCCGTTCACCATATTTACGCCCCAGCGGATAACCAAAGGTAAAAACCGCATCCTGTAACAGCGCCTCTAAACTTATGGGCTCGCCGTATTTGTCAGCCAATTTCTGATAGTTTTCAGGATTGGTAATGATCTGGTGCGGTTTGTAGCTGTTGGTTGCATCCGAGTATAGAGTAGTATCGGTGTCGGGCTTTTTAATCATACAAGGGAAGCACACCGGGGCTCCCTGCTGGCGCAACTTGGTGATTCGCGCTTGGGGGACACGTCGTACTTCGTGCTGATACTCTGGCATCCGCTGCCGTAAGTCCTGAATCAGGAGGTCACAAAAGCCCTTCCCGGCATAGGGCCCCTCGTAGATATGAAAGGGCGGAGCATCATTGACCGCCCAGGTCAGCGACTCCTGGCCCCAGGCTAAGCCACCAAACCACAGCAAAATAAGCCATTCTGGTTTTAGCTTTATCAAACCGTCTCCTATGACAACTCTTCGCGCTCATCCCGACGTTCTGGGATGACAGACCCGGTCCAGCAAGTATAGAACAGACTGGTAGGGCAGCGCGCCATGCTGTTGCAAGCCAATCTCACAAGTACGACTGTTCGAAATGCCATAGCTGGCCGAGGTTGGCAACTGTGCCTTCAATCCTGTTAACGCACTGGCGTTTAATTCTGGAGTGAAAAACCCTTTGTCCCCGGCAAAGCCACAGCAGTGGATATCTTCAGGTATCACCACTTCCTTGGCGCAGGCCCGGGCCAGCTGCTCGAGGTAATGACCATTGTGAAGCCTTTGACTGCTGCAGGTTACATGCAAGGCTACGGTCTCTTCCACCGGAGTCAAAGTCAGGTGAGGCAAGAGAAAACGCACCATAAACTCGGCCGTTTCATAGATCCGACGTGGAGCATCCACATCCTGTAATTGGAGTGCGCAGGGAGAAGCGTCGATCAACACAGGGATATCCGCGCCTTCACCCAGCGCAGCGAGCAGTTCTTGTTTTTTTTGTCGGGCTAATGCCGGCTGGCCCTTACTGGCAAACGGCATACCGCAACACAGTTGATCGACGTTGTTTGGAATGATGACTTGCCAACCTGCCTTATCGAAAAGTGACTGAACCACCTCGGGCAACGAGCGCTCATCCGGCCCCCCGGGTGCCGCACCAAAAATACGATTTGGGCAGCTGGGAATATAGATAGCCTTCGACGTTTGTGTGGAACCTGCGTTAACCGACGATACCCGCTTAGCCCCCTTGGGCCAGGCGGGAGACCATGTTGGCCCACCCAATGGCCGACTAACAGCATTGAACACCTTGTCGGTGTTATTGTCCCCTATACGATCCCGCACCCACCCCAGGGTATTTAAGCCAAAACGGGCGATGGCAGTGGTTTCCTTTAAGTGACCGGCCGCCCAGCGTGCCAGAGGCCGAGCCTTGCTCGACGTGGTTTTTGCTCGCAATGCCTTGATGTAATCACCGGTATTGATATCCACCGGGCAACGTTCGGCGCAAAGCCCGGTGGCGGCACAGGTATCCACCCCCAAATATTGGTAAGCCTGTTCCAGGATTTGCCGGTCTTCGCCCGAGTAGCTCTTTGACCGTCGCTTTAAGGCAATGCGCTGGCGCGGGGTCAGCGTCAGGTCTTTAGACGGACATACCGGCTCACAGAAGCCACATTCAATGCAATGGTCGATCAGTCCGTCTGTCTCTGGCATGGATTTTAAATGCTTTAAGTGCGCCTCGGGATCATCATTGAGTACCACTCCGGGGTTTAAAATGCCTTTGGGATCGAGTAATGCCTTGATTTGCTGCATTAACTGATAAGCCTTGTCACCCCATTCATGGCGTACAAAGGGCGCCATGTTGCGCCCCGTGCCGTGCTCGGCCTTGAGGGAACCATCAAAACGCCCCACCACCAGCTCGCTTACCGCCTGCATAAAGTCTCGGTACTGCTCGACCTGAGTCTGGGTGTCAAAGGCCTGAGTAAAAACAAAGTGCAGATTGCCTTCCAGTGCATGCCCGAAAATAATCGCCTCGTGATAGCCGAATTGATCAAACAGCTCATGCAGTGCCGCCACCCCTTCGGCCAGCCGGGCCACATCGAAAGCCACATCCTCAATGATTACCGTGGTGCCAACCTCCCTGACCGCGCCGACTGCCGGGAATGTTCCCTTGCGGATCGCCCAGAGCTGCTCGGCGACCTCAGCATCACGACTAAAGCTCACCTCGGCGATCATGTCCTCGGCCTGGGATAAACACTGCTGCACCTGTTGCTGACGCTCTAGTAAAGTTGACTCATCGGCACCGCCCACTTCAATCAATAGGGCGGCCCCTCGGTCAGTCAAGGCCTGAATGTCTGGCATGCCCGGCTTATCGGACACCGACCGCAGCGCCCGCGCATCCAATAGTTCAACAGCATTGACCGACAACCCGGCAAGTTGAGTCACCCGTTCACAACAAGACTGAATATCCGCAAACACAAATAACCCCGTCGCCCTGTGCTGGGGCTGTTCGACGGTGTGGTAAGTTATGTCGGCAATAAACCCCAGAGTGCCTTCAGAGCCGATCATCAGGTGAGCCAGAATATCGACAGGATCTTCGTAGTCCAAAAGGGCATTGATGCCATAGCCTGTGGTGTTTTTCAGCCGATACTTATACCTGACCCGCTCTGTCAATTCAGGGTCTGCCAACAAGCGCTCACGTAAGGCAGAAAGCTCAGAAAGCATCGTCCGATGGGATTGGCGGAACCCGGCCAGACTCTCAGCATTACTGGTATCCAGAACCGTACCGTCAGCCAGTACCACTGTCATGTCTGACAGAGTGTGATAGCTATTTTGCTTAACCCCACAACACATGCCCGAGGCATTATTCGCCGCAATACCCCCCACCTTGCAGGCGTTGATGGAAGCCGGATCCGGACCGATTTTACGGCCCAGTGGTGCCAGTGCTCGGTTTGCCTGCGCACCAATCACTCCGGGTTGTAGCCGGATTTTGCTGCCGGATTCCAGTATTTCCCACTGCCGCCAGTGTCTGTCTAACATTACCAGCACCGAATCGGTCACCGCCTGACCGGATAAGCTGGTGCCGGCGGCCCGGAAGGTCAGCGCAATTTCGGCCTTGGCCGCCTGTTCAATTAACCACTGAACCTGTTCTACGTTGCTCAAAGTCACCACTAGCTGCGGAAGCAAATGATAGAAACTGGCGTCGGTGCTGTATGCTAAGCGCCGGGGAAGATCCGATATAACCGCAGATTCGCCAAGTTTTTGCAGTAAATTTCGCTTAAATTGCTGCATTTTGGGAGAAATTGTCACACTCATAAGTTACTGTGGCTCCTCTGAGTCATTTTGGTTACCATTGACCATGGCAGGCCTATTCACTATATAATCCTAAAAAGAAGAATAACTTATTAGTTGTCATCACTATGTCCAGTCTGATTAAGATCAAAGCCATCCGCGATAGCCTCTCTGCCAACGAGAACAAGCTGGCCGACTATGTATTGGCGCATCCCGAATCGATCCGTAATTTGTCCTCCCAGAAGCTGGCACAAACCGTCGGCGTCAGTCAGTCCAGCGTGGTCAAGTTCTCTCAGAAACTGGGCTATAAGGGCTATCCGGATTTTAAGTTCGCTCTCAACGACAGCCTGCATCGCCAGAATGAGCAAGGACAAGCGGCACCATTACACGGTCAAATCTCACTCAGCGATTCCTTCGAAGAAATGTCAGAAAAGCTGCTGTCCAGTGAGATTAAGGTACTCACTCAGACAAAGGCAGCCAATGAGCAATGGGCTTACGAAAAAGCCAGCCAACTGCTACTCGATGCCAAGCGAATTCTCATCTGCGGCATCGGCAGCTCGGCCCTGGTGGCTCAGGATCTCAGCTTTAAGTTACAGAAGCTGGGCATGGCCGCCGTGGCCGAGAGCGACTCACACGTGCAAATGGCGAATGTGGCCAACTACGGCTCCGAAGATCTGCTGTTTGTGATCAGCGAATCAGGAGAAACCCGGGAAGAGGTAGCGGTCACTAACATCGCCCGAGACAACCAGGTTCCGGTGATCAGTCTGACCCGCTTCGCCAACAACAGTATCGCTAAGAAAGCCGATTGTAAGTTATACACCGTGGCCGAAGAAGACTCGGCCCGGCTATCGTCCATTTTGGCTCATACCGCCCAATCTTTTGTACTTGATACGCTGTTCATACTGCTGACCCAGACCTCCGAGCGAGGTCGTCAGTTACTGGAACTATCCAACGACGTCGTGCGGCAATACCGTAACCGTTAGGGATACAACAGGTAAGGCTGACGCTGACGCTTAAAGCGCGTTAACCCCTCAGCCCATTGTGTACGGATCTCCTGTTCGGTCTTACCATTCACAATGGCCAGCCGTAACTTATCGGTCCCGGACAGCTTGTCCATCCATGCCTTGCGAGTGAAAAAGGTTTCCTCCGCTTGCTCAAAGGCCTGATACCAGCTAAGCAGGATGTCCAGACGGATACTACCTGGCTTGTGACCGCGCAGATCCATACCCAGCGCTTTCACCCCTTCCAGTTTAGGGTGAGTCGACACACCGGGGATAGAGCGAGGCGTAAAAGCGAAAGCAGGTTCTGCGTCGGTGACATAATGCTTGTCATGGCCAATAACCTGGAAGGGGAAGTCTGTTCCCCGGCCAATGCTAACCGGTGTGGCTTCGAAAAAGCCCAACGTGGGATAGAGACGTATGGAGCTGTAATTGGGGAGATTGGGGCTGGGTTTAACCGGCAAGGGATATTCCATCTCCCGTTGGTAATTAGCCACGGGGACCACCGTAAGATCGAGCGACTTATCCGTATCCAGCCAACCTTCGCCCTGGATCATCTGTGCCAGCTCGGCCACAGTCATCCCGTGAACCAGCGGAATAGGATGCATACCCACAAAGGATTGATACTCTGGCTCCAGAACCGGCCCGTCGACATAATCACCATTAGGGTTAGGACGATCCAACACCATAAAGGCAACGCCCGCCTCTGCAGCAGCTTCCATCACATAGTGCATGGAACTGATATAGGTGTAAAACCGCACGCCCACATCCTGAATATCGAACAGGATCACATCCAGATCGACCAATGCCTCGGGCTCGGGTTTGCGAGTCTTACCATAGATGGAATACAGTTCGATGCCCGTCTTATGATCCACCCCACTCTCGACCTTTGCCCCGGCATCGTGATCACCACGGAAGCCGTGCTCAGGGGCGAAGATGCGTCTGACCTCAACCCCCTCGGCTAATAACTTATCCACCAGATGCTGCTGGCCCACCATGGAGGTTTGATTGACCACCATTCCCACTCGCTTGCCTTGCAACTGAGGCAGGTAGCTTTGCGTCCGCTCGGCGCCGACCACTATCGGCTCGGGCTGCTCGGGTGCTCCTGATTTGGCTGGCGTTTGACCATTTTGTCCGCAGGCACTTAGCACCGTTGTCACTAGCAAAGCGATAAAGAGACCGGCATAGTTCATCACGCTTCCCCTCCGTGAGCTTGTACGGCCTTACGCAAGAAACCCCGATGTTGACTCAGTAATGCCTCTGAGGCGGCTTTATCGGCACCGGTCAGAATATGCAGAATCGCCAGCTTGGCCTTATAGTCACAGTCAATCAGCGCCTGACGAGCCTCCTGTTCAGCACAGTCTGTGGCCTGCATAACGATTCGAATAGCGCGGGCGTAGAGCTTTTCGTTGCTGGCGTTTACATCCACCATCAGATTCTGATAACTCTTACCCGAACCAATCATGGCCGCCGTACTTAGCATATTCAGCACCATTTTCTGAGCGCTGCCTGACTTCAGACGGGTGGAACCGGTTAATGCCTCGGGTCCCACAGCCACACAAATTGGGATCTGTGCCTCTTCCGTCACCGGGGAGCCAGGATTGCAGGTCACTCCGACTGCCGTCGCTCCCAGGGATTTAGCATACTTCAGCGCCGCGATGACATAGGGCGTGCGCCCGCTGGCCGCAAGGCCAACCAGTACATCCTTTCGATTCAGTCCTGCCTCTTGAAGATCGTCCACCGCCAGCTCAGGATCGTCTTCGGCCCCTTCCACGGCTTTATAAATCGCATTATCGCCCCCGGCGATGATGCCCTGCACCAGCTGGTCGCTGACGCTGAATGTCGGCGGGCATTCTACCGCATCCAGAATGCCCAAACGGCCACTGGTCCCGGCACCGATGTAGATCAGCCGCCCACCATCGGCAAAAGCAGCAATAACCTTCTCAACCGCCTGGGCAATCTGAGGCAAAACCTGCCTGACTGCCGGAGCCACCTTCTGATCCTCGTCATTGAGTCTTTTAAGCACCTCCAGTGTCGGCAGGGTATCAATGTCCATGGTTTCGGGGTTACGCCCCTCAGAGACCATCGTATCCAGCTGTTTAATCAGCTGTGACTGACGCTGATGTGAGTCCGTTGTTGATTGAGTCATGGTAATACTCCGTTAAAAGGTGATTAGCGAGTCAACTCACTGCCTGCGGTCTCATTGACCAGAACATCCGCTTGTTGACGCCCGGCAAAACAAACAAGAAAGGCGATCAGACTGCCGAGGCAAAGCTGGTACGTGAAACCAAGATTAAAGTAGAGAGACTGTGGCAGGTACAGTGTCTGAATATAGGGCTGCATCAACAATGGCACCATAAAGCCCACCAACAGTGCGGCAGTCACAGACGAGGCACTACCACGGCGAGTGAACAATGTCGTGAAGTACACGCCCAGCAACCCACAATAGGAAAACACCATCACACTCAAGGCAAAGGCTAACAGTGGCATTTCCGAGTATTGCTGCCAGAAATAACACAGGATAGCCATGCCGCCCAGAGCAGCGGCGGCCACCACCATGCCCATCTGTCCTGCAAAAACAAAGTGTTTTTCTTCTTTACCCGGATGGTGCTTTTCCACCCAGGGGCGGTAGAGATCCTGCACCAATACTGACGACATAGCGTTTAGTCCCGAGTTCAACGTAGACAGCGCCGCAGCAATCACGCCGACGGTTACCAGACCACGGATACCCGGCGGGATCTCGTTAAGCACATAGTACATAAAGATGGTGACATCCTCGCCGTTGAAGCTCGGCGCCGCCTCTAACACGCCGCCACCAGTCATCAGTTCCGGTCGCTGGTAATAGATGTATAACAGCAGGCCAATGGCGATAAATAAGGCCATTACAGGGATCACCATTACCACCGACCAGATCAGGGCCTTGGCCCCTTCTTTGGCGTTCTTACAACTCAACATGCGCTGACTCATATCCTGATCCAGCCCGAAGGCCGCGATATTCAACAGCAGAAAACCGGTCACCGCCGACCAAAAAGTGAACACGCCCGAGGAGGTAAAATCGAGCCGGAAATCCAACAGTGTTAACTTAGATAGCTCGCGCTCTGGCGGATTTTGTAAGGCGTGGATGATCTCACCGAAATCTGCCGGAATGGCCGACAGTAAGTAAGCAATCACAAAGATGGCGGCCCCAACATAGACCACGGTTTGAATCACGTCCGAATAGATCACTGAGCGAATCCCACCTACAAAGGAGTAGGCAAGCCCCACCACCGCCAGGATTAACACCGAGCTGATTACGTTGGTGGCCTCAATATTAGCAAACAGGATCATGGACACGGCTATCGCCGCCATATACAGCCGGGCACCACTGGCAAATACGCGCCCAAACAAGTACATCAGACCCGCCTGTTTCTTAGCCCGCTGCCCGAAGCGCTCTTCCAGCAGCTCATACACCGTCGTGACCCTAAGCTGATAAAACTTGGGAATCAGAAACCAGGCCACGCCGACGGCAGCCAATGCAGCGCCAATGTTTGTGGCCAGGTAGCTAAAGTCCCCCTGATAGCCCTGATCCGGGCCACCTAAAAAGGTGGCTGCAGACTGAGAGGTCGCCAGTACCGACACTGCCACCATCCAGATAGGCATGCTGTTGCCACCGAGAAAGTAATCCTGAGTGGTGGCCGACTGCTTACGACTGAAATACCAACCGGTAAATGCCATAACGGCGAAATAGCCTAAAAAAACCAGCCAGTCTTGCCAGAAAAATTGCACCTGCATAGTCACCTCAACATCGCCACAGTATGATGGCTTATGTATCCTGAATACCTTTATACCAAATATTTAATTCCATTATAAGTGGAATTATAATAAATATTTTATTATTCTACTAACTTTCTGTTTACATGCGGGATAAGACGAGGAAAACGCTATGACAAGGTCGCTGCTATGTACCATCCCTGTTAACTGGCGACGTGCCAGCCTGAAAGTCACTGCCTTACTGATGATGGGAGGACTCAGCGCCTGCAGCCATAAGGCCAGCACAGTGCAGGTCGACAGCGAGCTTCGCCAGGCAGTGGCCCAGAAGATTATGATCGATATCCGCTACTTTTGCGAATCGGCCCCGGCTCCTGAGGAGCCTTGCGAGCAGGGCGTAACCCAGCTGCCAGAAGAATTAGCAAAAGTAGTGAGTGATACTGGTTTAGGTGGCATCATTTTATTTGCCGAGAATATCCAGTCCAAATCTCAGATCGTGCGGCTTAATCATGAACTACAGCAAGCCGGATTAAGCTCCAATGCTGGACATCCTCTGTTTATCAGCGTGGATCAGGAAGGCGGCCGGGTGGTGCGCACACCACCCGAGATGGCCACCACACTGAGCGGTAATATGGCCATCGGCGCCACCTATGCCCGGCATGGGACTGAGTTTGCTACCCAAACCGGCATCCTGCTGGGTAAAGAGGTGAAGGCGATGGGCTTTAATATTAACCACGCGCCCGATGTAGATGTGAATGTGAACCCCGACAACCCAGTGATTAACGTGCGTGCCTTTGGCGAGGATGCCAACACGGTTGCCAAGCTCGGCTTAGCGCAGATGAACGGACTGCAATCTGAAGGGGTACTGGCTACTCTTAAACACTTTCCCGGCCATGGTGATACCTCCGTCGACAGCCATACTGGCTTGCCCAGAGTGGAGCACGATCGCGACACCATCGAACAAGTGGACCTGAAGCCCTTCGCTCATGCGATTGAACAAGGCTCTCCCGCTATGGTGATGACCGCGCATATTCAGTACCCGCAGCTGGACGACTCCACTTTGACCACCAAAGACGGTTCCGAGGTCATCCGTCCTGCTACTTTATCTCGCGCCATACTCACCGATCTGCTCAGAGAAAAGATGGGTTTTAAGGGCCTGATTGCCACCGACGCTATGGATATGGCTGGCATCTCGCATTTTTTCGAGCCGACTCAGGCGGTGATCGAGACCTTTAAGGCCGGAGCCGATCTGGCACTAATGCCAGTGAAGATTCGCCATCCGGGTGAGCTTCATAAAGTCGAAACCCTGATCGATGCCGTTGTGAATGCTGTGCATCGCGGCGAGTTGGATCGGCAGGAAGTGCTCGCCTCAGCAAAACGGATTGTTCAAACTAAACAGCAATACCAGCTTGCAGAGCAGGCTCGTCAGCCATTATCGGTAAAGGTTGCCCAAGCTGAGGCTGTACTTGCCTCCGCCAAACACCGGCAGACAGAGCAAGCTCTGGCCGATGCCGCCATTACTCAGGTACGCAATCAGAACAATGCCTTGCCACTGCCTGACAGCGCCCACCAGATTCACCTGATAATGCCCGATAAGGCCAAGTGCGTAGCACTCAGTCAGCACCTACAAACTTACAGTAATAATGCCGTTACCTGCACCAGCCTGCGCAGTTACAACGCCACCGATGCTATTCGCGCGATCCGCCTGGCCGACTCAGTGGTGATGGCCAATATCAGCCCCCGGCAGAGTGCTGTTGAACGCGGTGGTATGGACAATTTAACGCAAACTCGCTTGCAGGCCCTGAACTATAACGACCAGCAAAAGATACTCCCAGAGCTTATTCAGATCGCCAAAGACAAAGGTAAACCAGTCACCTTTATCAGCCTGCGCGCGCCTTATGACATTGAGCGCATCGCCGACCAGGCCGATGCTGTATTAGCGAGCTTCGCCTACAACGTCTACTTCAAACAGGATCAGCAGGGTCGACTGCTGGCCATGAGCCCGATTTTCGATGCCCTGGCCCGGACATTGTTGGGGCAATTAGAGCCCCAGGGGCAACTGCCCGTCACACTGGGTAATCACTGATGGCCTGGCTGTACCGTCACTTGGAGGGGATCCTTGCAGCCACGCCGGGGAACCGGTTACTGGCTGTCGATGCATTGCGGGGTATCACTATTACTGCAATGATATTGGTGAATAACCCTGGCAGTTGGTCCTATATGTATTGGCCACTGAAACACGCCGACTGGCATGGCTGGACGCCGACCGATCTTATCTTTCCGTTTTTTATCTTTATTGTCGGCATTGCCATAACCCTTTCTTTCAGCGCGCAGCGGGCTAAGGGCAAAAACTCAGCTCAGTTGCTTAAACAAGCCTTGGTACGCACCATTAAGCTACTGTTACTGGGCTGGTTTCTGGCGCTGTTTTACTATCGGGTTAACGACCCGAATTTTAGTTGGCTCGAGGATCAACTGCTCAGCATACGACTACCCGGGGTTTTACAGCGCATTGGACTGGTCTATCTGGCTACAGTACTGATTGTGCTCAACTGGCGCTGGCGTGGTCAGCTTATTTGGTGTCTGGGCTTGTTATTAGGCTATTGGGTTCTGATGACCTGGGTACCTTACGCCGATAACCATGGCAATACCTTCCAAGGGCTGTATCAGTTTGGCAACAGTCTGGCCGCCTGGGTAGATCACCAACTCTTGGGGCCGGGTCATGTGTATTACAGCGACGCCCAGCCCTTTAGCTTCGATCCTGAAGGCCTGTTGAGTACCCTGCCTGCCATCGCGACCTGTCTGAGCGGGGTGCTTATCGGACAGTATATGCAAGGTCAGCATTCACTCACTGACAAGATCCGCTACCTGTTAGGCTTAGGAGCGATTCTGGTTATCGCGGGACAAAGCTTGTCGGCCGTAATGCCCATCAACAAAGCCTTATGGACCCCCAGTTTTGTGGTATTATCAAGCGGCTGGGCCTGCGTCAGCCTGGCGCTGTGTCTGTGGCTTATCGACGACCGGGGCTATCGCCGCTGGTGCGCACCTTTTATCGTGTTTGGTGCCAATGCCATCGCTTTCTTTATGTTTGCCGGCGTTGCAGGTCGCCTCGTCATAATGTTGCCTTGGGGCGAGCAGAGCCTCAAAGGCGCGTTTTATCAAACCCTGCTTGCCCCCCATTTAGGGAATTACATTGGGTCTTTGGCGTATGGGATACTGTTTCTTTTGGTATCGTACATTTTAATGTATTGGATGTATCGCAATCACTGGTTCTGGAAGGTATAGATGACACAAACTTCGGCCGCGCAGGTGCGCGAGCAAATTCGACGGGGCGAGATTACCGGTAACACATCTGGCCTGGCACCTGGCTTTGTACAGTGCAACCTGGTGGTGCTGCCGGCCGATTACGCCAATGATTTTCTGCGCTTCTGTCAGCGTAACCCCAAGCCTTGCCCGCTCATCGCCATGGCCGATAAGCCCGGCGACTTTGCCGTCACCGATGCCGGGGAAGGCATCGATATCCGTACCGACTTCCCCGCCTACGAGGTGTTCGAACATGGCCGGCATCAGCAGCAGATCACCGATTTAACCGCGCTATGGAGGCAGGACTGGGTCAGCTTCTTACTGGGCTGTTCTTTTTCCTTTGAAGAGGCACTGCTGGATAATCAGCTAGAGGTGCGCAACATCACCGAAGGCGTGAATGTGCCCATGTATAAAACCAACCTTCCCTGTCAGTCAGCGGGGCCGTTCCATGGTAATATGGTCGTCAGTATGCGGCCGATGAAAGCCGCTGATGCCATTCGTGCCATACAGATTTGCAGCCGGTTTCCCCAGGTTCACGGCGCGCCGGTGCACTTAGGCGACCCAACCTTGATTGGCATTAATGATCTACAGCAACCGGATTATGGTGATGCGGTAACCATTGGCGACGACGAGTTGCCGGTATTCTGGGCCTGCGGTGTCACACCCCAGTTAGCGATCCAAAACGCCAAGCCTCCCGTCTGTATCACCCACAGCCCGGGCTGTATGCTGATTACCGACTTGCGCAACAGTCAATTATCGATGTTATAGGAGAATCATGAAACTCAATTGTGATCTTGGCGAAGGTTTTGGCAGCTGGAAGATGGGTCTGGACGATCAGGTCATGCCCTATATTGACCAAGCCAATATTGCCTGCGGTTTTCACGCCGGTGATCCCGATGTGATGGCCCATACCCTGGCGATGGCTGTGGAGCATGGCGTCGAGATTGGCGCCCATCCAGGCTATCCGGATATGCAAGGCTTCGGCCGTCGGTCTATTCCTATGACTACCGATCAAATTATCCATTGTCTGCATTATCAGGTAGGCGCTCTCGGGGCCTTGGCTGCGGCGCAGGGCGCCAGGCTTAGCTACGTCAAGCCGCATGGTGCCCTGTACAATGACATGATAAAAGATGACGCCATCTGTGATGCCGTGTTTGCCGCTTTAGCCTGCTACCCACAGCCACTGACTCTGATGATGCTGGCTACCGGCGATGCTACTCACTACCGCAACAAAGCAGAACAGTACGGCATCGAACTGTATCTGGAAGCCTTTGCCGATCGCCGTTATACCGAACACGGCTATCTGACCCCTCGCAGTGAAGAAGGCGCTGTTTTAGACGACGAGCAAACCCTGGAGCAAGTCCAGAGCCTGTTCAGCAAAGGTGTCGTGGTGGCGGCCGATGGTAGCGAGTTACCCCTTAACGCCGATACCCTGTGCGTGCATGGTGACAATCCGCACGCGGTTGCTATGGTGAAACGAATTCGGGAGCTGCTGTCATCACTATGAGCGCCTACCCTAAGATTTTCGATGCCGGAGAAGATGCCGTTATCGTCTATCTGGCCAAGAACCCTTGTACCGAAGTCTCCGATCAGATCGCGGCCATGCTTCCAAGGCTGCGTGAGCACCTGGGCGACTGTCTGGTGGACTTAATTCCCTCGTTCACCTCAATTCTGATCATCTACCGGCCATTGGTGCGAGACCATTATTATATCCATCGGGAAATCCGTGACGTCCTTACCGAATTGGGTGAGCATGAACACAAGGATGGTAAACTGGTCGAGCTGCCAGTGTATTATGGTAAAGAGGTGGGCTGGGATCTGGAGCGGATCTCCGACCGAACCCGCATCCCTATTGATGACATTATTGAACTGCACCAGCAACAGGAATATCGGGTTTACGCCATTGGCTTCTCGCCGGGCTTTGCCTATATGGGTGAAGTAGATGGTCGCATTGCCTCGGCCCGGCTGGAGACCCCCCGCAAGAAAGTTCCTCAGGGAGCAGTGGGCATCGCCGATCGCCAGACCGCTATCTACCCCAAGGCGTCTCCGGGCGGCTGGAATATCATCGGCCGTTGTCCGACCCCCATGTTCGATAAAACCGCCACCCGTCCGGTGCCGGTCAGCGTGGGCGACCGGGTGCGTTTTTACGCCATCAATAAAGAGACCTTCCTGGCCAAGGGAGGACAATTATGAATACCTTGCAGATACACACTCCGGGGATTATGGCTTTTGTTACTGACGGTGGCCGTTTTGCCCAGGCCCATATCGGGCTCAGTGCCGGAGGTCCGGCCGATCGTCCGGCCTTCGATATGGCCAACGCGCTGCTTGGCAATGATGCCAACGCCACCGCCATCGAAGTCACCATGGGGGGCCTGGAGTTCACCATCGACGCCGACACTATAATCTGCGTTACGGGCGCTCCGATGCCGCTGACCATCAATGACGAGCCCGCCCCCTTATGGCAGACCCTGCAATTGAAGCAGGGCGACAGGGTCGCTCTGGACTACTGTCAGAGTGGCGTTCGCAGCTATGTGGCCATAAAAGGTGGCTTTGACGTGACCGAGCAGTTTGGCAGTACCGCCACCGTTATTCGGGAAGGTATTGGCGGTCTGAATGGCGGACCACTTCAGCCCGGCGATACACTCAGCTTTCCCGCCACAGCCACCACAGACACGCCACTGAGGCGATTACCCGAGTGCTGGCGTCCCGAGTATCCGGACGAGCTAACCTTACGCATCGTGCCAAGCTATCAGGTGGATTACTTCTCGCCGGTGAATCGTCAGATTTTTTATACCAGTAGCTATAAGGTCAGCGATCAGGCTGACCGCATGGGCTATCGTTTGTCAGGCCCGGCCA
Organism: Saliniradius amylolyticus; assembly: GCF_003143555.1. Taxonomy (NCBI): domain Bacteria; kingdom Pseudomonadati; phylum Pseudomonadota; class Gammaproteobacteria; order Alteromonadales; family Alteromonadaceae; genus Saliniradius; species Saliniradius amylolyticus. The sequence continues at coordinate 2,830,441 of NZ_CP029347.1, forward strand.
TTCCCTGTGACCTGACCGAGATGTACTCCGAGGGTATTGCCCCCGGGGCGGTGCAGGTACCCGGCGACGGTCAACCCATTGTGCTGCTCTGCGATCGCCAGACCATCGGTGGCTACCCCAAGATTGGCTCGGTGTTGTCACTGGATTGCGCGCGCTTAGCCCAATGCCGGCCCGGTGCCAGGGTCCGCTTCGAGGCCATCAGCGTCAACGAGGCACAGAGTCTGTTGCATCTGCAAAAGGTCAAACTGGCCAATATTCTTAATAAACTGGAGCCGGTGGATGAGTGAGGACAACCTGGGAGCCTTGAGCCACAGGCTGGAGGCCCTGCTGGTACAGCGTAACCTCAGGGGGATGCAACAATTGCAGGCCCAGATGCGGCCTGGTTACCTGCTTAGGGCTGCCCGGATACTGGCCGAGAATGTAGGGACCATTATTATCGGCACCGGTTTCCCGGTCACTACAACATTTGAAACTGATGGGCCTGTCGGGGCCATTGCCCTGTATCAGGCATTGCAAAAAGTGGGTTATACACCCGTTCTGGCCTGCGGCGATCCCTTGTTTACTGCCATCCAGAACGACTATCGCTGCCTGCAGCTTAAGGTTAACCAGCTGGATAGAGCCCGGGCCGAAACCCATGCGCACCTGGCCACACTAAAGCCCTCAGTGGTGCTGTCCATTGAGCGCCCCGGCTTATCGGCGGATAACCGCTACACCAATATGCGCGGAGAGGATATTTCCGAACGCTGCGCCTGTTTCGATTACTTTGTGCTGGACGCTGAGTGCCCCACCATTGCCATCGGCGATGGCGGCAATGAAATCGGTATGGGCAACCAGTACGATGCGCTACGAAAGCTAAATATTATTCCCTGCGCCACCGGCTGCGACGAGCTGGTGGTGGCCGATGTGTCCAACTGGGCGCCCTACGGCATTCTGGCCATGTTGGGTCAACTACTGGCTCGGGATCTGCTTGAGGATATAACGCCTAAGGCTATCCTGGAGTACCTGTCTGAAAGAGGCAGTGTCGACGGTGTCACTCGTGAGAACACCCTGACGGAAGACAGCCTGTGTTTTAGTGCGGGCGAGGCGTTAATCGCTGACATACGTCAGACTGTGGCGACCTTCCAGGATCAGAACAGTCCCAACTGAGCGGCGGTGATACGCTCAAAGTCCTCGCCGATGAACGGCAAAACCGCATCGGCCACTGGCCGAATCTGCCGCTCAATATAATGTTCGTAGTCAATGGCGCTACTGTGATACTCCAGTGGCTCGGGGCCACTCACAGTGATGAAGTACCGGATCCACCCCTTGCGCTGATATTGCCTGGGCTTACCTTGCTGCTGATTCAGACGGTCGGCTAAACGTGCGGCCCGAACATGGGGCGGAATATTGCGCTTATAATCATCCAACTTACGCCGCAGGCGCTTTCGATAAACCAGTTGCTCGTCACATTCCCCTGCGCGCACCCGTGCCACCAGTGTACGGATATAATCCCCCACCGGTTGTTGTTCGAATACACGCCTGTACAGCTCATGCTGAAACTGGCGGGCCAATTCGGTCCAGTCGGATCGAACCGACTCCAGGCCCTTAAACACCAGCTCAGTCTGACCATCCGGTGTTACCTTTAACCCTGCGTATCGTTTCTTACTACCCTGCTCAGAGCCCCGAATGGTGGGCATTAAAAAGCGTCGAAAGTGGGTCTCGAATTCCATTTCCAGATCGGACTCCAGCGCCAGTTCTTCGGCCAACTTGCTGCGCCAACGCTGATTGATCTCTTGCGCCAGGCGTCGACCGATTTGCCTGGCCTCTTTGTCGGTCACTGCCTGGTTTAACCACACAAAGGTCGAGTCGGTGTCGCCATAGATCACCTCATAGCCCTGCTCACGGATCCAATCGGCAGTGGTCTGCATGATTTCATGACCGCGCAGGGTAATAGAACTGGCAAGGCGGGTATCATAAAACCGACACCCCCCCGAACCCAGCACGCCATAAAATGAGTTCATTAAAATCTTGATAGCTTGAGAACGGGCCTGGTCACCGGCCTTTTTGGCCTCATCCCGCTGCTGCCACAGGCGCTGGATGATGGCAGGCAGAAAGTGTTGCTCGCGGGAGAAGGCCGCGCCCTTAAAGCCTGGAATTGCCGTTTCTGGTTGTTTCAACCCTTCCACCAGACCAAGGGGGTCGATCTTAAAGGTACGGATAATTGAGGGATACAGACTCTTATAGTCCAACACCAGCACATGGTCATAGAGGCCAGGTCTGGAGCTCATCACGTAGCCCCCGGGGCTGGCCAAACCTCCATCGGCAGGCAGGTTAGGGGCCACGTAACCGGCGCGATGTAACTTGGGTAAATACAAGTTGGTAAAGGCCGCCACCGAGCCGCCGGAGCGATCCAGCTCCAACCCCGTCAGCCGGCTGCGCAGCGCTAGAAACGGTAGCAGCCGGGTCTTACGCATTATATCTAACACCAGCTGGCAATCCTGACGATTGTACTTGGCCAGTTGACGTTTGTTGTGATGAAAGTTGTGCTCGATCTCACTCAGACGGTCCTGCACATTGTCTACCGCCTTACCTTTACCCAGCAGTGCCCGTGCCACCGATTCCAGGCTAAAGGAATCAAATTGATAGGTGGCCGTTTTCAGGGCATCGATGCCATCCACCACCACGCGACCGGCAATGCCAATAAAACCCAGCTCACTGTCACCTTGAGTTTCACGCCACTCAGGCTCACTGTTGTCTCGTCCCAATGTCAATGGAATGCCATACCTCCGGGCCCGCTTTAGCAGCAGGCGGAAGTCGAAATTAACCACATTCCAGCCAGTGATAATGTCCGGGTCTAATTGGTGGATTTGACTGACAAATGCTTGTAGTAAGTCGGCTTCGTGATCCAGCCAGACAATATCCTGACGCGTACTCTCGGGCTCACCAATCATCAGCACCCGACTAAACTGGGCGCCGACCAGACCGATACAATAGAGCTCTCCCTGGGCGCTGCATTCCACATCCAGAGACAAAACCTTAAAAGCCGGGATGGTCTTCGCCGGACTGAGCTTTGCATCGAGAAGCATAGGATAAGGTCCCGACTCGTCGGGCCTTCCGCTCGCCGTTACCGCACCATAGATAAAACGCTCCATCAGGATGCGATCCACCGGCCGGATATCCGCCTCATAAAGCACCAGCCCCTGACTCTGGAGCAGTTTTCTGGCCTGATAAAAGCTACGCGGCGAGTCAAAATAACAGGCAGAGACGGGCTGCTGCTCAAAGGTCGTCAGCTCCAGCGCCCGACAACCCGCCTTCAGGCCAGCCCGATTCAAGGTCTCTTCGGCCTGATTCTGTTGGCTGGAGACAATAAAAAAGCTCAGCTTTTGCGGCGCGCTCTGAACATAGGCAGGCCCCTCATCAGTTAAAAGCCAGAGGCCCACGGCGACGCCCTCAGGCGTTGACAGCAGGTGCCGGCTTAGAATAAAACCGCTGATGGTAGTGGACTGGGGCATCTTTCCTCCTCGGGCGAGGATTTTATCAGGAAACCGCCCACATTATTGCCAATTCCCTGAAAATCCCTCTAGTCTAATAACATGTGAATATGCGCCAGGAATAGTCTCCCCAATGTCGATCATTCAACAGTTAACCATCAAAAATGCGGTCGCAGGTGCTATGGTTATTGCCTTACTGTCGACCACAGCACTGTCCACCCTGATTAATATCAGTCAGTTTTCCAGTATGTTCTATGACGTCACCGAACAAGAGCATTTGCCCAACCTGGTGGGGCGAGCGAAAGCTCAGATACTGGAGCGCCTGCAACAACCCATCGCACTGTCTGAGGCCATCGCCAATAATACCTATGTACACCGCTGGGTAGCCCAGGGCGAGCCCGATGCCCAAAGAGGTGAGTTGATTGAGTTCCTTAATGATTTTGTTCGCGATTACAATGCAGTAGCAGCGTTCTGGGTCTCTATGCCAACAGGAAATTATTACAACCAGGATGGCTTGTTTAAGCAGGTATCCCGAACGGCAGAGCGCGACCAGTGGTTTTACGACTTTATGGCGTCGGGAAAAAGGACCGAGTTGGCCCTGGACGTATCAGAAAGTACAGGCGACTTAATCGTTTTCATTAATGCCAGGGTGACCAGTCGCAGCAATGGAGACATTGGTGCCGCGGGCCTGGGGTTCGATGTGTCCGACATCTCCAAGTTAGTGAATCAAACTCAGGTAGGTGAGAACGGCTACATGTTCCTGTTGGATGAGCAAGGCACTATCGCCGCACACCGAAATAATGCTCTGATTGGCAAGTCAGTAAAAGCCGTCTCGCAGTATCGAAACATCCATTCCGAGATACTTCGGAGCAGCGGCGAATTCAGAGTTTTTCAACGGGATGTGGGCGATATTGAACAGTACATTGCCGTTACAGAGTTAGAGCAACAGGGCTGGAAGATCGTCACCTTATTGCCGCGCTCGGAAGTCAGCGGACAGGTAAACGGTATCATCGGCTTATCCACCGCCATTACGTTGGTTATCGCCGCACTGTTTATTGGCTTGGCCTTCGTATTTGCCCGCAAGGTCAGTGCTTCTGTGCAATCGGTGGCCGACAGCTTAAAGCGCATGTCCGGTGATGGTGGCGACCTCACTCAAAGACTGGACGACAGTGCCGACAATGAACTGGGCCAACTGGCCGCAGGTTTTAACGCTATTTTGGCCAAACTTGCCGATTTGGTCAGCGAGATACAGAGCTCGGAGCAGGTCATCACTCAGGGAATGGAAAAGCTTGAACAGGGGGCTAACCAGACCGTGTCAGATTCCAGCTCACAGAAGGCACAGACCGAGCAGGTAGCCACCGCCATGAACCAAATGGGGCAGACGATCAGTGAAGTGTCTTCGGTGGCACACAAAACGGCCACCGATACGGAGCAGGCGGTGTCAGAGGTAAATCAAACCAATACCACCATGCTCGATGTTGCCACAACCATGCATAACCTGGCGACGGCCATGCAGAGTACCGAGCAGATCATGAGCGAATTGGCGAATCAGGCTGAATCGATTAACTCTGTGGTGGATGTGATCAGTGGTATTTCAGAACAGACTAATCTGTTGGCTCTGAATGCAGCTATTGAAGCGGCCAGAGCAGGCGAGCAGGGCCGTGGCTTCGCCGTAGTCGCTGACGAAGTACGGACACTGGCCAGCAGAACTCAGGACTCTACTGCCGAAATCCGCGATCAGATTGAGCAGTTGCAGTCTTCGGCGATACAGTCGAAGCAAGCGATTGTCCAGGGAGCCGAGCAAAGTGCCGATTTGTCACAACAGGCCCAGAGCTGCACCGACTCCTTGTCGGCCGTCAAAGCGAAATTTGAACAAATTAATGATGGCAACCACCAGGTGGCATCAGCAACCGAGCAGCAAGCCTCCGTGGTCGAACATATCAACGAATCGGCCCAAATTATCGCCGATACCGCGTCCAGCATCTATGACAACGCCGAAACGGACCTGGCCGAGATCAAGCGGCTTAAAGAACAAGCACTGCACATGCAAGCGGTGGTCAGGCAGTTTAAGGTCTAGACCTCGGAGCACTGTTTAAGCGGGGCAGCAAGCGCCCCGCGAAGCCTTGTTTAGTCAGGTCAGGGCCGGCATACCCGCCTGCCACCAGCCAAGCAAGTCAGACTCAGGCATGGGCGGTGCGTAATAATAGCCCTGACCGACATGGCAGCCGTTGCGCTTTAGGTAATCCCAGTCTTCTTTCTTTTCGATGCCTTCGGCAACAATACTAAGCCCAAGTTTATTGCACATAGACAGGGTACTTTCGAAAATGACCTGTAAGTGCTTTTTGCTGGCGATACCTTCTATAAGACTGCGGTCGACTTTAAGCTCGGTGAAGGGGATCTGGGTCAATTGCTTGACCGACGAATGGCCGGTACCAAAGTCGTCAATGGACAGACCGCAACCGGACAAGCGCAAACGCGTTAGAATGGATAGCGCCTTTGCCATATCCGTAATCACTTCAGACTCGGTGACCTCAAAAATCATGTGCTCGGTATCAATCTTGGACTGTTGTATTAGATCTAAGACGTCCTGCGAGAACTGATCATTATCAAAAGACACCGCCGACAGATTGACTGAGACCTTAGTATCCAGGCCTAACTCCATCCAACGCTGTTGCTGCGTCGCCGCCAGTTGCACCACTTCATAGCTAAGCCGGTCAATCAGGCCATTTTGCTCACATTGAGGGATAAAATCCCCAGGGAAGATGATGTCTCGCTCGCCTCGCCTAAGACGCACCAAGGCTTCCACTCCACTGAGTTTGCCGGTTTGCATACTCATTTTAGGCTGGTAGTGTAATACGAAATTCCCTTCATCCAGCGCCTGTTCCAGTTCTTCCAGAGGCACTGATTTTGAATTTTTCGTCGTATCGGTACTGATGCTTTGACTGGCCTGACGAAAATAATCCTCCATCTGCTGTTTTAGCAATGCCTCTGTGAGCGGTTTTTGCACTCCTCCCAACACCCACAGGCCCGCTGTTCGCGCCATTAATTCTACGGCGGAGATCAGACTCTGTTCGCGACCACTGACGATAATCAGCGCCGAATGCGTCTGACGACTCGCCAACAAGTTAATCATTTCTATACCATTGAGATCCGGCATCTCCAGGTCGCATATTAAAATATCGTAGTCGTGCTCGCGCTCATCGATCATATCCAACGCGACACGGCCGTTTTCAGCCCCTTCAACTTCAGTGGCGCCGACCGCACAGCACAGATCCATTGTAAATTGCCGCTGCGCGGCACTGTCTTCAACGACTAATACTGACAATTGTCCCATCGATTCAACCTACTTTGTCTGACTGTACTGGACAATAAGTTCTGCCACACTGTCCAGAGGAATCACATTACCCTCGGGAACAGCCTGACGCTTGATAGCTTCTTTAGGCATACCGAATACCACACTGGTGGCCTCATCCTGAGCATAGGTCATCGCGCCGGCCTCACGCATTTCCAGTAGCCCCCTGGCACCATCATCGCCCATACCGGTAAGAATAAAACCAACGGCATTTTTGCCCGCTACCTTGGCGGCGCTTTTAAATAGCACATCCACTGAGGGACAGTGTCGATTCACTGCAGGCCCGGGCTTAACCCCAACATAGTAAAAGGCGCCGCTGCGTTTAAGGCTCATGTGTTGCGCTCCAGGGGCAATCAGAGCAAGCCCCGGGCGGACACGGTCGCCGTCTTGCGCTTCCTTTACCTGAATCTGACAGAGCTTATCTAAACGACTGGCGAAGGCGGCGGTAAATTTCTCCGGCATGTGCTGGACAATCACCATGCCTGGTGCAGTCACCGGCAAACGTGTGAGAATCTGCTCCAATGCCGAGGTGCCTCCGGTAGAGGTACCAATGCACATGACGCTCTCGGTAGTCTTGGCCATCGAGGTACGTTTGACAACGGGCGTTCTATGCTCGCGGTCGTTACCACTACCCACCTTAGCATTCTTAGGCTTAGCCTGGGCGGCGGTACGCACCGCCTCCACCAGCTGAGCCTTGGTGCTCTGCAGGAAGCCCTTAACACCAACCTGGGGCTTAGTAAAAATCGACACGGCACCCGCACTCATGGCCTCCAGAGTGGTTTCGGCACCTTCCTCGGTCAGCGAGGAACAGATCACCACAGGCGTGGGCCGCGAGGCCATAATCTTTCGCAGGAAGGTAATGCCGTCCATGCGTGGCATTTCCACATCCAGAGTAATGACATCTGGCCAGTTGCCACGCATTTTATCCACGGCAAAATACGGGTCCGCCGCCGCACCGATCACCTCGATATCCGGCTGCTCATCCAGAATACTGGTCAGCATCTGACGGACAACCGCCGAGTCGTCGACCACTAATACACGAATCTTGTCTTTACTCATGCCGTCTTAACCCCACTGAAGGTCTCTACATTAACTTCACCACTGTCGGCATTGAACTTAACCCGGCGGCCATTGATGCCCCCCACATCCTGTAGGGATATGGAGTAGCCATAATGCTCAAGGAAACGAAAACCGTAGTCGACATTACGCTCACCAACCCGGTAATGGGCTGACAGTCCCTGAGCGTTGGCGCTTGTCGCGCCTCCAATCAAACTCACTTCAAGTTCAGCAGGGTCTATCCCGCGTCTCAGAACGTGTTTATGAAAGCTCGGCAAGATAAAGCTGCCATAACGCCCTACCAGTTCAGGACTGGGACGTGAGGTTTCGCCCACCATCAAGTAGTGGCACATGGCATAAAAACGCTTAGCCGGATCAAACATGATCACCGATACGCAGGACCCCAATACCGTTGAATAAAGGCGCTGACTGGCATTACCGATAACAAACTCGCCTGGGGCGAGATACACTTTCTTATTCATGAGTTCCTATGGCTTGTAGTGATAGCATCCGGCTTTTACCTGCTTTAAACGCTCGTCATATCCACTGATACTTTCCGAGTGCCCCACCAGTAACCAACCATTAGGCTTCAGGTTTTTGATGACGTTCTGCACTATCTTTTGCTTGTCCGGTAAAGAAAAGTAAATCAATACGTTACGTAAGAAGACCACATCAAAGGGCCCCAAACGACGTTCGGGATTGATCAAGTTCAGGGTACCGAAATTCACTTTACTGCGAAGCTCATTCCGAATCCGGAACAGTCCCGCATCCTTGCCTTTCCCCTTTACACAACTCTCCTTTAAATATTCCAGCGGGATTTTTTTTGCCGCGGATAAGGGATAAATGCCCCGCTTTGCATCCTCTACTACCTCGGTATTGATGTCAGTTCCCTCTATTTCCCACTGGCCATGCTTGCCGAAATAGCGACTAAGAATAAACGCCGTGGTATACGCTTCCTCTCCGGTAGAGGATGCGGCACTCCAGACTTTAAATGGTTTTCGTGGGTCGGTATCCGGTAAGATGCGCTGCTCTAAAAAGTCATAGTGAGGCTTTTCCCGGAAAAAATAGGTTTCGTTGGTGGTCAACAGATTGATCGCCACCTGGTGCTCCACCCCGTTTTCTGCCGACTCTAACAGCTCAATATAAGCTCGAAAGTCAGTTAGTGATAACTGGCGCAAGCGTTTTTGCAAACGCCCACTGACCAAGGTTTTTTTTATGTCACCGAGATGAATACCGGCCTTGCGATATAACCAATCCCGGATAACGCCAAAGTCACGGTCTGACAGAACAACTGAATCCACTCGTGCGATTCCTCTATGTCATCAATCCAGAATCAGAAGTTCTCAAAGTCAAAGTCATCGTCTTTCGATGCCTGCGTTTGCTTGCCAGCACTCTGATTCTGGTTAGAACCAGCCGCCTTGTCTTCCGTTCTACTCGACTTGCCCGCGGATGGTCGTTTCACATAGGAGGATGAACGACTCCGGGTATTCAGCTTGTTACTGTCTACCTGAAAAAACTCCATCATTTCCTGTAATTCTACAGCCTGGCCAGTCAGTTCCTCAGACGTGGACGACAGCTCTTCGGAAGATGCTGCGTTTTGCTGCGTAGCATTGGTGATCTGGCCTATAGCAGAATTAATTTCCTCTGCCCCGGTGGCCTGCTCACTGCTGGCTGCGGCGATTTCCTGAACCAATTCGGCGGTTTTCTGAATCGACGGAACAATTTCTTCCAGCAGCTTGCCAGCGTCTTCAGCTAAGCCCACAGAGCTGGTAGCCACTTCACCGATCTCCTGAGCTGCGGTTTGACTGCGTGCCGCAAGCTTACGCACTTCAGCCGCCACAACAGCAAAGCCTCGGCCATGTTCACCAGCGCGACCGGCCTCAATGGCGGCGTTTAACGCCAGCAAGTTAGTCTGATAGGCAATATCGTCGATAATGCTGATCTTATCCGCGATCTGGCGCATGGCAGAAACCGTTTCCTTAACCGCTTCGCCGCCTTTGATGGCGTCCTGTGCACTCTTGTTGGCTATACCATCCGTTACCTTAGAATTCTCATTATTCTGGTTGATGGACGCACTCATCTCTTCCATGGACGCCGATGTTTCTTCTACGCTGGAGGCTTGCTCAGAGGCCGCCTGACTGATGGACTGAGAGGTTGCGCTCATTTGCTCTGAGGCTGAGGAAAGGTTGTCTGCTGACGCACGTACCTGGGCGATAATATCGCTCAGCTTCTCAACCATGCGGTTAATAGCCGCCAACATGCTTGAGTTATCGCCGGGATTAAGATCGATTTTAACCGTCAGATCCCCATTTGCTACGGCGTTTACTACCCGCTCAGCGTAAGCAGGTTCACCCCCCAATTGTTTGACCAGACTGCGGGTAATGATCACACTCAGCACAATACTGACAATAATACTCACCGCGATGAGTATGATGTTGATGGTCATAGAGGTCGTATAACTTGCCGCTGAATCGTTGTATTCCTGCTCGGCCACTTTCAACTGCACTTCTACCAGGGCGGAAAAACGATCAGAAACCGGTTCAATTACCGGATAAAGACGGTTCAGCACAAAGCTCTCTAACGCTATCTCATTGCGGTTCTCGAACATGCGCAGCAGGTCATTAACCGCATCATCGGCGTCTCTGAGTAACGGCTTTATTTCATTGACCAGGCGCTGTTCCTCAGAAACAAGTTGTGTCGCCAGGTAGGCACTCCAGCGTTGCTGGATAACGTCTCTGGCCTGTTCGACGTTATCGGCGCCCTTATCCCACGACATGCCGCCGTTACGAACTTTATGGGCGGTGTCGACAATATTTACCGCATACATATCGGCGATGGTCTTCAGGTCTCTCAACGGCACGACTCGGTCTTTATACACCGTAGTCATTGCATCGTGCTCGCCCTTCATACCGATAATGCCCATCAAACCGGCAATGATCAGCAGAGCAGTTAACACACTTGCCATCAAGGCAAGACGAACCGCAACTTTCATATTCTTAAACATATATCCCCCAGTCTTACCCTATTCTGAAACCACGTTGTCGATAATGGCGGCCATTTCTTCTACCGATAGCACCTTGTCCCCATGCAGCAGAATGACAAACTGTTCACCCACATTAACCACTCCCTGAATAAACTGAGCTCGGATCTTGGCTCCGAATGTTGGCGGAGGCTCGATTTGCGAAGGCTCAATCTCCAATACTTCGTTTACCGCATCCACCACCACTCCCATCGTCACTCTGGTGTCTTCATGAGGCACTTCCAGAATCACGATGCAGCTACGATGTTGAATTTCGGTGGCATCCTTACCGAAACGTAATGACAGGTCGATCACCGGTACCACATCACCGCGCAGGTTCAGTACTCCTTTAACAAAGTCAGGCATCAGAGGAATCCCCGTAACATTGCTGTACTCGATGATTTCCTTCACCGAGTTAATATTGATGCCGTAGTGCTCTCCTTTGAGCACAAAGGTCAAATACTGATGCAAGTGACTCCCCTCCGTTTCAAGTTCACTTAGCTGATTAAGTTCACTCATGCTTCACCTTTAGTCACCTTGGTGACAGTTGTTGCGTAACGATGACTCTCGCGACTGGAGGCCAGCTCGATCAATTGCGGCACATCCACAATAAAGCCAATATCTCCCGAGCCCAGGATGGTGGTCCCCCCAATTCCCTTGATCGCCCGAAACATCTCACTCATGGGCTTGATCACCGCCTGTAACTCACCATGCAGCTCATCCACCACAATACCGGCTTTCTGCTCGCCAAAGTGCACAACCACTATGTGTTCCCGGTCGACCTTACCGGCTGGCAGCTCAAGAATTTCTCTCAGCTTCACGAAAGGTAAAACTTCGTTGCGCAAGTTCAGATAATTGCGGTCCTCTGACAGCTGCTCAGCGGTAAATTCCAGGCATTCCTGAATCATATTGACCGGTATCACGAAAGGCTTGTCGCCCACCGACACCTGGAACCCATCAATGATGGCCAGGGTCAGCGGCACCCGTATACGGAAGGTCGTTCCCTTTTCCAACTTAGACTCTATCGACACCTGACCGCGGAGCTCTTCAATATTTCGTTTAACCACGTCCATCCCCACACCACGACCCGATAAGTTTGTTACTGCCTCGGCTGTGGAAAAACCGGGTTCGAAGATGAGTTTGTAAGTTTCCTCTTCGGTTAAACTGGCATCCGGACTGATCACCTCACGCTCAATGGCTCTGGCACGCAACTTTTCCGGATCCAGGCCAGCGCCATCATCAATGATTTCAATTACTACCGCGCCGGCTTCATGGTAGGCTTTTAAATGCAGGTTCCCTGCTGCAGGCTTACCCCGATACTGACGCAACTCCCGGGGTTCAATGCCATGGTCGATGGCATTGCGGACAATATGCATAAGAGGGTCGGACAGCTTCTCGACCATCGTCTTGTCCAGCTCAGTTTCGGAACCAGAAATATGCAGCTCTATTTCTTTACCCAGTTCTTTGGATACGTCACGGACAATACGTTTTAAACGACCAAAGGACTCGCCCACCTGAACCATCCGCAAACTAAGGGCGCCATCGCGAATTTGTTCGATCAGATAAAACATACTGCCGAAGGATTCGGACAACTTTTCGTCTTCTTGCTGCTTGACCAGGATCTCGTTGGCCGCCCCTGAAGTCACCAGCTCACCAATCAGGCCGATCAGGTGATCCAGCTTTCTTGAGTCCACCTTCAAAAACTGCATCTTCACCGGCCGCTTATGCGAGGCTGATTTCTGCTTACTTAAAGCCGACTCCACCATTTCCTTATTGACGGCCCCCTGTTTGACCAGAGTTTCTCCCAGAGGCTCGGCCTCGTTACTTTGCTGCAAGGACTCGCGCTGCGTATTCAGCGCCTGCTGCAATTCTCTTCGGGTCACCGCGCCGGCATTCACCAAAACCTCACCAACCCGCTCATCATCTCCTTCATAACTGGATACTTTCTCCAGATAGGTATTGGGGGCCCCGATACGAACAACGCTGTTCTCCTGAATAAACTCGAACACCTCTTCGATGTCCTGCTTGCTGGCATCGGACTCCAGTTCAATCTCGACACTCAGATAGCAGGACTCCGGATCGAACTCATCCACCGATTCCGGAAAGCGAGTCTTAAGCTTTACGTCGGCAATGCAGCCCAGTGTTTGCAGAAAACGCAACTGAGAACAGGGATCCATGCCATCGCGAAACACATCCTCGCCATACTCAATGCGGATATGCCAGAAGCTGTCATACCCTTCAGGCTTCTCGCCTGGCTGTTCAACCTCATGGTCATCCGCGGCCTCCAGCTCGCTGGCTTCATCACTCGCGCCCTGGCCTTCTAATACCCTTGCCAGTTTAGTGAGCAAGGCTTCGCCCTCGGCTCTCGGCGGCTCTTGCTCAGGTTCCGATAATGACTGAATCAATCCCTGCATATGCCGGTGGCAGTCCAGCATTAATTCCAGCAGGCTTTCATCCAGTTCTAGCTGGCCGGCACGCACCTTATCCAGTGCGTTTTCCACACTGTGTGTGAAAGCAACAATATTGTCGTAACCGAATAACCCCGCAGAGCCTTTAATGGTATGGGCCGCCCTGAAAATGGCGTCAATATGCTCTTCGACACTGACCTCTCCGCTCTCTATCTCGAGCAGGCAACTTTCCATGGTCTCAAGCAGTTCTTCCGCTTCATTGATGAACAGTTGCTGGGCCTGATCCATATCCATAAGCGACTCCTAGTGTTCTGCCTGCGATCCAGAATGGTCGGCGAAATCCTCAGGTATCTGATACAAATTAAATACCTGAGTAATGACATCGTTGTCACCCAGAATTAGTGAAAACTCCCTGTCCGCCTTGATCATCTGCTGCAGTAGCCAAAGCACCAATTGCAGTCCTGCCGAATCAAAGTCCTGCACGGCAGTTAGGTCCAACAGCACTTTGTCTGTCTTGGCTGCCAGTACCGGCTTTGTCGCCTCAGCGCATTCCGCCACATTGAATATGGTCAGCTCTTGATCCGCTTCTATCACGCTAAAGTCGGCTTTCTGCGAACAGGTAAATGCCATACACCCCCCTAGGGAAGAATCAACTTATTGACCGCCGCCAACATCTGATCTGCTTTAAAGGGCTTGACCACCCAGGCTCTGGCCCCCGCTGCCTTACCGGCGGCTTTTTTCTCCTCAGCACCTTCCGTTGTCAGCATGATCACTGGCGTGAATTTATAGGCTGGCAGCTTTTTCATCTCGCTGACAAAGGTAATACCATCCATATTGGGCATATTGACGTCGGATATCACCAGATGAATTTTCTTACCATCCAGCTTGGAAAGAGCATCCTTACCGTCGACGGCTTCGATCACATCAAAGCCCGCGCCCTTCAGGGCAATACCAACAACCTGTCGAATGCTGACAGAATCGTCGACGATCAGTATGGTTTTAGCCATAAAGACGTTGTCTCCTAGTTTTCGTAGTTCTTAGGTTAAAAGAAGGTGATCTCATCTTCCTTCTGAGCCCTCTGGTTTTGATGGCTTCCTCCATCATGCAGTGCTGCCTGTTCCATGGTGGTATAGGTGCTCTTAAGCTCACCCAGCCATTCGTTCACATTCACCAGCGTCACATCCTGCCCACGCTGATAGGCGTCCCGATGGTCTTCCAAACGTTCCGTCAACCGGCTCATATCCTGCTCAACATGCCCCATAATCTGGGATACCCGATCCTGGAACTGAAGACCCACCAGAACAGCATTAATATCCTGTTGCACAGACTCGTTGGTACTCTCCAAATCCTGTGCCGACTGAATGATGCTCTCACCAACCTGATGAAACCGTTGGATTACCCCAGAGACTTTTTCTTCTGCATCTGCCAGATGCTTTTCATCTTCCCCAGCCAGTTCATTGGTGCGGGAGAGAGTTTTTTGTAAGGTACTGTTGGCCTGCTCAATACGTTTGGTAATGCGAGCCCCGGTTTCACCTGACCGGGTAGAGAGTGTGCGCACTTCATCAGCCACCACCGCAAACCCTCGACCTTGCTCACCCGCTCGGGCAGCCTCAATGGCAGCATTTAACGCCAAAAGATTGGTTTGCGAAGCAATACCAGCGACCTCAGCACCCATTTCCATTAATTCATCCGTAATCGCCGCCAGTTCACCGATCTCTTTTAATAACTCGTCTCGATTGACCATCGCATGACGCAACACCTCGGTGATCTGCTTGAGATCCTGCTCGGCCGCATTAATCACCTGACTGAGTCCCTGCTGTCCGTCCATCCCCTGAGTAGAGGAGTGGGAAGCTTTTACCGAGGCCTGGAGGCGATCGTTAATCTGAGTGAAGTTCTGCACCAGGTCGTTAATATTGGTTTCGACCTGATCACTGACCAACTCTTGCAGGCCCTTCCACAAAGGCACCAGAGCCAGAAATAATTCCTGATAATTTTGTACCAGAGCCTCGGCCTGAGAAGCTTCTGAATCCGGTTTTTCCACCTGTTGGGCCAGCGCTTGCTGATAGGTTTGCCATTGGGAGTAGTCTGTAAACAGGGCTGTTACTAACAAGCCTAGACTTAAAATCACTAATAAGCTTGTGACCAGAGTCATACCTTGTAACACCAGTAACGCCAGTGCGGGGAGCACTATGGCCATTAGGGTTAACCAGAGTGAAGGTCGCTGGAAATACCCGTTTCCCGAGGGTTGTTGCGCATGATTCATTAAGCTCTTCTTCCACTAAATAAAGCCCCTTCCAAGAGGCAAAAAAACCCAGCGACTGCTGTAACGGCATCTTTCCATTAGATTTTAGTATTCCATATAATCTATAGCATGTCATACAGGAGTTGATGAAATTTTGACTAATAAACCTAAGAGTTAAGGGAAAGACAGCGAACAGTGTTATATTATTTAATAACTGATAGACTCGAAGCGTTTGCCTGACAAGCGCATATGAAGGCTGGGCGATAAAGATTTTCATGGCCGCAGAGAGTGCCCTAGCTGTCAATCTTTAGTATGTTTAATAGCACACTTAGAGACACCTAGCAGAATACCGAAAAACGACATTTGATCTGTATCAAATTGTAGCCTTATATGCCGATGGTGTGCTTTGGGGAATTACTCACCAGAAACCCGTCAATCAGGATGAATATAGACAACAGACTTAAAGCAAAATGAGCCAAAGAGGCTGTTTATGCCCAAAGAATATTTTAAGTGAATAGCGCTACAAGGAGGAGTCGATGAACGACACCCTGTCTCGTCATCAGATGCTTACCAGCAAGGCCTGGAAGGAGCATATCAAGCCCGGACATAAGTTTGATATCCAATTATTGGATCACTCCCGAACTCGATTTTTCAGTTCGTTAGTCGGCCACCACAGCGGCGAATTTATGGTGTTTCAGTTTGACTCTTCCCTTCTTCCTTCATCGGTCGCGCTTACCGGCATGGTGGTGATCGGCCGCTTTATGATCGAGGGCGAAGTGGGCGCCTGTTATGCCTTTAAGTCCGAAGTGACACACACGCTGAAATATCCGTACAGTACATTTTTTATCGGCTTTCCCGATGAAATCCAGCATCGGCCGATTCGGGAGACAAAACGGCGCACTACGGATATGCCTGCTCAGATCACAGTCCGAAAAAAGCACAGCCGCAGCTCACCGCTCATCCAGGGCCGCATCAGCGACATCTCCGAAGGCGGCTGTCGGTTCATTTTTGAAGAGCCAACCAGCAGCAAAACGGTAAAACACCTTCCGATTCAGGTCGTGTTTGAGCATCAGGCAGAACCCTGCAGTGTGGATGGCATTATCCGCAACTCAAAGCGAACCGAGGACGGCCTGCTGTCAGTGGGAATTGAATTTGAAAGTGCGCCACCAGAAACGGTACTGGCAAGCATCTGATGCTTCCTTCTCACATAAAAAAGCCTGCGTTCAGCAGGCTTTTTTATGTGAATGGGCGTCTTGCCCAGGATTGTCTGCGCTCAGTTTTCAGACTCCGTCAGGGTCATTGACTTAATGGTGTTGGCTTCAATGTCCTCATTACTGAAATAGATCGGGCGTAGCTGTGGCTGCTGTGAGTATAGCTCCGTCTGATCCAGGTAATGATCGGACTGAATGTCTCGCGACTGAGAGTAAGTCAGAATGCCATCCGCGTCAGGCCCCTCGTCGGTAAACTCAAGGGCAAACTTCCAGCTAGAACCATAAGTAATATGATAGCCGCCCGCTTCATCACTTAACTCTGAGCCTTCCATTTTCTCATAGGTATGGCGCGGAAGCAGGGTGCCATCATTGCCCATGTTCGCCCGATAGACGTTAAAGCCACCCTCGTAGTTCATGGCGCCCCCCAGGGCAAACGATTACCCGATGGCGATCCATCAGGCAGAGAACGTTCCACAAACTGAACGTCTGCCAACGTCGCAGCCGGATCCAGCCCCGCTTCCACAATACGCTGCTGTGCTACGGCTAGCTGACGCATGACAATGCTGTTCGCATCCAACTCTCGTGGGGTATTTGTGGGATCCGCTGGGTTAAAAGCCACCTGCCATTGCGGGTCTTTTCCAAACTCAATAGCAAACTCACGGAACATCATGCCGCCGGCACTTGCCTTATTCATCGTACCATCCCATAGCACCAGAGCATCACAGGCAGGCTTAATACTGACAAGCTCATCGCCCACCAGCACCGGCTGGACACCCTGGGCGGTGCAAGCCGCCAACAAAGGCTCTAATAACTCTTCTCCCAGGAAGTTACGATTGTCCGTCAACGCCGCCACCAGATCATCTTTCGCCAGCGTCTCTTTTTCTGCCAATAGCTTCTGTCCCATCCGAGAGCGGTAGCTTTGTTCAACTCCAGTGGGGCCGAACAAGGGCGACAGTTCAAGTGGCGCTGCCGGATTACTCAGCCAGTAACTGTTATTAGAGTTTTGCACGAAATCGGTGCGTTCCAGTTGTGGTGCCCGTTCGAAAGGGATTTTACCGTCAGTCATAAACAGGGCCGAGTCACCCGGCACAATGGGCAGCCCCGCCGCATCACTCAAACGCTGATGGAAAAGGTCATTCTGCCAGGCCTCCACTGCGTCTGGTGACAGATTGGGCACCGAGGAACCATCGGTATAGAACGCATTGCCGTCTTTGTCCACCGCCATGGCGTTATTAAATACGATGCCTGTCTCCTGCTCGAATACCGCCTTATACTCGTCCATATTGCGGGCCCGGTTTAGCCCCAGCCAATGATCGAAGATATCGAAGTTAGGCAGGTTCGCGTCGTTAATGGTGTATGCCACCGCATCGCCGGTAAAGTCTGTCCCCCAGGGCAGTTGTCCCGGTACCACAATAACCGGGCCAAATTGAGTGTGATAGCTGGTTTTCTCCAATGTCACGAAGCTACCTGGGCCTGTAGCCACCTGAATTTGGTGGGTCTTAGTAGTCATTGCCACCGGCTCGCCGTCCACCATATAGCTGGTACCCGCAGTATCGTCCGGGTTCAGCTTCAGGCGGTGTAAGACAAAGTGCTCAGCGGTAGAAAACGTATGGGTCCAGCCCACATTTTCATTAAAGCCGATGTTAACGATTCCGGGCATACCCGATAAAGAACCGCCCACGACTTTCAATGAACCGGGAACTTCAATACCAAACTGCCAGAAACGCTGATTACCCGTATGAGGGAAGTGCGGATTTGCTAACAACATCCCTTTGCCAGAGGCGCTCTTGTCTTTACCTATCGCCCAGCCGTTTGACCCCGCCTCAGTGGGATTAGGATCGGGAATCCCTCGTACCGAAATATTGGTTTTCACCGGTTCAGCAACCGCCCCCGCGACGGGCATAGGCTCGAAACTTTGGCCCGGAGGTGCGGCAATAAACATGGTCTGAACAAAGTTAGCCGCCCCCGGTAATAAGGCAACCCCCTGAGAGAAAGTCAGCAGATCCATGGGGGTAATGGGTTGTACCCAAGGCTGCCCCGCACAACCAGGGTCGATATTAGCACTGCCGGTGCGAGCCAGATATTCGTTATAGCCCTCGGCATAACCATTCAGTAAGGCCTTAGCTTCGTCACTCAGGTCCTCGAAGTGCTGCTCGGCGTTATCGCGAATGCCCAGCGCCAGATAACCAAAGTCATTGACCAGATTGGCGTTATCAGTTGTTCCCGGTGTGTGGGGCCCAAAATATAAAGAACGTTTTGAATTAAACCTTACAATCTGGTCGGCGAGAATACAGATGTTGTCGTTGGCAAAGGCATACCCCACTCCAAAGCCCAGGCTTTCTAAGTTATCGGCCTTAACATAGGGTACGCCATAATCGGTCCAGTTGATCTGAGCGGTCAGTGCCTGTCCTTCAGGCGCGAAGGTAGCAAGCTCTGGCTGAGGTGGCAGGGACTCGGGTTGCTCAGTAGCTGGCGGTTCTGGCACTTCTACTGCCAGCTTTGAGTCACTGTCGAAACAGGCCGATAAGCCCACTATGGCCGCTGCCATCAGGCTAAGGCGAAACACGGGATTGCGATATTCCATTGGCGTATCCTTGGTTAGGGTTCTTTATCAACATTTTTATAACAATCACTCAGTATTGCCCACTACTGGTCGGTCCTGCAATTCCAAAGTGTCATTTGGTCCCAAATAAACCAGTCACTGACTTCTCAACCGATCGTTAATCGGCGTCGCTATTAAGCTCTGGCATGGCCCGTTCCACAATCGCCCCGGCGTCGATAGCGCTGGGCAGGGTTCCATATTGATGATAGCGGTCGGAGGTCAGCCGCGCGGACACAAAGGCTTCGGCGATAAAACCTTCACCATAACTTATTAAAGTCTGCGCTTGCCACAACAGGGCCAACTGCTCCATTAACTGACGGGCGCGGGCTTCAATACCCTGCTGCTCGGCCAGCTGTTGTTTCAGTTTCTCTAACGCCCGGTCAAATGAGGTGTACTCACCACAGCCCTTTTCCAGTTCAGCCAGCAACGCATTTAACGTGTCCGGTTCACGAGTCAGTATTCTCAGTAAATCCAGACACTGCACATTCCCCGATCCTTCCCAAATCGAATTGACCGGCGCCTCACGATACAACCGGGCGGTGACATTCTCATCTACATAGCCGACTCCTCCGATGCACTCCATGGCTTCATAGGTGTGTTGAATGGCCCGCTTACAAATCCAGTACTTGCCAATACTCGTCGCGCTGCGCACCAGCGCCGCTTCAGCCGGGTTGTCCCGGTTATCCAGAGCATGGGACATGCGCAGGCTAATGGCTAACGCGGCTTCCCACTCCAAGGCCAAATCGGCCAACACATTGACCATCAATGGATGCTGATGCAGATTCTTGCCGAAAACGTTGCGGCCGGCGGTATGCCAGATGGCCTCCTTGGCGGCCTGAGCCATTAAAGCGGTAGAGCCAAGCATACAGTCGTAACGGGTCAGCGCCACCATCTGAATAATGGTGGCCACTCCGCGACCCTCTTCACCTAACAACCAACCGTGCGCCCCGCGAAACTCCACCTCGGAGCTGGCGTTAGACTGGTTACCCAACTTACTTTTCAGCCTTTGAATATGCATAGGATTCTTATTGCCATCCTCC
Organism: Saliniradius amylolyticus; assembly: GCF_003143555.1. NCBI lineage: Bacteria > Pseudomonadati > Pseudomonadota > Gammaproteobacteria > Alteromonadales > Alteromonadaceae > Saliniradius > Saliniradius amylolyticus. Next base: position 2,850,841 of record NZ_CP029347.1, read on the forward strand.
CGCCAGCGAGGCACCAGGAAGCAGGACAGCTTGTCATTCACTTGAGCGAGCACTAAGAAGCCATCACACATGGGCGCCGAGCAGAACCATTTATGCCCCACTAAGCTGTAGAGATTACCCGGCCCGGACTGGTCAACGGGCACAGCTCGCGTGGTGTTGGCTCGCACGTCAGAGCCCCCTTGTTTCTCCGTCATCGCCATACCGATAGTCAGACCAGATTTGTCAAACCAGGGCCGGTTACTGCCGTCGTAGGCCTTGGTGAGGATCTTAGGCACCCAGCGCTCTGCCACATCAGGCTGCACTGAAATCGCCGGGATACTGGCAAACGTCATGGTTAACGGACAGCCGGAGCCGGGATCGGCCTGAGTATGCAGGTACGCCATGGCCCCGCGAACCACATGGGCGCCCGGGCGCTTATCGGTCCAAGGCAAAGCACAGTGCCCCTGCTCAATGGCATGGCTCATTAACTGGTGATAGGCCGGATGATAATCAACCCTGTCGATACGCTGACCAAAACGATCATGGGATTGAAACTCGGGCAGGTGCTTATTGGCCTCAAACCCGGCGGCAAGCAGTTCATGACCGACCTGATGACCAAAACGGGATAAGTGCTCTTCGCCCCACTGGCCACCAAATTGTGTCACCCAGTAGCGCAGCAGAGTGTCGGTGGTATAAGCATTATAATTTTCTAAGGGCGAGGGCTGGTTGATGACCTCATGAGTTTGTGCCGTAACATCGGCGAACTGTTCAGACATGGGGGTATTCACTTTCCGGAACCGATACCACCAATCTAGCAGAAAGCCGAGAGGTTAGACCAGAAGCTCACTCAGTCTGATTCGACGGGCTCCATATTCTGCTGATTCAACTGCTGCCGGTACTCTGCCAGTTCCTGGGCCTGAGTAGAAGACAGTTTAGCGTCAGCCAGGAGTTTGTCGCAGGATTGCATTAATTCAAGCTGTTCGGACAGGTCATCGCCTCGCTCTGCCATTTTTGCCAATACTTTAAGGGTGCTCAGGGCTATTTGGGTACTGCTTGGAGACAGCGTTAACGCCTTTTGCAGAGACGACAGAGCCTGCTCCAGACGATCCTGTTTATAGTAAGTGGAGGCCATATCGGAGAGTTCTTTGGGCGAGAAATGGATTGCCTGGCGTTCATCGAGTTCCTGTTCGAGGTAACGCTGAATAATATGGCCGGAGAAAGTGTCGTCGGTCACATGTTTTTGCATCTCCCTGAGCAACGCCACCGCCTTTTCCCGGTGCCCGGTTTCATGCCAAAGCTTAGCCAGATCCAGGTTTTCCTCAAAGGCGGTATTGGACTCTGGCCGATGAATCTGCTCCAGTTTTTTCTCTGCACCTTTCTTATCGCCCCGGCTTACCATTAGTCTCGCCTCTAACACCAGCAGTTGGTTGATAAACTCTTCGCCTGGGTAACTCTTTTGCAATTGATAAAGGTGGCGCTCGGCCGTTCGGTTCAGTTGATGGCTTTGTTCTTCGTCACTGGCTCCGGACAAATCAATCCCTGAACGCAGCATATTCAGGGTCAACTGGGGCGAATCATGGATGGAGTTTTTAGCAAACCTGGCCATGTGTGTGGTAGCTACATACTGGCCCTCACGATCGTGATTCAGCCTGGCCAGGTCCCAGGCCCGCCGGTTACGTTCGATGTTGCGAGGTGACAGCTTTACCGCGGCCTGAATTTCTTCATAAGCGCGCGGGTAGTCGCCCTCATCCACATAATAGTTAGCCAGAAGGTCGTGCACACTGCAGCAGGTATCTTTACGTTTCTTCAGCGCGGCGACGTTTGCTTCGGCCTCTTCGATCTTGCCCTGCTTCAATAAACAATGCGTGAGACCAATATGCACCCAACCAAAATTTACCGACTTCAAAAGTGTTCGATAATAAGCCTCGGCGTCCTTGTATTCCCCCAGCTGACATAAGCAATCGCCGATCAGACGATTTAGCTTTGCCTGATAGGCCTTAAACTGCTCGTCTTTAAGGTAGCGCTCAGCGTAGTAGATGGCTCGCGAATACTCGCCCTTATCGGAGCAATAAAAGGGGTTAAAAAGCTTTCGTCGGGTGTTTAAAATACGTCCCAGGCGTTTTTCTATCTTGCGCAAATCCAGCGGTTTCGACCAAAAGTCATCAGGCTGCATCTCTACTACGCTGTGTACCAACGTATTGTCCGTGTCGGCGCTGAGGAATATTACGCAGGTGGACTTTTTCACAAAGCCTTTAAATTTCAACTCTTCCAACAGATGAAAGCCATCCTTGTCGGCATTCAGGTCGAACGAAATCAATACCAATTCGAAATCCCGCTGACGAAACTCAGAGATCGCCTGGTGGGCGCGATCTGCCCCCCGAATATAGGGCACGCCGATTCGATACAAGGTGTTTTTTAATGAGTCACGCACCAGCGCCTGCTGATCAATAATGATGGCACTGAGCTGGTCGACGGACTTAGGCTTGGGAATTTCGAACATAGGGCTTTAAGTTTACTACAAGTCTTGGCAACAGCAACGCAGCAAGAGTCCTTTAACCTGAATACCATATTATATCGTCTAAATATTCGGCGCGTTATCCATAAAACAAGACTAAGTGACTATCTTTTGTGGGCCATTTTTCACTAAAGTACTTCAACAGTAAGATAATACAGGATCATCGTATGCAGGCGATCAAACGCAGTTTATTGACGCTCTCATTACTGGGCATCAGTGCCCTGAGCCATGGCGCCCCCTCCGGAGTAGAGCGTATCTCCCCAGAAGGTCACTATCAGCCAGAAACCCCCAGGGTTGAAACGAAGCTTGGATACCCTATCGGCAGTCGAATCTCCTCACCGGAGCAGGTACACCAATATTTCCAGGCATTGCAAGCCGCTCACCCTGAGCGCATTCAACTGATCCAATACGGCCAAAGCTGGGAAGGACGACCACTGTATGTGGCTGTGCTATCCAGTGCGGAGAATCTGGCAAAGCTCGATGACTATAAAACAGGCATGCAGGCGCTGGCGGACCCGCGTCAGACGTCTGAATCTGAAGCCAGACGGCTAATGAAAGAACTGCCTGCCAGCGTCTGGCTATCCTACGGCGTGCACGGCAATGAAATATCTTCGCCGGAGGCGGCGATGATGACGGCTTACCATCTGCTGGGCGATACAAGCGATAAAACACAGCAATGGCTGGACAATACCCTAGTTTTTATCGTCCCCAGTCAGAACCCCGACGGCCGGGCCCGTTTTGTCAGTCGCTATTATATGACCACAGGGCTGGAGCATTCTGCCGACCGTCGCAGCGCCGAGCATAACGAACCCTGGCCCAAAGGGCGCACCAACCACTATCTGTTTGATTTGAACCGTGACTGGATTTCCCTGACTCAACCGGAGATCCGCTCTCAGGCCAGAGCGTTCCTTGACTATTATCCGCTGGTGTTTGTAGACCTGCATGAGATGAGTGGTGACTCCAGCTACTACTTCACTCCCGAGGCCCGGCCCTATAACCCCCTGATTGCCGATCCTCAGCGCGAAACCCTGGACTGGATTGGCCGCAATAACGGCAAGTGGTTCGACGCCAAGGGCTTTGACTTCTTCACCCGCGAGATTTACGACGCCTTCTACCCCGGCTATGGAGCCAGCTGGCCGTTGTACCATGGCTCGGTTGCCATGACCTACGAAATGGCTTCGGCCCGGGGTCATCAATTCAGACAAAAAGACGGCGATCTGCTGACCTACGCCGACGGTGTCGAACGTCACTTTATTGCCTCACTATCCACCATCGAGACCGTGTCACAAAAGCGCACACCGCTGCTGGAAAAGTTCTGGCAATATCGACAGCAGTCTATTGAGGCAGGTGAGGACAGCGACCAGCGCAGCCTGATTTTACCTGCCCAGGATGATCCAGCTGCGGCCCGCAAACTGGCCTCTCTGTTGGTAGAACAGGGCATTGAGGTAGAGCAAGCTACTCAGGAGTTCGAGTTTTGTGGCGAGGACTACGCCGAGGGAGCCTATGTCATCGATTTGGCCCAGCCGACCCACCGACTGATTCGCACCCTGACCGATAAGCAGATCGACATGGCCGATGACTTTCTGGACAAACAACGTCAGCGCCGCCACAACAACCTGCCGGATCAGATTTACGATGTCACCGGTTGGTCACTGCCACAGATGTTTAATCTGCAAATGGATTACTGTGATGATGCCCCGGATATGGCTCGCCAGACAGTCACCGAAGGTCGTATTCAGCCTGGCAAAATCATCAATCCCAACGCTTCGGTGGCCTTTTTGGTGCGTTGGGGCGATATGAACGCCGGACGCTTCCTGACAGCCGCATTGCGCCAGGGGCTTTCGGTTAAGCAGAGCGAGGAGGCCTTCCGCCACGATAAAGCCGGTAAGTTCGCCGGCGGCTCACTGATTCTGACCCTGGCCGATAATCCTCGGGAGGATCTGTTAGACAGATTACAGACACTGGTGCAGCAAACCGGTGCGACCCTTCACGGGGTTAACAGTAGTTGGGTCGTTGAAGGTCCCAGCTTCGGGTCACCGAGGGTCCATTCATTGTATGCGCCTACTATTGCCATGGCCTGGGATCAGCCTGTGGCGCAATATAACGCCGGTAATACGCGCTTTGTCATCGAGCGGCAGATGGGCTACCCGGTGATGGCCATCCGCACCCAACACCTGGTCAGCGACAAGCTGGATGGACTGGATGTGCTGATTTTACCCGAGACTCGCGGTAGCTACGACGAGGTCTTTGACGAGAAAGTTGTCGAAAAAATTCAGCGCTGGGTTAAAGGCGGCGGTGTGTTATTAACTCTGGGCAATGCCTCGGGCTGGGCAGCAAAAGCCGGACTGTTGGACACCAAGATAGAACGTGCCATTCCTGAAGAGGGCGTTGAAAAGCCAGCCGAGGAAAACGTCGTAAACGGCATTGCCATCGACTCCAAACGCGCCATGCTGGAGGAGATCCGTGCGCATCACGCCGATCCTTCATGGGTGTCTGGCGCGCTGGTGAATGCCGAGGTGGACCCGGGTCACTGGCTGAGCGCCGGTGTTAAGTCTCAGGTCACCAGCGTGTTTAACGGCAACACCATTTTGGCCCCTATCGACATCGATAAAGGCCGCAATATCGCCTGGTTTTCCGGTAAAGAGAACTTGATCGCCAGCGGCTTTTTATGGGACGAGTCCAAACAACAACTGCCCTACAAACCCCTGCTGGTATGGCAACCTGCGGGCGACGGGATGATCATCAGTTTTACCCAGGTGCCCACCTACCGCGCCCAGGTGGATGGGCTGAATGTATTGCTGATGAATGCCCTGTTTCTGGCCCCGGCTGTGACACAGTAGCAAAAAGGCCTGTTCCCATTCTGTGAGAACAGGCCGTCACCCATCTTGCAAAACCTTTTCGCTCGGTGCTTTAAGGCACTGGTTTGCAAAAATTCAACTATAATTATTGAGCGAATCCACGCGTCCAACCGGGAGGCGTTTTATGTCTATGACCCCACGCATTAACGAATACCTGAACGAGCATCATATTGCTTATCAGACCCGCTCACACCAACACAGCCACAGTTCGGTGGGCACAGCGATTACGGCAGAAATCGACTTTACTCAGGTCGCTAAGGCCGTGGTACTGGAAGATCATGAGGGCCGTAAACTCATGGCAGTGCTGCCTACCAACCGCAAGATTAACATAGCCCGGCTCAGAGATGAGTTACACAGGGACTTCCACCTGCTGCACGAGCAGGATGTGTACAAGCTGTTTCGGGACTGTGATCTGGGTGCGATTCCGCCCATAGCTCAGGCCTATAACATGGACTGCATCTACGACGATGCACTGATGGACCAGGATGAGATCTATCTGGAAGCCGGCGACCATGAAACGCTGATCAAGATGGATCGTGACAGCTTCCGGCAACTGATGGAAGGCGCTCATCACGCCAGCTTCAGTTACGAATATATGCACTAGCCCAGTGGTAATTAAAACGGGGGCTCGGCCCCCGTTTTCTTATCCAACCGATGGTGCCTTACTTAATATCCACCACCTTACTGGCTTTTTGGTAACGAATGCGCCAACCAGACCAGGCCGGCAGTTCCCAGCGCTTGGGCGGATCTTTGCGCTGCCCACTGTGATAATGTAAGGTCAGACGCTTGGCTCCGGGCTGATAGTCCACCGTCATCAACAGTGATGGCAAGGTCACTTGCTGAGGGTAGGTGTCCAGAAAGTCTGCCAATTCCCACTCCGGGATACCGTCGAAGGCAAGATCATGCGCTTCGATAAGTGCCAAATCGTCGAGACTTTCCACCCCCAGAGTCACTAATCGTTTATGGATGTGCTCACTGGGCGTCGGAATAACAGCCTTCTCGCCCTTAAGCTGACAATAGAGCCCGTAAGCATTGATGTGTTCGTCCAACTGTGGATAGACACCGGCAAACAACGCCTGTCGGCCAATCAGTTCGGTTAAGGCGGCCAACAGGGTTTTCCCACTGGCCGTCACCTCGCGCCGCATAATTTCGACGCCGGCATAGTTTTGCACCTCAAGCTGAACAATCTTCTGACCCTGAATGCGCGGCTCCCGATACTCTCGCTCTCCCAGTCCGACCCGCGCCAGCTCCTGATGCCCAACCGGCATCGCCACGGTGGCAAAGGTCTTGCTGTCTTTTACCGCCCTGCCAGCTAATGAAAAGCTATCCAGCACCACAATGGCTTCGCTCTGCTCATCCACTATGGACGCATCCCCCAGAACCACCTCGATATCGCCATTACCAAAAGCACCGCGACGGTTACGCCGCTTCACAAAGCCCGACGTTGGGCTCGCCTTAAGAGTCGTGGCCACTAACTCAGAGCGGTCAAATGTTTCGCTTTCCTCCAGTGACGGCAAGCCAAAGATGCTTCTCAACGCCTGACTGTATCGCCTTGCTTCCCGCCACTGGGCTTGATCGTAGGTTAGCGGCAAGGATTGAGGCTCACGCAGCCAGCGTACCAGCAAACTGGCATCACACAGGGGGTTCACCTGTTCAGTCAGTTTCTCCCAATCGGCTCCCATAGGCACCGAATACGTCTTGCCACCAGCGGCAATTACCGCCGCAATATCGGCCATCGCTTGCTTAAGGGCGCTGGTAGGCATCCTGACCAACAGGTGGCTAAGAGTCATTGCCACCGGTAACGGATGCAGTGCCCGTCCATGCGCCGTTACCACTCGCTGCTGGTCGATAGCGTCCAGTTCTTGCAATAGAGTCAGTGCCCGTTGCAGCGCCTTTTCGTCGGGTGGGGATAACAGTGGCAACACCGTTACATCCTCACCGCAGCACGCTGCGGATAACACAAAGTCTTCCAATGACTCGCGCTGCAGCTGCACCGGCGTGGTGGCATTTAACGGGGCATGCTGGCCATAAAGGCGAATGCAGAGCCCGGCACTGGTGCGCCCGGCCCGTCCGGCCCGCTGAGCGGCGGCATCCATCGCGATGGGGTCCAATCCCAGCACCATACGCCCACCTCTTAGGTGAGTGCGTCTCTCCAGTCCTGAGTCGATCACGACTCCTACGTTGGGAATAGTCAGGGAGGTTTCCGCCACATTGGTGGTAAAGATCACCCTCTGCCTTGGCTGTTTATTCAGAGCCTGTGACTGAGTCTGCTCATCGCTGCCGGCATGCAGTCCCAGACACAAAACCGGTAATGTCTGACAGGCCTCCATGGCCTCGCGGATCTCCTTCTTGCCCGGCAAAAACACCAGGATATCCTTATCACTCTCATTCAACGCCTGCTCTATGACCCCTTTAACCCGCTGACTCAACTGACGAGTCGTAGGCATCTGCCGCAGGTCACCGGACTGATGGCGAATCGTCACCGGATAAGTGCGCCCTTCGGCGTGCAGCGTCTGGCCACCAACAAACCGGGCTATTTTCTCCGATTCAATCGTGGCCGACGTGAGCAGCAATCGATGCTGCTGGCGTTTCTTCAGCAGCGCCAACAACAGGTCCGTATCCCAGCGCCGCTCGTGGAATTCATCCAGCATCACCACCGCATAACCGGCCAGGCCATCTTCACTCAACCAGCGCAAAGCCACCCCGGGCGTTACAAAAACAACCTGAGAAGCTTTACTGACCCGGGACTCAAACCGAATGGCATAGCCGACAGACTCACCGGGCTGTTCATCACGCTGCCTGGCCAGGTAACGGGCCAGAGCCACGCAGGCGATACGTCTGGGCTCGACCACCAAGACTTTGCCCTGTTCACTGGCCCACAGAGGTAAGCGGGTCGATTTACCTGAGCCCGTCTCGGCGGTCACCACCAGATCGTGTGTTCGTAGTTGTTGACGAAACTGTGAGGCAAGCTCATCAATGGGCAGTGAAGGCATAATGCGGAATGTGACGGTTAGAACGAAAGGGCAAGATGGTAACCTGCCCGGCCGAAGCTGTCACACAAGCAAGTAATACGACTATAACGACAGACCGCCGGTAAGAAACGACACCTACCGGCGATTCCCTGATATGCGGTGAATCAGAAGCCTGCCACCTCTGGTACGTTGTTGCCAGGCAGGTGTTTACGGATATCTGCTTCTGAGTGAAGAGTCAGGTTTTTATCCACCTCAGCCGCAAGAACATGACTCACCTCGCTGTGATAGTTTTTGCGCAGCAGGCCTAAAAAGGACGGTGCGGCCATCACATATAACTTGTGATAGTGCTTTTCCATGCGCGCTTTGTAGAGCCGCTCTGCAACGTGTTTCGCAAACTTTTCCATCTCATGTTCCTTGAACTCATGCTCTCCATCCACGCCGTGCATTCCTCCCTGAGTGCCGTTCGTGGCGGCGCCTCCTCTGTCGGTGACCAACCCTTGTTCGGAGAGTCTCGCTTCAGGATTAGTCATTGCTTCCAATTCGATTAATTCGTCCCCTGGACGTTCGCGTGAAAAAATACGCGCGCGGCTGGCGTCGGCTGCGACAACCCAAGTGGTCATAGTGCCTCCTCGTTGAGAATAAATGTAAACCTCATAAAACCTGCAACTGCCGATAAAAGCAGCTACGTTCAAGTATAGTCGTTCACGACATAACTCCAGTGAGTCCGAATCACTGAAAGCGGCCACCCAGTACCAAGGCTGTGCACCAAAACTAATTTTTCAAGGTGGTTTTATTCATAGCAACGGTGGTGGACCTCTCGAGTGTGTTTCTCATCCCACGACACAAGCGAGATAGCTTGGATTGCAATCTTGCCAGCCACAGGAAACGATAAGAACCGCTAGTTTTAGCTTCGCTTAGCCTCTGTTAGGTTTTAATAAGACTGGGAGGAATTAATGGAACACTTTACCAACCTTTGGCATCAGGCTGCGCTCACCAGCATAGGCTTTTTCTGGATGGCCCTGTGGGCGTTTATCCTAGGTTATATTGTCAGTAGTCTGATTCAGGTATTAGTCACTCGTGGTCGGATGCAGAAAGCGATGGGGAAAGATGGTCCCAAGAGCATGATGTTGGGGACTTTCTTTGGCTTTATATCAAGCTCCTGTAGCTTTTCAGCGCTATCCACGACCCGCGCCCTGTTTAAAAAAGGAGCTGGCCTGGCACCCTCCATGGCCTTTATGCTGGCTTCCACAAATCTGGTCATTGAGCTTGGTATGGTGATCGCGGTATTCCTGGGCTGGCAGTTTGTTGTCGGTGAATATGTCGGCGGCATCATCCTGATTCTGGTGACCTGGTTGCTCATTAAGATTACTCGCCCCCGCCGCCTGGAAGCACAGGCGCGTGAACACCAAGCCGACAGTCATGAGCATGATCATAGCGGTGGTGACTCTGAGCAAAACTGGAAAACTAAGCTCACCAGTCGCGAGAGTTGGCAGCGGATCGGCCAGACCTATGTCATGGAGTGGCAAATGGTATGGAAAGACGTGTTGATTGGGTTTACCGTCGCCGGCATTATTTCGGCCATGGTCCCCGCCAGCTTCTTTCAGACTCTGTTTGTCGGCGCTGGCAGTGCTGATGCCGCTAACCCAGATTTTACCAGCGTGCTTGCACAGGTCATCGTAGGCCCTGTGGCCGCGTTTTTTACCTTTATCGGCTCCATGGGTAATATCCCGCTGGCGGCAGTGTTGTTTGGTCAGGGAGTGACCTTTGCCGGTGTCATGGCGTTTATTTTCTCGGATCTGGTTGTGTTACCGGTGCTACGTATTAATGCTCGCTACTATGGCTGGAAAATGGCGCTTTACCTGCTTGCCATCATGCTGAGCGCGATCATCATCGCCGCACTGGCAATGCATTATGCTTTGGCATACCTGGGGATGCTGCCTGACTTCTCATCACTGGCGGCGCCGGGTCAACGCGACTTTTTCCAGGTGAATTATCAACTGGTTCTCAACGTCATCTTGCTGATTTTAAATGCAGGCTTGATGATACTCTGGTGGAGGGGTAAAGAGGACTCGGATCATGACCATGGCACAGCCTCCTTGTCAGATAAGATACTTTCTGTGCTGGTTGTAATCGCGGTGCTCTGGCTTGTGGGAGGCTTGTTCGTGCCAGTGATACCGGTCTGAATGAAAAAGGGAGCCAACGAAACAGGCTCCCTGATAGTCTGGCCGTACAGCAAGACCAAAGACCGCGTATTACTTGCGCATCGCTGGTCCTGCCTTCTTAGGCTACCCGGAACCGGCTCACTCGCTGGCTCAGGTGCTTGGCCAACTCGTTAAGCTCACGACTGGCCTCACTCACCTGTGTTGAACCGGCGGCGGACTGTTCCGTAGCCTGGGTAATGCTGTGGAAGTTTTGGTTAATTTCGTCCGCCACCGAGCTCTGCTCCTCCGTGGCCGTGGCTATTTGAGCGTTCATATCGGTCATTCTCTTCACCGCCGCATTGACGGTATTCAGCGAATCTCCGGCCCGACGCGCTTGCTCAACGCTTTCCGTCGCCTGATGATGGCCTCTCTCCATGACTGATACGGCCTCTCCGGCGCTGGCGCGCATGGTAGTGATCACCGACTGTATGCTCTTGGTCGACTCTTGTGTCCGGTTTGCCAACGCGCGAACTTCATCGGCAACCACCGAGAACCCACGACCATGCTCACCGGCACGGGCCGCTTCAATGGCCGCGTTCAGAGCGAGAAGATTGGTTTGGTCAGCAATGCCTTCAATGACTTCCAGAACGTTAGTGATCTCTTCGGCATTGGAACTTAGTTGCGATATAACGCCTGAGGCCTGCTCAACTTCTTTCGCCAATGCTTCAATAGAACGTATGGTGGATTCGACTTCAGCACTGCCGTTTTGAGTTTCTCTGTCAGTTTCATCGGCCAACTGTGCCGCCTCATTGGTGTTTCGGGCTACCTCGGCAACACTGTGAGACATCTGCTCAATGGCGGTAGCGCCTTGCGTCGTCTGCTCCTGCTGCTCACTGACCAGTCTGGAGTTATTGCCTGCCGTATCGGACAGTTCACCCGACGCACTCAGCAAGGTTTCAGAAGAGTCTGAGACATCTTTAACCACTCGCTGTAACTGTCGCACCATTCTGCCCACCTGGTCCATCATTGACCCCTCATACTTGCTTTGCGTGGACACAGTCAGGTCGCCGTCAGCCACCTGTTCAATCACGGCAACGACATCCTCTGGCTCACCACCCAGCGTGCGGGTCAAACGACGCACGATAAGATAGCTGACAGCGGCTCCCGCCAGAATCGCCAATACTGTCACGGCCCACATCAGAGCCGTGAAGTTGTTACTGCGTTCCAACACTGAGTCAACCCCGGTCGCTATCCGTGCTTCCTCATAATCAATGAAGTCATTGATTCGATTGAGCCATTCGGCGTATGCCGGGGACAGATCGGTTAATACATAGTCTTGCGCACGCTGGCGTTGGCCGGAGGCCAGCAGGCGCTCTACTTCCGTGGTGGTTGCCAGGGCCTGCTTCTGAATCTCCTCAATCCGGGCGAATAAGCGCTTCTCTTCATCATTGACGTAATTGGGATTACTAAACACTCGCAGCATGCCTTTTTCAGCATCGGCATAGTTGGCTTTCAGGTCTTTAACCAGCGCTCTGAATTCTTGTCGCTCAGACTGTCGCTCGGTGAGCACCAAGTCACGCAGTGCGATAGCACGGTCATGCACCGAGCCACGAAAATTTATTGCGTAGCGCTGTTTTTCACTGCCCACCTCGTTAACGCGTGTCAGGGTAGTATTAATCTCATCGACCTGGAAAGTGCCTATCAGTGTGGTGATGACAAGCAGCAGGATAAGAAATGCAAACCCTGCATACAGGCGGTTAGCTATGGTCATTATTGACTCCAGAGGAACTTTAATTTGTATTTACGGTAAGGGATACGACTGTAATAGGCTTTAGGAACAATAGATAGACAAATAAATCGATTAGCTCAATCATAAGTGCTTTTACACGCCATTCTTACTTACGCAACAGAGCTTGTTTTACAACGCACGCTCATACCATCAGCAACGCCGCGGTGCGTTCCCGGTTGCTTGCTCATCAAATACGATTTAAAGGCTATTAGTTATCAACACCCCGTGGCGCCATGAGCTGGTAAAGTACCGGCGTAACACCAAGCGTCAGTAATGTTCCGATGACCAAGCCAAATGCAATGACACTGGCCATACCATAAAACAGCGCATCAACGGCGATGATAAGCGGCATCAGTCCGAACACCGTTGTTACTGTGGTCATAATAATCGGGCGCAAACGGCGGCTGGCAGCAGTAATAATTGCCTCGTCCATATCGTGGCCTGAGGCTCGTTCGATATCAATGCGATCAATAAGAACCAGAGCATTGTTAATAATGATGCCAGCGAGTGACAACAAGCCCAGAATTTCCATAAAACCAAAGCTCGACCCCATCACCGTCAGACCGAGTGCGGCCCCCGATACCAAAAGAGGAATGGTAGCGACAATCATCAATGGACGTTTGAAGCTGTTAAATTGAGCCACCAGCAATAACAGGATCACCCCAAAAGACAGTGGCATGTTTGCACTCAGGGCCGCCTTGCCAGCCGCCGAGTCGGTGATAATGCCATCGAACTCCATATAGTGCCCGGGGGGCAAATCTTCACTGAGCCTGTCCATTATCGACTGAAGACGGGGAGCCATGTCCTCCGGTGAACGATACAAAGGGCGCCCTTCAACGGTGAGCGTTCGGGTCATATCCTCCCGCTGAATCGCGCCTGCGGCAGGATGGACCTGCACATCAGCAACTTGCATCAAGGGCACCGAGTGCCCGCCTTTGGAATTCACATTAAGTGAATACAGCTTTGACAGCTGCCGACGCTCTTCGGGCTCACCACGTATGGCAATCGGTAACAACTCATCACCCTGAACAAACTGAGATATTACACCACCCGAGTAATAGTGAGTGAGAGCCTCGGTGATATCGGCACTGCTCACTCCGGCACGGCGAGCCTGCTGCTGGTTCACACTAATGTAGAGCCGCGATATCGGGTTCTCCCAGTCATGCCAGACATCAATCATTCCGGGTATCTGCTTTACTTCTGAGGCCAGCTTCTGGCCGTATTCGTATACCACCGACTTATCAGGCCCTTTAACCTGCAGATGCACAATATTTGGATCGGACGGTCCCAGGAACATGCCTCTAACGCTGGCATTCACCCCGGGGAATTGCCTTTTAAACATGCTTCGCAACTCTTTGATTGCTTGCGGCATGGCGTCATAACTATTTAAGTTCGCCACCACAAAGGCCTTGTTTGTGGCAGGATCCAGCGGCGTTAAGGACAATACAAACCGTGGCCCACCATACCCGGCGTAAGCGGCGTAATCATCAATGTACTCAAAGGCATCATCGTCCGACAAAACAGGGAACAATTGCTTCAGAGTAGTGGAGGTCTGATTCAGATTGCTGCCGGCGGGTAAGTTCAGTGTGATAAGAACCTGAGCACGATCACTGCCAGGGAAAAACTGCTTAGGGGCGATAATAATACCGGCCACACCGAGTCCAAATAAGACCAGAATAGAGACTAAAAAAACTGCCTTGTGAGCGAGCACGGCTCTCAGAAGCGAGGCGTACCTGAGCTCTAACCGATGAAAGGCTCCCTTCTCGGGCGTTTTTGAGGAAGGCGTAGGCATCGTCATAAAATACCGGCATAACACCGGTGTGACTGTCATCGCCAGCAGCCATGACGTAAGAAGCGAGATGAGTATGACCAATGAGATTGAGCGAGTGTATTCGCCAGCAGGGTGCTGGGCCATCATGAGAGGAATAAAGACTAGAATAGTGGTCAGTGTCGATGCCAACAGAGGCAAGCAAAGCTCGCGGCCGCATTGATTCAGGGCATCATCCCGACTGACCCCTTCTTCCAGGCGGCGCTTGTAATCCTCTGCAATGACAATCCCGTTATCGACCAGTAGCCCTAAGGCAATCACTAACGTCGCTAAACTCATGCGCTCCAATGGAATATCGGCAAACCCCATCACGGCCAGAGTGATCAACATCACACCGGGTACGATGGTTCCAACGATCAAGCCTGTGCGCACACCTAAAAATATCACCACGACCACGAGCACAATAACCAGCGTTTGCAGGACACTCTGTGTCACACCGAACACGGCATTACCGACTTGCTCGGCCTGGTAGGTCACAATGTCCAGATTGAGGCCGATGGGTAAGCTGGACTCAATCTCTTCGAGTTTGTTTTTCAGCCTCGGGGCGTACTCCAGAACACGCTGCCCCTCAAGCATAGATACGGCAAAGATGACGGCCCGCTGACCGTTAAAGAACACCTTACGACTGGCGGGCTCAACAGGACCGATACGAACCTGTGCCAAGTCTCGCAGAGCGATGGTTCCGCCTTGAGGCGCCGGGAGCAGCAGGTTGCGCATGTCGTCCAACGTATTGAATTGTCCGCTTGGATCGATCAACAGACTGCCACTGGGTAGCTCTACTTCGCCCCCGGCGCTCAAAACGTTTTGTGATCTCAGAATCTGAATGAACTGGGCGCGGGTGTAACCGACCTCATTAAGTTTCACTTGAGAGGTTTCGATATACACTCGCTCCGGCTGAATACCATGGAGCTGGACCTTCTTGGTTCCCGTTACACTATAGAGCTGATCGCGAATATGCTGAGCATAGTGGCGTATTTCACCCGCGCTGAAGTCGTCACCGGTCAAGGCCGCCGTGACCACAGCAACATCGCCAAAGTCGTCATTGATCTGTGGTGTTTGCGTCCCGTCCGGGAGTTGTGACTCCGCCTGTCGAACTTTCTGTCTTAAGTCGTCCCATATCTGTTCAAGCTCGAAAAGGTGGTCATAGGTCTTGGCATGAATAATCGAGGTACCCGGACGGCTTGTGGAACGCACTTCCTCAAGTTCTGGCACCTGACGAATGGCCAGTTCTATCGGCTTGGTGATCAGCAATTCGACCTTTTCCGCCGACATACCGGGGAAGTGGGTCGTTATGACCGCTTCCCTGATGGTAATTTTCGGATCTTCCTGAGCGGGTAAAGTAAAGTAGTTGTACCCTCCTAACAACATCAGCAGGGCAACCAGGGTAAAAACCAGTGGTTTAAACCGCGCCGCATGAGTAGACAAGCTCTTCATGGATTGAACCTCTTGGGCTTCTCTGGCAATAGGGTGACAGCCTGTCCCGGTGTCAGGAAGGCCACTCCCTTGCCTACTAACTGATCATCGGCATGTAATTCTCCTGAGGCTATTACTCCGCTATCCTGCAGTGATTTCACGGTCATGGTGACCGCTTCAACACTGGCCTTGTCAGACTGAAAACGGAATACCCAAATTTCATTTTCACCACGGCTGACGAAACTACCGTTAGGCAGAAACCAGCTCGCGCCCGCTGAGGTGTCAGACTGCCCGTAAGTAAGATGCACTTGCGCACTCAAACCACTGCGAATGAAGCGCTCAGTGCCGTCGAGCTTTAATGTCATCTGAAAACTATTGGTTGCATCACTCTGTGCGCTGATTTCACTTAACGTGGCAGGCACCCGCTCTAAATCCAGACTGGGGATACTGACGGTATGCAGGCTTCCTGTGTCCAACTCTGAAACAATGCTCTCAGGTAAGCGGGCTGACACCTCATAAGACCCTTCGGAGCTCTGGATCTGCAGCACCGTTTGACGCGGTGCCACCTGTTGTTGAGGCTCAATCCACCGCTGTGCAATGACACCATCGTAAGGCGCATGGAGTTGGGTATCCCGCAGGTATTTTTTGGCCTGCTCGACTCTGGCCTGCGAGAGCGTCAAGCGACTCTCCGCTGAGGCTTTGCGGGCGATGACATTATCCAACCTGGCCTGACCGATGACGCCACTTTGGAACAGAGACTGCTGACGCTTATAATCGTGTGTGATTTCTGCCAGGTGCGCTTTGGCTTCGCTAAGCTCACTTTGCCTTTGGTTCAGGGATAGCCGGGCATCGGTGTCATCCAGGCGAACCAGAAGTTGGCCTTGTTCTACCCTGTCTCCTACATCCACCGCCACATGCTCGACCCTACCGGGAACTTCAAAACTCAGCTGAGCCTGTGTGGCAGCCCGGGTAACGCCGGTCAATACGCGCTGATAACCGGCATCGACCGAGGTGGGATGAAACCAAACCACCGGCCGGGCATCCTCCCCCTCTCTTACATTCTCTGGTGGCTGAGGTTCACAGCCAGTCAAAAGACAAAGTGATAAGACCGTTATCACAGTACCCAATTGATTCATCATTCACGCCTCCCAGACGGTACTGACCAGTACCATTTCTGATTATGGTACCATTCAGTACCAATCGAAACTAGATCGATCTAAAAATTTATGGGTACCCAATCGGAAACGCGCCAAGCCACCTTGTTAAAAGTGGCGACACAATTGTTTATTGAGCAAGGCTATCAAAAAACATCTTTGGAGCAGGTGATTCAACGGGCAGGGGGCTCCCGACGCAATGTATACTCTGCGTTTGGCAATAAGGCAGGGCTGTTCAAGGCCGCAGTGCAACAAGCGCAAAAAGATATTTTTACATCGGCCTATCCAGAAAACTGGGATCAGGGTGATCCTGAAACTGTTCTGCGGCAATTGGGAATAGGGCTTATCAGCGCACTCACTAGCCGCAAAACTCTGGCACTATTTCGGGAGGTCATTGCTCATACTCCGAGCATGCCGAGCTTAGGCGAAGACCTTTACCAATCCGGCCCCAAACGGGTACTTGCTCTGCTCGCCGGTTACCTTCAGAAGCAGGTGGACGATGGCAAGTTAGACATTAAGGACTGTCAGAAAATGGCAAAACAATTGATCGAAGTGATGCGCGGCGATCTCCATCTCCGGGCCCTCCTATGCCCTGACCAGCCCATCCGTCAACAGGAGATCGAAGACCAGGTGGATTTAGCTATCGATTTTTTACGCAAGCATTATCAGTAAAAATTGCCTGGTGGTTACGCGATGATAAGTCGTATAAAGGTGACAACGAGGTGGCGGTGTCGGCTTATACCTTGTGAGTGCCAGTTCCTCGTCACTCCCTGTAACGCATCAAGCAAGAAAAGCCCTTGTCACAGGGCCTCACCTGTATTCGCTCAGAAGCTGTAGCGAACCAATACCGGGTGATGATCACCGGATTTCACTTTCACCAAGGCTTTCGCGTCATCAGGAATGCTGATGGGCGCTTGCATCTGATTGCCACCCGCTGGCTTGAGTTCGGCTTCCTGTTTTTTGCCCGCCGCTAACACCATCACAGAGCCTGTTAAGGAATCGGTGTTATAAGCTTCTCCATGATCCTTGATGTAAAGGCTGATGCTGTCGGCATGCCGGACCAGCTCAAAGGCCAGTTCATGTTCAATTTGAACCACACCACCGTGCTCCGGCTCCGTACTCCCATGACTTAAGGCGACGGGAGTGATAATGATTAAACTGAGAGCAAGCCCCAGAGTCGCTAACGTAAAGTGTTTCATAATTATTCTCCTGATTTGCCGCAAGCTTTCATCAGGTGTTGCGGCGTTATACCTCTAAACGAGTTCTTTTGACTGTCGCTGCTGCCAGCGCAAACTGGCGCTTTCCCCCCAGGCTCGATAAAGCAGCGGCGTCAGTAAGATGTCGAGCAAGGTGGAACTAACCAAACCTGAAAAGATCACCACCGCCACCGGATGCAGTATCTCCTTACCGGGCTCATCGGCCGCCATGAGAATCGGGATCAGGGCAAAGGCGGTCACCATCGAGGTCATCATTACCGGCGACAATCGCTCTTGAGCGCCACGCACAATCAACGCCTGATTAAACTTCTCCCCCTCAAAGGCCAGCAGGTTTAGATAATGGCTCACTTTCAGAATACCGTTACGTGAAGCAATCCCCGTCAGCGTGATAAACCCTACTACCGATGCCACGGACAGAGGCGTCTGCGTGAGCCACATGGCGGTCACCGCGC
Source organism: Saliniradius amylolyticus (assembly GCF_003143555.1). Classification (NCBI taxonomy): domain Bacteria; kingdom Pseudomonadati; phylum Pseudomonadota; class Gammaproteobacteria; order Alteromonadales; family Alteromonadaceae; genus Saliniradius; species Saliniradius amylolyticus. The sequence continues at coordinate 2,869,159 of NZ_CP029347.1, forward strand.
CCACCAAAGCCATCGGCAAGCTGCACATGATGATGCCAGCCAAGACCACTGACTGATAGCGCAGATAAAGCACCAGAAAGATCATCGAAAAAGATAACGCCGACAGTATCACCAACAGCTGCATGGCCTGCTCCTGCGCCAGAAACTGCCCCTCGATACTAATGAAACTCTCCGGTCCCGACTCTATCTCGTCCATGGCCGAACGAATCTGACCCAGCAATGGTTCCACATCCACATTTTCGCTATTGGCGTAAACCACCAGCCGGCGGCGGCCATTCTCTCTCAGCACCTGATTAGGGCCGTCATCAATCTGGACATGAGCAATGGCAGATACGGGTACTGGCCCGGCCGGCGAGCTGAGCAGCGTATCGGCCAGCGCTTCGGGCGTACGGGCTTCATCATCCAGACGCAGCACCAAAGCGTAGCGTTTTACACCGTCCACCACCTCTTCGACCTGCACGCCGTCAGTCAGTAATGCCAGCCGCTCGATGGCTTGACCCGGGGTCAGCCCGTACTGAGCCAGTTCTTCCTGCCTGAGCCGGACACTCAGCTGGGGGATCAGCACCTGTTTCTCCACATTGATATCCACCAGCCCGGGGATGGCCTCCAGCTTTTTGCGAATGGTGTCGGCCGTCGAGCGCATACCATCGAGATGGTTACCAAAGACCTTAATTGCCAGCTGTGCCCGCACCCCGGACAAAAGATGATCCAGCCGGTGAGAAATCGGCTGGCCCACGGCAACCTGAGCCGGCAGGGTGTTGAGCTTATCACGTATTTCCTCAACCACGGTCTCTCGGGGGCGCTCTGAACGACTCAAATCCACGTCAATTTCAGAAGAATGCACCCCTTGTGCGTGTTCATCCAGACGGGCCCGCCCGGTGCGTCGCCCCACTCCGGTAACCTCCGGCACCGACAAAAGGAGTTCTTCCGCCAGTCGTCCCATTTCATTGGATTCCTCCAGCGAGGTGCCGGGCTCAAAGATAACCCCAATCACCAGTGACCCTTCGTTGAAAGCCGGCAAAAATGCTCGGGGAAATGCCGTCACCGAGGCGGCACTGATGAACGCCACAATTCCAGCTGTTGCCAGAATCGCGCGCCGACGCGGTAACGCCCAGTTCAGCCAGTTAGCCTGCCATCGCTTAAGTTTGCTCACCAGGGTGCTATCCCCCTGATGCAACTGCTTCATCCCCGGCAGCAGGTAGTAACACAGTACGGGCGTGACGGTCATCGACACCAGTAGCGAGGCCAGAATGGCAATGATGTACGCCACTCCCAACGGCGAAAACAAACGCCCTTCAATACCGGGCAGGGCAAACAGGGGAATGAATACCAACACCACGATCATGCTGGCGTAGACGATCCCAGAACGCACCTCCACGCTGGCACGCCAGACCACCTCGAATACCGAGTCAGGGGTCGCTTTTCGGCCGTTTTGCTTCAGACGACGCAGGATGTTCTCCACGTCCACCACCGAATCATCCACGAGTTCACCAATAGCGATGGCCAGTCCCCCTAATGTCATCACATTGATGGTTTGCCCCAGCCACTTAAAGATGAGCACGGTAATGGTCAGCGACAATGGAATTGCCAGCAATGAAATCAGTGTGGTGCGCGCCGAGAGCAAAAACACAAACAACACGATCACCACCAGGATGGCACCATCCCTGAGTGCTTCGGTCACATTATTTACCGAGGCCTCAATAAAGTCGGCCTGACGGAACAGCACTTCCGGCTCGGCAATCCCTTCTGGCAAACCGGACTTAAGCTCCGCCAGGGCCGATTCGATTCGCTCAGTAAGCTCGACGGTGTCAGCCCCCGGCTGCTTTTGCACATTAACAACCACCGCCGGTTGACCGTTGTAGCCACCATCCCCACGCTTGACCGCCGGAGCAAACGACACTTTTGCGACCTGCTCCAGCCGCGTCGAGACGCCGTCATGCCAATCCACGGCTAACTGACGCAAATCATCCAGCTGCAAGGTGCGGCCCTGATGGCGAATCAGGTATTCACGATGATTCAGATCCACAAAGCCGCCACCTCTGTTGGTGGCAAAACCGTCCAGCGCGGACTGCACCTGCCTGAGCGTCACACCCAGTGCCTGCATTCGCTCGGTATCCGGAGTCACCCGGATCTGACGCACCTCACCGCCGATGGGGATCACCTGAGAAATACCGGGAATAGACAGCAGCCTTGGACGCAACACAAAATCGGCGTATTCCCGTGCCTGCATGGGTTCACTGCCCGAGGCTTGCTCCAGCGGCAGGGCGATCAACATGATCTCGCCCATAATCGAGGAGACCGGCCCCATCACCGGCGTGACATCATTGGGCAGTTGGGACGCCGCCTGGTCCAGTCGCTCCGCCACCAGTTGACGGTTACGGTAAACGTCCGTATCCCAGTCAAACTCGACATAAACAATCGACAAACCAATGCCGGAAGTCGACCGGATACGTGTGACCCCGCTGACGCCATTGAGCATGTTCTCCAGCGGAAAGGTGACCAGTTGTTCCACTTCCTCAGGGGCCACGCCCCCGGCTTCAGTCAGTATGGTCACCACCGGCTTATTCAGATCCGGGAACACATCCACGGGCAGTTCCCGCCCTTGCCAGAACCCGTAAAGCAGGGTGACAAGGGCGACCACTAACACCAGCAAACGTTGGCGCAAACTGTTGCGTACCAGCCAATTAAACATAACGCCTCCTAGCGGACCTGGTTCAGCAAGGAGGTGCCGTTCACCACCACGCGGTTATCCGCACCCAGCCCTTGAGTAATCACCACCCGGTCTGGCCCCAGAGCCTGATACTGAATCTGCTGTGGCAGAAAACGTTCGGCCGAGACTTTAATCCAGACGATCGGCAGATTGGCCTGGTCGCGAACCACAGCCCGGGACGGGACAACAATACCGGTCACGGACTCATCCAATTTGGCCAGCAAGGTGACCGGCTGGTCCAGCAATAAGGGCGGCTCGCCCGGGTTTTGACGCTGATAGTCAAAGAACACTTTGGCCGTGCCGCCATGCATCTTTGGCGAATATCCGGTGTAAGTCAGTTCGGGTAAATCGTGCGCCAGCAGCCGCGCTGAAGTGTACTGATTCAATCGATTGGTATCACTGGCCATTGCTTCAACCCGGCGGCGTTCAGGTGACACAATCTCGAACAGCGCGGTGCCCGCCTCGACCCACTGACCACTGCGCACCTGCTGATTGACCACAATACCGCTGATCGGCGCCGTTAATACCTCCGGCTTTTCCAGCCCCTGCTGAAGTGCGGCCTCTTGTTCGCTTAAATTTTTCAGGCGGGTTTGTAACTGGTCCAGCTCTTGTTGTGAGGCAAGCTCACCCAGAGCCTTTAGCCTCGCCACGTCGCGACGGGTTTGCGCTATCTGATTGCGTACCACTTTAAGCTCACTGTTCTGACTCGCCAGTTCATAGGCCGTATCCTGATAGTGAACATAACCCAGGCGCTGCCCGGCAGACACCCAGCTGCCAGTACTGAGAACAACAGAGCCCGGCGCTTCGAAGCGTCCGTCACTGCTTGACTGTATAACGGCATGGCCTTGCGGATGGGGCCTCACCACGGCCGGAAGACGTACTGTCTTTGATACCGTCTGGGGCTGAACAAAGGCGGTAGAGATACCCAGTTTTGCCTGATCCGGCATTGGCAGTATTACCGAACCGTCTGCCTGACGACCCGTGCCTCCAACCGGTTTGTCATCAGGACGGATATGCTCTCCGTTGGGGCCATGCGCCCCCGGCGCTGCCGCGGCAGTGCCCACAAGAAGCATTGAAATCACCAAAACGGTCAAGGTTCTCATGCCTGACCTCCTCGCCGTAGTCGCCCCGCTGCAAAACCGGCAACGAATAGCCCAATCCCCACAGCAATGGTCCGCCATGGGAAATGCGAGTGGTGGTCATGCTCTTCAGAGCCTGTGGCATCCGGGGTAATCAATCTGGTCGCCAGTAAGTCGCCGCTGGTCTCTGTGAGAATGGTGGCAATAACGTCATGCTCACCCGGCCGGTTCAGCTTATTCACCAAGTCTGCCTTCTCTATCACATAGCGACCGGCGGTATTATCAAATGTCGCTTGCGCGGCGTGTTGACCGCTTTCCAGCTCAATAGAGGCATCAGAAACTGGCCGATTTGTTTTGAAGTCATGGAGATACACAATCACCTGCTCACCGACAACTTCACCGAGCAGTTCGAAGCTTTCGGTAAAAGCCTCAAATTTCGGGTTGCTTGCCTGCATGGGACGGGATTGCGTGTTCAGGTGTTCACCATCCGGCCCATGAGCCCCGGGCGCAGACAGGGCGCTGAAAGCAGACAACAGCCCCAAAACACAGACGCAGCAAATGACAAAGTCGCGTTGTCGCCCGATAAAAAAATTCCAATACCACATTGTTTTAATCCAGTTACAAGAAGGACGCCTTCATGCAGGCACGAAGATGCCTACACTCTCATTAAGTTGCAGACTGCAATTAAGCTTTTGGGGGCGGGGACAGGTACTCGAGGTCAGGGGGCGCCCAATTAGGCACAATGCTTTCGATAGCAGGGCCCGGCGACCTTTCTATGGTGCGAAGCGCCACCAAATCAATAATAGCGACTGTGCCGGTATCCTGGTGGGGGTTACTGTGGTCAAAACCAGCCTCAGAGTAGCTGATCTCAAATTGGGTTTGATCATGCTCATCATGAGTATGGGACTGTCCCAGATGATGAAGCCACTGATGGGCCTGGTCGGAAACAGAGTGATGGCTGTCAGACGGCATCGACCACCCCAGCGACTGAACGCTCAGGCTGAACACCAACACTATCACTGACAATTTACTCAACACCTGCTTCATGTCCTTACGACTGAATGTCGAAAGGCTAGCATCCCCACAGCTCGCTTACAATTGGGAGATGAATTCAAAGCTTAAGACGCATCGTCTATGAGTTGTGTGTCAGAGAATAGTGGTGCCCGGGGCCGGACTTGAACCGGCACGGTATTGCTACCGGTGGATTTTGAATCCACTGCGTCTACCAATTTCGCCACCCGGGCATAGAGGGAAGCTGAACTGCCATAAAGGCATTGGTATCAGAGGGCTGGCATTATAACCAGCCAACTAGGGCTTGCAAGTTTTTTGTCTCTGCGAGCTTCGTGACTGATTAAATATTATCCTTTGGGGCTTTAAGGGAGACGTTAAACACTAACATCACCCGGACTTTACTGGCTCTCCGGTCAGAGCTTATTTACAATCAAGCCTCCTTAATCCCCGACGAGCCTTGCTATGACTTCGACGACTTCGCCTTTCCCCCGTGCCAGCTTTCTGCGCCGACTGGCGGCCATAGTCTATGACTCACTGATGGCTGTGGCCATTGGCGTAGTGTCAGGCCTTATCGCCTTGACGGTACTTATCGTGCTGCTGGAAAACGGCGTGCTGGACAAACACGGCTTCGAGCACAGCAAAGATGTGATTCAACAGTCCCCCTTGTATACCAACATTCTACGTTTCTGGTGCGGCGGTTGGATATTGCTGTTTTTTGTCTGGTTCTGGCGCAATGGCGGTCAAACCATCGGCATGCGCGCCTGGCGACTGCGCATCTTCAGCACCACCGATAAACCCATGGGCTATGGCCGCGCCTTACTAAGAGCCATCACCTCGCTACTGGGTTTGGGCACCTTGCTGATCTTGCTGGACTTTAAAAACAAACTGGCACTGCAGGATCGTCTTAGCGGCACAGAGGTCTTAGTGCTGACCAAGGAAGCCAATCACCATCGCGCCTGGAAGCAGCTCTGAACTTGATCCAGCTCAATGGCGGGGACAGCGATGGTTAACTATCTTTGTGATAGAAAAGACTATGGACAAAAACCATGATCCGACAGAGCTTGATTATTATTCTCAGCACAACCCTCTTCAACGCCTGCACGCCCGGTCCCGACAGTCCAAGAGGATTTAGTCTGCCAGAAGGTAGTGCCGAGCGAGGTGAGCAAGTCTTTATTAAGTACCAGTGTCTGGCCTGTCATAAACTGGACGGCTATGACGACAGCCAATACGACTCTTCGTTAGAAAGGAAGGTCCGCTTAGGCGGCAACACCGACCGGGTCAAGACCTATGCAGAGCTATTAACTTCGGTAATTAATCCATCCCATAAAATCGCCCGCGGCTATCGCAAAGACAGCATTCTCGATGAAAGTGGGCAATCACTAATGCGAAATTATAATGATGTCATGACCGTCAGCGAGTTGGTGGATTTGGTGGCCTTTTTGCAGCCCAAGTATGAGCTACAACCGTTTAAGCGCACCCCCTATCCCACTTACTTGCCTTAGCAGACCTAGCGACGAATCAAATACACCGCCATGCCAGCAAACAGCAGGCTGGGTGCTATGGCTCCCACGACGGCGGGCATCTGATAGACCATACTCAGCGGACCGAAAACTTCGTTAGCCACAAAGAAGCCAAAGCCGGTTAAAACGCCCATGATGATCCTTGCCCCCATGGTCACGCTACGCAGAGGACCGAAGATAAAGGACAAGGCCACCAGCAACATCACCGCCACGGTGACAGGTTGCAACACCTTGCGCCAAAAGGCCAACTGATAGCGCCGGGCATCCTGACTATTGGCTTGCAGATAATTGAGGTAATCGCTGAGGCCGGCGATGGACAGCGCTTCGGGCTTGACCTTCACCACGCCCAGCTTATCCGGCGTCAGCCCCGACTGCCAGTGCAGCTGGGTATCGAAGGTCTGAGTAATCTTCTGTTCCGTGAATCGGGTGCGATAGACATTCTCCAACTGCCAGTGGTCCTCCACAAAGATCGCCCGCTCGGCACGTTCGATGGAAGCGAGTTGCAGTTGCTCATCAAAACGGTAAATACTCACATCCCTGAGCTCATCCTTATTCGCTACCTCACCGAGGCTGACAAAGTCGTCACCGTCTTTGGCCCAAACCAGTCGTTCGGAAGAAAACAGGCTACCACCGGAAATCGCCTGAGTGCGGATTTCCTTAGCCTTAGCTTCGCTGGGGGGAGCAACCCACTCACCAATGGCCATCACGCACAAGGCCATCAGAGCGGCCGACTTCATCGCCGAGCCCACCAGGTTCAGGCGGCTTTGTCCGGCGGCCTGCATAACCACCAATTCGGAGTGGCTGGCCAGCATGCCCATTCCCACCAGGCCACCAATCAACGCCGCCATAGGGAAAAACTGCTCCAACTCCCTGGGCACCGACAACAGCACATAGATGCCTGCGGTGGTCATATCGTAGTTGCCCCGATCCAGATATTTAAGCTGCTCGACAAACTTAATCAGGCTCGACAAGCCTACCAACACAAACAGAGTGATAAAGGTGGTGCTCAGCAGCGTCCGCCCCAGATAGAGATCGATGGTTCTAAACACGCTGACCTCCTTTCATCCGCGCCCGCAATCGCACCCCAGTAGTCCGGCCTTTCATCACCAGCACCACCCCAATCACAAGCACAACGCCATGCACCCACCATAAGCCGATGACTTCCGGTACTTTACCGTTCTCCAATACCTTACGCCCGGCCATCAGCAGCATAAAATACCCCAGATAGAGCAGCAGGCCGGGAAACAACTTGCCAAAACGCCCCTGCCTTGGATTGACCGCACTGAGCGGCACCGCGATCAGCACCAGCAAGGGTAAGCTCAGCGGGATCGCCAGACGCCACTGCCATTCGGCTGTGGCTTCCAGCGTGTCTTGTTGCAATAGCTGGGGGGTGGAATAGGCTGCGAGTTTGCGGGTTTGTTGCTGAGGAGACTGCTCGGTAATTTGAACCTGATAGCGGTCAAACTCAATGATGCGATAATCCAGTGCCTGTTGCTGGCCCTCGTACTGACGCCCTTGTTTGAGGATCAGTTGCTCTGAGCCGTCGGCCTGCTTTTCGACCTCGCCGGTATCAGCATAGATAATACGCATGGGTTGATCAGATTCGGGAGACTGCTGCTGAGCCAGAAATACCCTTTGCAGTTGGCCTTCTTCGCCACTCACCTCATGCACAAACAGCACCGCCTTTTGGTTGCCGGTTTCCTGGAACCGCCCTGGAATCAAGCTGGTCAACCCTGACTCGGCGCTAAGTTGCTCCTCGAGTTGATATTCGACATCCAGCGCATGAGGCGCCAGCCACAGGGTCAACCCAGCCGAGAGTGCCGCCAGAATTAGTGACAGCACCAGCATCACACGGGTGACATACCACTCACTGATACCGCAGGCCTGCATCACCGCCATCTCGTTGTCCACATACAGGCGCCCGTGCGCCAGCATGATGCCCAGAAACAAGCCCAACGGTAAGATCAACGAGGCCAGCACCGGAATGTTCAGCGCCAGAAAACCCAGCACCAGCCCGGCGGGAATATCACCACTGGAAGCCTCAGCCAGTACCCGCACAAACTTTTGCAGGATGAAAATCGCCATTAAAACCAGGAAAACGGCGGTGGAGGACTTCAGGGTCTCTCTCAATAAATATCGGAAAATCAGCACATCGGATCCAGAGGAAAAGTCGCCTTTTTAGTGGCATGCTGTAAATTTTTAAGTAAACTTAGCGTTTTAACAAGTTTAATTTGCACTTATCACCATTTTTACTGCATGCACCCAGTTGTTATTTTCACAGTTTTACCCTGTGAGCGCTGGCCTGATTATAAAACGATGAGTGTCAAACATACACCGGTTAACGAGGTATTCCATGGAATTCAGTGTTAAGAGTGGTAGCCCGGAGAAGCAACGTAGCGCCTGCATCGTCGTCGGCGTGTTCGAGCCGCGTCGTCTGACAGCCGTGGCCGAACAGCTGGATGAAATCAGCGGCGGCTACATCAGCAACCTGTTGCGTCGGGGCGATCTGGAAGGTAAGACAGGCCAGATGTTGCTGCTACACCATGTACCTAACGTACTGGGAGAGCGCGTCCTATTAGTTGGCTGTGGCAAAGAACGCGAACTGGATGAACGCCAGTACAAGCAAATTATCGCCAAGACCATCAGCACACTCAACGAAACCGGTTCCATGGAAGCGGTCTGCTTTTTAACCGAGCTGCACGTTAAGGGTCGCGACACATACTGGAAAGTGCGTCAGGCGGTGGAAACCACCAACGAGTCGCTGTACAGCTTCACTCAGTTAAAAACCAAAAAAGACGAACCCCGTCGACCTCTGCGTAAGATTGTCTTTAATGTGCCCACCCGTCGCGAACTGCACGTCGGTGAGCGGGCAGTCCAGCACGGTTTAGCTATCGCCAAGGGCGTGCAACTGACCCGGGATGTGGCTAATATGCCCCCCAACATCTGCAATCCAGCCTATCTACTGGAGCAAGGCAATAAGCTGGCTGAAGAGCATAACTCGGTGAGCATCGAGTCGGTAAATGAAAAGCAGATGGCCGACCTGGGCATGAACTCCTACCTGGCGGTGGGCCGCGGCTCTGAAAATGAGTCCATCATGACCATCATCCACCACAAAGGCGGTCCGGATTCTCAGGCGCCGATTGTACTGGTAGGTAAAGGCCTGACCTTCGATTCCGGCGGCATCTCCTTAAAGCCGGGCGCGGGTATGGATGAGATGAAATACGATATGGGCGGTGCGGCCGGTGTTTTAGGCACCATGAAGGCCATTGCCGAGCTGAATCTGCCCATCAATGTTATCGGCGTCCTGGCAGGCTGTGAAAACATGCCTGACGCCAATGCCTATCGCCCGGGCGACGTATTAACCACGATGTCCGGCCAGACGGTGGAAGTGCTGAACACAGACGCCGAGGGCCGACTGGTGCTGTGCGACGCCCTGACTTACGTGGAGCGCTTTAACCCGGATACGGTGGTGGATGTGGCCACCCTAACCGGTGCCTGCGTGATCGCCCTGGGCGCGCATGCCTCGGCCATGCTCAGCACCCATAATCCACTGGCTCATGAGCTGATTAACGCCTCTGAGCAAAGCAGTGACCGGGCCTGGCGCTTGCCACTGTGGGACGACTATCAGGAAATGCTGGAAAGCCCCTTCGCCGATATGGCGAACATCGGTGGTCGTCCAGCCGGTACCATCACCGCTGCGTGCTTCCTGTCCCGATTCGCCCGTAAGTATAACTGGGCCCATCTGGACATCGCCGGTACCGCCTGGAAAACCGGTAAAGACAAAGGCGCCACCGGCCGTCCCGTTCCCATGCTGACCCAGTTTCTGATGAACCGGGCCGGTGTGGAGACGGAAGACTAAGCGTCATGCCCAGAGTCTGTTTTTACCTGCTGGATGAGCAGGGCCAAAAGGATGAGCCAGCGTCTTATGCGCTGGCTTGTCATTTAGCGGCGCGCAGTTACAGTCAACGCCAGCCGTGTCTGATCCTATGTGCCACACAGGCGCAGGCAGAAATACTGGACGAGTTGCTATGGCAGCGCCCGGCGGAACGCTTTATCCCTCATAACTTACAGGGAGAAGGGCCAAAAAAAGGGACACCGGTGGAGATTACCTGGCAGTTAGCGGAGTCACCGCGTCAGCCTGTGCTGATCAACCTCAGCTCGTCCATCCCCGACAACCTGAACCGATTCCGGCAGATCTACGATTTTGTGCCGGTCGAAGACGAATTAAAACAGCGGGCCCGGGAGCGCTACAAAGCCTATCGTAGCGCCGGGTGCCAACTGGACACCCAGCCGGCCAGCAGTTTAAGCGAGTAATCACTATGGATAAGACATTTAATCCACAAAATATCGAACAACAGCGCTACCAACAATGGGAGCAGAACCACTATTTCCGCGCCAGCGGCAAGGGCGACCCCTACTGTATTTTGTTGCCCCCGCCGAATGTGACCGGCTCCCTGCACATGGGACACGCCTTTCAACACACCATCATGGATGCGCTAACCCGCTATCACCGCATGAAGGGCGACAATACCTTATGGCAGGCGGGTACCGACCACGCGGGTATCGCCACCCAGATGGTGGTGGAGCGCCAACTGAATGCCGAAGGCAAAACCCGCCACGACCTGGGTCGGGAAGCCTTTGTTGACAAGATCTGGGAGTGGAAGGAGCACTCTGGCGGCACCATCACCTCACAGATGCGTCGCATGGGCACCAGCCCGGACTGGGAGCGCGAAGCCTTTACCATGAACGACGACCTGTCCAATGCGGTCAAGGAGGTCTTTGTCCAGCTGTATGACGAAGGTCTGATCTATCGCGGCAAGCGGCTGGTAAACTGGGACCCGGTATTGCACACCGCCGTATCCGATCTGGAAGTGCTCAATGAAGAAGAAAAGGGCCACCTGTGGCATATGCGCTATCCACTGGCCGATGGCAGTGGTGAATTGGTCGTGGCCACCACCCGCCCCGAGACCATGCTGGGCGACACTGCCGTGGCCGTGCATCCGGATGATGAGCGTTATCAGGACTTGATCGGAAAGGAAGTCAAACTGCCGCTTACCGACCGGTTGATCAAGATCGTCGCCGATGACTATGTAGACATGGAGTTCGGCACCGGTTGCGTGAAAATCACCCCTGCGCACGATTTTAATGACTACGAGATCGGCAAGCGTCACAACCTTGAGATGATCAACCTGCTCACGCCAGACGCCAAGATGAATGACCAGGTGCCAGACGCCTATCGCGGGCTGGACCGCTTCGATGCACGGGAAAAAGTGGTCAGCGATCTGGAGGCTCAGGGCTTTTTGGTGAAAGTGGAAGACCATAAACTTAAGGTGCCCCGGGGCGATCGCACCAATGCGGTCATCGAACCCTACCTGACCGACCAGTGGTATGTAGCGGTAGAGTCGCTGGCAAAGCCGGCCATCGAGGCGGTGGAATCCGGAGAGATCAAGTTTGTGCCAGAGAACTGGGACAAGACTTACTATCAGTGGATGTACAACATTCAGGATTGGTGTATCTCCCGTCAGCTTTGGTGGGGTCACCGTATTCCGGCCTGGTACGACGATCACGGCAAGGTCTATGTGGGTCGTGACGAAGCCGAGGTACGCAACAAGCACTCCTTGGGCGATGATGTCACTCTGACTCAGGACGACGACGTACTAGATACCTGGTTCTCCTCGGCGCTGTGGCCCTTTGCTACCTTGGGCTGGCCGGAGAAAACCCCGGAACTGGAAACCTTCCTTCCCACATCGGTACTGGTGACCGGCTTTGACATCATCTTCTTCTGGGTCGCCCGGATGATCATGATGACCAAGAAATTTACCGGTCAAATCCCCTTTAAGGAGATCTACATCACCGGCCTGATCCGGGATGAGCAGGGCAACAAGATGTCCAAGTCCAAGGGCAACGTGTTGGACCCCATCGACCTGATTGACGGCATCGATGTGGAAGCCCTGGTGGAAAAACGCACCAAAGGCCTGATGCAGCCGAAAAAAGCCGAGCAGATTGCCAAGCGCACCCGTAAGCAGTTCCCGGACGGCATCGAAGCCTATGGCACCGACGCACTGCGCTTTACCTTTGCGGCCATGGCCTCCACCAGCCGGGACATCAACTTTGATATGGGCCGGGTGGAAGGCTACCGTAACTTCTGCAACAAGTTGTGGAACGCCTCGCGCTTTGTGCTGATGAATACCGAGGAACAGGATACCGGCGCCAACGGCGGCGAACTGTCGTTGAGCTTGCCGGATCAGTGGATCTGGAGTCGCTTCCAGGACACGGTGCAAACGTTCGAGAAAGCCATTGCAAGCTATCGCTTCGATTTAGCCGCACAGGCCGTTTACGAGTTCACCTGGAACCAGTTCTGCGACTGGTACCTGGAGCTGTCAAAACCAATTCTGAACTCCGAGGCCAGCAGCGAGGCGCAAAAGCGTGGCACCCGCCACACCCTGGTGAACGTGCTGGAAAGCCTGCTGCGTCTGATGCATCCCTTTATGCCTTATATCACCGATGAAATCTGGCAGCGTGTGGCACCATTAGCCGGTGTTGAAGGCGACAGCATTATGATCCAGCCTTTCCCAGAAGTAGACCCGGCCAAACAAAACGACGCTGCCAAAGCCGACCTTGAGTGGGTCAAACAGGTGATCGTAGGCGTGCGTAATATTCGTGGCGAGATGGACATCTCACCCAATAAGCCACTGTCGGTACTGCTGCGCAATGCCTCAAGCGAAGACAAACGTCGACTGAACGATACTCAGGTGTTGCTCAGCAAACTGGCCCGGTTAGAGGACATCACCCTGCTGGCCGATGATGATAAAGGACCGCCGTCGGCCTCTGCCCTGGTGGGCGAAATGGAAGTACTGATCCCCATGGCGGGGCTTATCGACAAAGAGGCAGAGCTGGCCCGTATTAACAAAGCACTGGATAAACTCGATAAGGATTACCAACGCACTCAGGGTAAGCTTAGCAATGACAACTTTGTCAGCAAGGCGCCCGAGGCGGTAATCGAAAAGGAAAAAGCCAAGCTGGAAGAGTTCCAGTTGCAGATGGATAAGCTCAGGGAGCAGAAACACACCATCGAATCACTGTAATTCTCAGAGCGCCTGCAAGGCGCTCTTTTTTTATCAACAGAACAATCCAAACCGACGTTATTGATCTATAAGTGTTGTTATATTGGAGGTGTAAGCCATGAAATCAACTAAAACATCTTGGTTCTACGTAGCACTTGTCGCCTGCTACCTTTACGCCTCGTTTTATACTGTCGAAAAGCTGGCCTCCCTTTACGCCGGTGAAGAACGACAGCAACAACAATCTCTGGTGCGTAATCAGTTACTCGCTGCCAAATCCGAACTTGAGGCCGCTTTATTCCGCGATACGTATCTGGCCGACAGTCTCTCAACCGTGATAACCATCGATCCGGATGCCGCGGTTGAGAACTGGTTTGCCATTGCCGATAAACTCGTTCGCAAGGGCCAGCTGGCCCGTAATGTCGGTATTGCGCCCGATGATGTTATCTCCAATGTTTACCCTTTAGAGGGCAACGAAAAGGCCATCGGCCTGGACTTCCGGACTCGTCCTGAACAATACAAAACCGTTATGGCGGCACGCACCAGCGGAGACGTCTTTATCGCCGGTCCATTAGAGCTGGTGCAAGGCGGTGTCGCGCTTATTGCTCGTTTTCCTATTTTCGAGGACTACCCGGAGAATCAAAACTATTGGGGTACCGTTAGTGTCGTTCTGAACTTTGATAAGTTGATGGCGCTGGCTGATTTTGAGGGTATCGAAGGAGCCAGCGTTGCCCTGAGGGGGAAAGACGGCATGGGCGCCCAGGGAGAGGTGTTTTACGGCGATCCAGCCTTGTTTCAGAAGCCCGAGGCAACATTCACCATACAGCTGCCAAGCGGGACTTGGCAAATGGCCGTTAACTACCAACTGTCAAACGTTGCCGCAATTGCCACCGCCAGAGATCGGGTGCGATTGCTCGGCAGTCTGATTGCCGTGCTGGTACTGTTGTCTTCCATACTGTTCGTCCGCGCATACAACGCAGCCCACAAGGTATCCTTGCACGACGAACTCACTGGTCTGCCCAATCGCCGATTCCTGATGTCACGACTGGAAGAAATGGTCAAAGGTAAGTCTCATTCGTCCCGATTTACTCTGGTGAATCTGGACCTGAATGGGTTTAAAGTCGTCAACGACACCTTTGGCCATGAAGCCGGCGATGAGCTACTCAAACTGGTGGCCCAGTCTTTTAAAGGCGGACTACGTTCGTCAGACTTTGTCACCCGCATTGGGGGGGATGAATTTGTATTGATTCTCAACCGGCTTGCCGAACCAGAAAAGGTTAACCGCGTTCTGGCTAAACTGAAACAGCATGTGGAAGCCAACGAGCTGAACTGGCACTCAAAGACAATACGACCTTCAATCAGTATGGGGTATGCCATTTACCAGGGCCAGGACACCAGTATTAAGGAGCTGATGGCGCAAGCGGACCAGCACATGTACACCGATAAGCGTCATTCGAAGGTCATTCCGCTGACAACGACTCAAACCAACACTCGCGATTAACTTTTGGGCTCGACGAAATAGGTGCCCCAGCCATCGTATTCCACCCCGTGTTTGTCGGCGATGGCAAGCAGCTTGTCGGTATCGGCGTTAAGGGTGGCCAGCGTCAATTCACGTTCTACCACCGCATCGAAGCACAGCACCAGTGCGCCGTCGTCAAGTTCCAGCTCTTCGGCGTCAGTAACCTCAAAACCGGCTTTAAAGGCATCCACGGCGGCTTTTTCCAGCTTGTCGAAATCGGTGCTGGCAAGATGGTATTCAATAGTGTGGGGCTGGCTGAGATCGGAGCCATCCTCCGTTAACGCTTCAATGGTTTCGCGATTAAACTCATACCACTCTTGCTTGTCTGACATGCTGTGTGCTCCTTGGCATTTGGATAGGCCGCTATTTTAGCGGCCTTTATCGAGTGCTTCGACCTCTTTATCGAGCAATTGAATCTCATGGGCCATCTGGCCATGAAAGTGTGTTGCCCATTCCTTCAGAGTACGACTGTCATCCACCACTTCGGGCTCGCCCACACTGACCAGCACGGTGCCATTGTTCCAACGATTGAGACGAATCTTGTCGTGCAAGCTGCTGGCACAAATAGGCACCACCGGTTCCTTGGTTTCCTTAGCAATACGAAAGGCACCGGTTTTAAAGGGCAACAGGCCGCGACCATAACTGCGCGTGCCTTCAGGAAAGAGCCATACCGAGATGCCTCTGCGGCGGATCTTCGCCACCGTCTGGGCAATAGTACCCCGGGCTTTGGTACTGTTCTTACGGTCGATCAGAATATTCCCCGACAACCAGTACATCCAGCCCATCACCGGGATCCATACCAGGCTCTTTTTGCCTACCGTCACCGTGCCCGGCTGGGTGGCCTTACAGATGGTCACGATGTCGTAGCTGTTCTGGTGATTGCCGATATACACATAAGGGCCGCCCTTTTTCACCTTATCCGATACCCTCAGTTTGACCCTGACGCCAAACAAAGGGGCCATAGAAGCGTACATCTTTGAGCCCAGCATCACATTATTCTTGTGAAAGGGGCGCACCACACAAATCAACAAAAAGACCAGATTGATCAGTATGAAGTAGGTGAAAATTACCGGCAGGCGAATTAGTATAAGCACTCAGAACTCCGCAGTTTTCTAATTGCGGCCGAGTATACCGGTTTTTATGTCTGTATCATCTCTGATCAGTCATTTCCTTGCTTGGCCAAGACACAAAGAGGCAACCCTTTTCGATGCAAACTTTCACACTGGACGATCTGGACGACGACATTCTTAACGACCTGCTCGAAGAGATTAACGAACTTTACGAAACGAGCGAGCAGACACTGATCGAACTGGAAGTATCCCCGGAGGATAACGAATTACAGCGTGCACTGTTTCGCTCCATCCACACCATCAAAGGCGATCTGGGACTGGTAAACTTCACACCCTTGATCCCCTTGCTCCAGCATGTGGAAGATCTGCTCGACTATCTGCGTCAGGGGAAAATCGCCTATACCAGCACCATGAGCGACCTTGTTTTGCTCACCATGGACAGGGTTAAACTGTTTGTCGAGAGCTGTAAAGAAAGCGGCAAAGCCGACTACGACGATGAACTGCATGGGCACCTGGTACGCCACATCGCCCGAATTACTCCAGACAATAGTACTGAGCACGAAAAGCTGCTGGCCGAATGTGTGCTGCTACTGGACCCGACGCTCGATGCCCGGGATGCCGATACGCCGACGCCGGAACAGGCACGCGCCTCAGAGCGCGAAACTCTGGATAATATCGGCCTGGAAGCCCACCAGGACAGTATCCAGCAGGATATCCTGTTCTTCCGGGAGCTAATGGAGCCGATCGAGCGACGCTCCCGATACTGGCAGGGACGCAGCGATCGCATTGCCCGGCTGGCACTGTTTATCAACAAGATTCGCGGCAATCCGGTAGACCCGAGCCAGCTGGCGGTGGCCTGTTATGTTCATGACTTTGGTATGGCCTTTATGCCACTGGAGTTATTGCACAAGACCGGGCCGCTCAAAGAAGCCGAATTTAACCTGATGCGCTCCCATGTGTATAAGAGCGCCCGGTTGCTGGAGCATCTGGACCAATGGAATGAAGCGAGAAAGATCGTACTGCAACATCATGAGCGCATGGACGGCAAAGGCTACCCCCTGGCCCTCAAAGGCGATGACATTTGTGAGGGAGCCAAGCTACTGGGCATCGTGGATACCTTCGACGCACTGACCCATTCCCGCGCCCACGATACTCACACCAAGCGCCCCAAAAAACGCGCCGTGGTGGAGATTAACCGTATCGCCGAAAGCCAGTTCTGTCCCCAGTGGATGAAGGCCTTTAACAAAGTCATGCACTCTTTGCTGACCAAAGCCGAGGCCAGCTAGTTCGCAGCCGTAATCACTACCAGTCGATTGCCCGCATCAAGGTCAATGGGCTGGTCTGCTTTGGGGTTGAGTTGCAAACCAGAGGCTTTATCCCTGTAGTAACCCAACAGAGTTTCGCCAAATTCATTGGCGGCCTGCTGTAGTTGAGCGAAACTGTGTTGCCCCTCCAATCCATAGTGGCTGCCTTCCCGATAGGCCAGAGAGCCGCCCCTGGCGCTAAACAGACTCTCAATCACACCATTTAATTGCGGGCGAATGGCAATCAGTGCCATCAGGTGACTGATGATCATGGGGCTGATCAATACATCGCCGTTATGGCGCTCCAGGAAGCTTTCGTTGGCCGGATCACTGAGCTCCACCAGGATGTGCGGCCCTTCAGGTGCCGGTGGCACGATTTCCTCTAACAACATCAAACCTAGCAGAACCCGGGCATCCGCCTCTTCACTGGATAACAGCCGATCGCTGTACAACAGCAGAATATGATCATAACTGCCCGGCTTGAGCCGCCGGATGGCACCCTCAAGGGTATAATCCTTCTCAACATGGGTCACCCTGACCCTGTCGTTAATCTCACCCAGCCTCTGTTCCATGACTCGCTGGCGCTCCACCGTCGGTATGGTAGAGATAACCGTAAGCTCAAACTCATGGCCTTGATAGGCGGTGAGCTCCTCCACCAGCATGGGGAGATGATCGTTCCACCCCAACACCAGAATGCGTCGGTGGCGCAGAGGCACAACGCTTTCAACCAGAGGTTTGGGATCGGCTACGGGAACCGTTGCCGGACGGCTGGCTGAGGTATCCGCCTGTGACTGTGAATAGTCCCGCGCCAACAGAATCAGACTATCCTCCGCTTCCAGGACAGCATCAGCATTGGCAGAAAGACCGATTGTCGCCGCCTCGCTGTCCGAGCGGCGATAGCCACACAAGATACTCTGACTGAAGTACTGACTGGCCTGGGCCAGGGTCTGCCCCCTAAAGGGTTCGGCGGAGCGCATATAGAATTCGCTGCCTTCATCGTTGGAAAGCACCTCCATTCCCAGCTCGGAAAAACCGGGACACAACAGACACTGCGCCAACATACGGCCGATGATCTTGTCGGTGGTGACGATTTCCATGGGCCCCTTATAGGCCCGCTGGGCCACCGAGTTGCGATTGCCGTCGCCCATCTCCACCACGATGCGCGGCAATGAACGATGAGAAAGCTCGCCCTGGGCACTTAACGACATCAACACCTTGATGGTTTCAATATCGGCCCCCACGCCGGTTTCGCTCTGATCCTGCTGCCGGGGCAGTAAAATCACCTCCGCATCCAGACTCGCCACCCGATGCAGCGCCTCCGGCTGCATCGCGCTGCCGGAGCGCAGAATCACATCACGCCCATGAACGGTACTCAGCTGCGCGTCCACTTTCAGACGTTGAGATACCGTGGCATCCACTTCCTCGGCCAAAACCACCAGAAGCATCTTCTTGATGTTGTACAGCTGTTCGAAATGCCGCTTGCCCCGCTCGCCATCCATTAACTGTCGGATCATCGAAGCGGTGCGGTTATCCAGCCCCAGAATCACCACGTGACGTCTTGCAGAGACCGGGGTCAGACCTCGCTCCAGGTTGGTCATGGCCCCGATCAGCCAGCGGGTTAAGATCGCCACCAGCGTACCCATAAACAGCACGTAGCCGCTGATGGTCAGAAGGGTGGATACCACCCGTCGCCACCCCCCCACGTCATCACCCAGATAACCCGGGTCGGTCAGCCGTAAAAATGCCCACCAGACATTCTCCGCCATATTACTGTCCGGATTCACCGGCTGAACCAATAAACCACCCAGCAAGGACACCAGGCCGATGGCAGCGGCCACCACAGCTAACTGATAGCCTGCCCCTTTGACCAGTTGGCGTTCGATAATAAAGGTAATTCTGTCTACCGCGCGTAAGCGAAACACACAGCTGCTCCTGTTCTTGTTATACGGCCTTGTATCGCCTTTCAGCCAAGCATAGCACGACTCGCAGCAATGCCATTACGTTTGCATGCCTACGTCTCCTATGCGCCAATCCGCAACCAAACGGAAGCCCAGACATCAACAGGGAGAATCAAATGCGCCGCTCTATTCTTTCCGTCTTATTACTCATTAGCGTTAGTCTTAACACTGCTGCCGCCGATGATTGGTCGCTGGGAGGCGTCTACGGCCAGGTCTCTCAAGCTCAAACCGATTTTGAGGTCGTGATGCTCAGCGTCAGCCATCCTATGCAAATTGAGAACACGCAGTGGATGTTGACCCCTGAGTTTCGCTATGGCTTTGGCGTAGATAAAGAAATGACATCACTCCTTGTCGAAGCGGAGTTGGAACATATCTCCATTTTGTCGTTAAAAGTGCAGTATCATTTTGGTCAAGGATTTGTTTATGCCGCCCCTCAGTTCGGTCGCCTTGAAGCCAGAAACGAAGGAAGCGGCCTAACTCTGGATACAGAAGAGTTTGGCTGGGCCATTGGCGGTGGCTGGCAAGTCTCCCAGCGTATTCAACTTGAGGGCAGCATAGAGCAACTGGACGACAATGATCTTCTTACCGTCAGTGTCCGCTACCAGTTTTAGACGATAAGGGGCAGACTTACTGCCCCTCTGAGTCCTCGGCAACGCTCGGCTCAGCCTGAGCCCCTGTGTCCGCCACCATTACTTCCACGTCATCCACGCGTTGCAGGCCACGTGGAAGCTTGTGACCGCGACGGCCCCGTTCCCCCTGGAAGTGCTCCAAATCTGAGGCGCTCAGGGTCATGCCGCGCTTACCGGCGTAAACCTTAACGCTGGCTCCCTCGGGCACAATGGAAAGCAGCTTCACGTACTCCTCTCTGGATTTAGCCCTGGCGCCGGAGATATTGATCACCTTATTGCCTTTACCCTTACCCAGAGTGGGCAGTTCCTTGAGCGGGAACATCAGCATCCGTCCTTCGTTGGAGATCGCCAGCACCCAGTCACTGTCGGGGTTAGTGACCCTTATGGGCGGCAGTACCTTGGCGGCGGTCGGCAGGGTTAAATAAGCCTTACCGTTTTTATTCTTACTGACCATATCGGCAAACCGCCCGACAAAGCCGTAGCCGGCATCAGAGGCGATAAGGTAGGCATCGTCATCGGCCCCCATCACCACATGCTCGAAAGTTTCTCCGGCAACCAGACTAAAACGACCGGTTAGCGGCTCGCCCTGACTTCGGGCCGAAGGTAACGTATGGGCATCACAGGCAAAAGCCCTCCCGGAAGAATCCAGGAACACCGCCGGTTGATTGGAACGCCCCCTGGCGCTGGCCAGATAGTTATCCCCGGCCTTGTAGTTCATATTCGGGGCATCGACATCGTGGCCCTTGGCGCAGCGAGCCCAACCTTTTTCCGAAATAATCACGGTCACCGGTTCAGAAGGCACCAGTTCTTTTTCCGACAGGGCGCGGGCTTCGGCGCGCTGAACGATGGGTGAGCGGCGCTCATCACCGTAGGTCTCGGCATCGGCCAGGATTTCTTTTTTGATCAAATTTCGCAACTTGGTTTCCGAACCCAGAATACCTTGCAGCTTATCCCGCTCCTGTTCTAGTTCGTCCTGTTCACCGCGAATTTTCATCTCTTCAAGCTTGGCCAGATGACGCAGCTTTAATTCAAGGATGGCTTCGGCTTGCTTGTCACTCAGTCCGAAACGCTCCATCAGTACCGGCTTGGGCTTGTCCTCGCTGCGGATGATCTCAATCACCTCGTCAATATTCAGATAGGCCACCAAAAGACCTTCCAGAATATGCAGCCTCGCCAACACCTTATCCAGTCGGTACTGCAACCGTCGTGTAACGGTGTCTTTGCGGAATACCAACCATTCCTTGAGGATCTCCAATAGGTTTTTCACCTGAGGACGACCATCGAGGCCGATCATATTCAGGTTAACCCGATAGTTTTTCTCCAAATCGGTGGACGCAAACAGGTGCTGCATCAACTGTTCAGTGTCCACGCGATTGGAACGCGGGGTAATTACCAGCCGGGTCGGGCTCTCGTGATCTGATTCGTCCCGCAAGTCACTGACCATGGGCAGCTTCTTGGCCTGCATCTGGGCGGCTATCTGCTCTAATACTTTGGCGCCCGAGGCCTGGTGGGGCAGGGCCGTGATCACAATTTCGCCATTTTCCTCACCGTACACTGCCCGCGCCTTGATAGAGCCGCGGCCAGTCTGATAAATCTTGGCGAGATCGGCCTTAGGTGTGATGATTTCCGCTTCTGTCGGGTAGTCCGGTCCGGGAACAAACTCGGCCAGATCGTCAACGGTGGTGTTTTTGTGGGTCAGAATATGGGCGCAGGCCTCCGCCAGTTCTCTGACATTATGGGGCGGAATATCGGTGGCCATGCCTACCGCAATACCAGTAATGCCATTAAGCAGGATATGCGGTAAGCGAGCTGGCAGCGTTTTAGGCTCGTTGAGGGTACCGTCAAAATTCGGGATCCAATCAGCCGTCCCCTGCCCAAGTTCACCCAGTAACACCTCACTGAACTTGGACAGGCGAGCCTCGGTGTAACGCATCGCGGCGAATGATTTAGGATCGTCCGGCGCCCCCCAGTTTCCCTGACCATCCACCAGTGGATACCGGTAGGTAAAAGGCTGAGCCATGAGCACCATGGCCTCATAACAGGCGGAGTCACCGTGCGGGTGGAACTTACCCAGCACATCCCCTACGGTCCGGGCCGACTTTTTATACTTGGCCGTGGCGGTCAGGCCCAAATCAGACATGGCATAAATAATACGCCGTTGCACCGGTTTCAGGCCGTCGGCTATATTGGGCAAGGCCCGGTCCATGATCACATACATGGAATAATTCAAATAGGCATCTTCGGTGAAGCGCCGCAGAGGCAGTTGCTCCACCCCATCTTCACTAATGCTGATTTCCTGACTCATAGACTGACTCTGACTGACAAGAAGTGCGGTTAGATTACCTGATTCGCCGTCAGGCTCAAAACCCGATCAACGCTGTTCATAAAACGCCGAATGATAATATGCTAAAGTGCTCAGTAGCATCGACGCCATAATAATCATTTTAAAAGGAGTTACCTGCATTGGGGTCTGGTCATCTCACAGCCGTTTGGCACGCAAATAGGTCCTTAATCGCTGGGCTCCTTTGCCTGATTCTGTTATCGGTACCCTCCCCCAACGCGAAGGCGCAAGCTAACCCGCTTCAGCTATTTGACCGGGAGGATCTGTTTTCGCTGGACGATAGGGTGAAGATTCTGCCCGCCCCCAAGGACCAGTTAACCATTGAGGATGCCATCACTCGCAAAGGGGATTTCGACTGGCCACCGACCACCAACCCTAATTACGGCTTTGGCAACGAAACCTTGTGGCTGTATGCACAAGTCACCAATGCCAGCAGTACCGAGCAATGGGTGCTGGATGTCAATTATGCCCAGAACGACGAAGTGGATCTTTATGTGGTCAAAGACGGTGAGATCATCGCCGAGAGTCATCAGGGCAAGAGTCAGGGCCTTCAGCTGTACCGCCTACCCACTCTTGAGGCACGGCTGCCCAGAGCCGTTCCGTTGGATATTTACCTTCGGGTGCGCTCTATTGGCGAGGCCAGGATCGTGCCCGTCACCCTGATGTCAGAACAGCAGCACCACAGAGCTACGACTATCGACAACCTGCTGTGGGGGGGCTTTTACGGGGCTCTGCTGATCTTGCTGTTATACAACACCAGCTTACTTGCCAAGACCAGAGACCTCAGCCTGTTGGCCTACTGCCTGTATCTGATTTCTGTGATCTGCTGGCAGCTACTGTGGGGAGGCCATTTACAGCTGTTTGCAAGCGGACCCAATATCCAATGGCTATTGCAACACACAGATATCCTCTCATCGCTGATGACCATCACAGCGGCTTTTTTTACGCTTACATTCCTGGACTTAGGGGAACGGGCAACGCAAGTGGCTCGTATTATTTATACCCTTGTCACTCTTAGCCTGGTGCATATTTTGCTGTCCTCCACCGACTTCATTCCACCAGACTTACGCAGTGGTATATCTCTGGCCTTAGGCACCGCCGGCATCATCGCCTTTTTGTATGCCGGCTACGTAAGCTATGTGGATCGCTTTAACCCGGCAAAATACTTTATCGTGGCCTGGAGTATCCTGCTGACCGCAGCTTTGGTGGGCGTGTTCAGCCTCTTGGGCCTGCTGCCCTCCAACGCCACCACAACCTACTGCTTTCAGGTAGGCGTTTTTATCGAAGCCGGCCTGTTTTCCTTCGCCCTGATGGATAAGTTAAACACCCGGATGAGCAACCTGGTTCAGGATGCCACCGATGATTTACAGAATAACCTGGAAATCATTGAGGAGAAAAATGCTCACCTGGACATTGCGCGGCGAGAGGCCATTCAGGCCAGCGCTGTAAAATCTCAGTTTTTGGCCAATATGAGCCATGAGATCCGCACCCCGTTAAACGCCATCCTGGGATTCACCGATGAGCTAGATCAGTCTCCCCTGACCCGGGAACAAAAAGAGCATGTCACTATCATCAAGACCTCGGCGCAGAATCTGGTCAATATCATTAACGATGTCTTGGATTTCTCCAAGATTGAGGCGGGCAAGCTGGAACTGCAGCAAACAATATTCCAGCCAACCCAGATGCTGGAAGACGTGGCCCGGCTGATGGCACAGTCGGCGTTTAATAAAAATCTGACCTTTATCTGCGACTGGCAGGCCTTGCCGGAAAAACTGCTAGGCGATGAAATACGCATTCGCCAGATCCTGATTAATTTGGTGGGTAATGCAATTAAATTTACCCATCAGGGGCATGTGCGCCTTGCCGCCAGTGGTCAGCAAATCGACGAAACGCGCTACCGCATGGACTTTATCGTTGAAGACACCGGTATCGGTATCGGGGAAAACGAACAAGAGAAGCTCTTTAAAGCCTTCTCACAACTTGAGTCTTCACGAGACCGGCACTATCAGGGCACGGGTTTAGGTCTGTCTATCTGTCAGGAACTGGTGCGCCTGATGAAAGGCCGTATCGACTTTGACAGCCAATTGCACG